>JBEKPA010000009.1:0-27697 GCA_049521195.1 Occallatibacter sp.
AGCCCTCGAAAATCCCCCGCATCCAGCAGCGGCAGAAAGCGCAAATTGCGCAAGTCGAGTTCAGCCACCCTGCGGCGGATCCTTGGGCAAGCGGCGCCATCCCCAACCAACAGGAACTCGATCGAGTCATCCGCGCGATTCAGGGCGGCGGCATCCGCAATGACGTCCAGTCCTTGCTTGACTCCCATATTGCCGCTGTGCGTAACGAGAAATTTGTTGCCGAGTCCAAAGCGCTGTCGAAACGCGCTTCCCTCGCGCGGTTCGATGTCGAACAATGAGTCGTCGACGCGCGGCTCCAGCAGTTCCACCTTATCCGCCGGAATCCCTTTGTCCATGATCCGGTTGCGCATGCCGCGGGTCAGAGTCGTCACCAGTCCGGCATGGCTGTACGCCGCCTTCTCCACTCGGTAAAGAAACCGCAGCGCCCAGGATGGAAGCATGCCGAGTTCCGCGGCCGAGTCGGGTTGCATGTCTTCGACATCGAAGACATACGGAATGCGCCAAAAACGGCTGAGCAGAATGGCGTTTACCGCCAGTCCCAGAGGCGGAGAAACGACCAGCAGCAGATCGGGCCGCTGGCGCGTAAATGCCCGGATCATGGAGGAAGTTATAAAGGTTGCCTCATGCAAGACGCGCTTCAGAGAGGTTGCGGGATTCGGGATATAGGCATAACTGCGCAGAATTCGAACGCCATTGCGTTCCTCGCTGGCCCAAAGCTTCCCAGCATAGCTTGGCGGAACCTTCCATTCCGGGTAGTATGGAAAGGTCGTGCACACCTCAACGTCGTGACCCGCGGCAGCCAGATACTCCGCCCGATAGGTAGTGAAAGCTCCGATCCCCGCAACTTCGGGCCAATAATTGATGCTCAAAATCAGGACTTTCATCGGTATACCGTCCATCTTCTCATTTTACACCGCTCCAAGCCGCGAGGTCAGCGGAGCCGGGCAGCGGATTCGAGGGAAGCCAGGATCGAGCGGCCAAATGCCGGGCGAGAAAACAGGTTCTGCGCCCGATCCCATGCCTGGCGCCCTTTATCGGCTAAAGATCCCGAATCGATCGATCGGAGAGCGCGTATGAAACTGTCCTGGCTTCGCGGGCTGTAGCAGATGCCCACGCCATCCAATACCTCGTCGAACGGGCTGACGGCCGGCGCAACGGGCGTCAGGCCATTGGCCATCGCTTCCACCAGGACATAACCCCAGTCGTCGAGGAGCGATCCAAAACAGAAGATATGCGCCTGTCGCATAACATGCTGAAGTTCCTCCCGCTGGAGATGGCCGAGAAACTCGACCGGGAAGCCAATCTCCGCAGCCGCGCGCCGCACGGAATCGTCCGCATCCCCGGCCAGTTGAAGGACGGCTCCCGGCGGCGGACTCATCTTCTTCATCGCTTCGAGCATCCACACGATTCTCTTCCGCGGCTCACCAAGCTTGACGGCAACCATTAGCAGCCGGATTCCGCCATCGCCCCGGTCCGCCACCGGGCTGACTGAGGTACCTGGGTAAGCCAGATCGGAGGGTGTGGATCGCTGCCGAAGACTCTTGTTCAGGGCTTCAGTCACTGACAGAACGCGGTCTGCCGTCCGGTACGCGCGCCAATCCTTGCGCCACCAGCCCAGCTGCGACAATGCCGTGCGCAAGAGTGCCTTCTCACTCCTTTCCAGGGCAAGAAGCGGAGTCTTGCGCAGATAGCCAAGCAGGCTAACCGGATAGGACCAGGCTGCCACAATCTGTGCGCAAGGAACGCTGCGATCGACGAGAGTCGATTGGTTGAGGACATAGGCTGCCGGACTTACGCCGCGAGCGGCCAGGCCCATGTGAATCTTCTTGAGCGCCCCGTCCGGACGCGCCGACAGGCGGCTCCTTGCCATTGACAGAGCCTTGGCGATCCCGCCTCGTTGCTCATCTGGTTTGTCCGCCATATCGATGCGGACCACTTCAACCTCCGGAGTGCCGGGAAGCGGTGCATCCGCAGAGGCGATGAGGATTACGCTCCGTCCCAGCTCATGGAGAGCATGGGCGGCTTCCCAGCACCACGTGGCCATTCCGTTTCTGTTGTAAAGCATGGCTACTGCAAGGGGATCCGACGCGCCGGAAAACTGCCGAAATGCCCGCCTCTGTAAGTTGCCATCTTGCGCTGCGCTCATGTTGAGCCGTTTCCGAGACGCGATACTAGCTCGCGCCTTTGTCGTTGCGCCCGCAATTCCCGAAACGTGACAATGCTTCCGCCTCGGAGCTGCGGCGGATTATCTGGCGCAAAGCCAGCGCACAATAAGCCGCAACCGCAAGCAGCGAAACTGCCGCAGCAGCCAAGGGGAACCGCGGGATTACTGCGTAAACCGCAGTGTTCATCCACACATTGACCCGCCTTTATGCCTGCCCGTTCCGGACAATATGATGCCCAGCGAAGGAAGCCGCTCGCCGCATCGTGCATCTCACAATTCTCCTACCTTGCGGCTTGCTCGAAGGGGCAGCCCGTCCCGCGCCGTACCGCGATCCCATCATCAACATAGAACTCATAATCCTTCTCAAACTCGGGCTCCTTCTCCAGCTCGACACCCCAATAGAAGTCGATGCGCTTGTACCACATGTAGTCGGGCTTCTTGCGGAGAAGATAGTGCATAGGGGATTCATGGTGTGCTACGACATCTGTGTTATTTAGACCCGACATATCGACCACAACGCGGGAAGGTGGCAGAAGACCAATGCCCCCAATTTCGCTGTCGGCTATTGAACAGGAGTCGTAAGCCGGATTAGTGAGTTCCGGGAGCATTGCAGTCCACTTATTCTCCCGGCGGATCTGCCCGACCAAGGCCTCGCGCACGCTATCAAACTGGAGATCGCGCATATCGACGAAGATAGGCCGAAGCACATTCTTAACCAAGATTGGTGTTTGAATTACCAGCACGAGGAAGATCGCGGCACAACCTATGCGATAGGCCATTTCTTTGCGGATGCCGAGCGAGGGATCTTCCTTGGATGTTAAAGCCCTATACGATAGCGCCAAACCGAACCCTCTCATGGCGAAATAGAATAGGATCGGTAATATCGGCATGAAAAAGCGCGCGCCGCCGGATGTTATAGGATACTTATTACCAAATGTTTCGAAAAGGGCATAAGCCACAGCAGCGAAGCAGAGTGAAATGTCCGCTACGGCCAACGGCTTGCGAACGAAGCGCCGCCAGCAAACAAAAAACGCAACGCAATAGATCGTCGCAACGATGTTCTCTCGAAGGAAGAAGTATAACTCAAGCCTGTTTCCGTAAGCGTAAAATCGATCTACATTCGCGCCGCTGTAACCGCTTAAGCCGGTTTTGACAATACTCGGCAATGGAACGGCGATTCCATAATAACACTGCCAGCCGATCAGGGTCGCGGCAAGAAGAACCGCAGTTATCGCGCTAGATAGAAAATACTGCCATCTCGTCCGATCTCGCCCCGAGATAAGGCCGACGATCAGCGGCATTGTGCCGACAAGCCCAAGATCCGGTCTTTGCCAGAATAGGATGAGGACAAGAAATGGCAAGCCTAGGAGGAGGCCCCGTCTGGACACCAACAGCCCCGGAAGAAATAATATGAAGAGTGCGACAAGGAATGTGCTCCAGGTGGTCTCCAATCCCGGGCGCCATTGTTGATAGAACTTGGGATTGAGCGCTATCAACAAGAGCCCAAAGACTAGGAGGAGCGTCGCAGGCCGGATTGCAAATGTGTCCGATCCATCGGCCGTTGCCTCAGCGTCGATCATTCTCATCACTTCGCGACGCAGCAGAAGGAGCAGGACAGCTACAGTCGAGATGCCGCCAAGTATCTCGAGCACGACGACACTGTACGGTTCAGCTCCCCGGCAGAATCCCTGGATGCCCGTTACAAGCAATTGATACAGTTGGGAAGTTCCGCCGAAGGAAGGCGCTTCTCCGGCGATCCAGGAAAACCGGCATGTCGTCAGAAAGTTGTGGGCATAACGAACGGAGAAAAGTCCGTCGTCGCCTAACGCCGCAATGAACGCCTTCGGATTCGCCAGAAAGGCGGCAAGTATGAGGGCAGAGGTTATCAGACCGAACCACACATATCTCAGCAATCTTGCAGAGGATCGCATAACCAAAGCTGTTTCTTTTGGCATCGCTGTCTCCGACGGAGTGACTGAACCATCCACGACCATGATCGGAATTTCCTTTTTTCAACACCGGTTCTGGGGATGCGTGCAGGGAACGCTGCGATCGACGAGAGTCGACTGGTTAAGAACATAGGCTACCGGACTCACGCCGCGAGCGGCCAAGCCCATGTGAATCCCTCGCAGCACCGCGTCCGGTCCCGCTGAAAGGCGGCTCCTTGCCGCTGACAGGGCCTTGGCAATCTCATAATGCTGCCCAACTGGTTTGTCCGCCTCATTGATGCGGACCACTTCAACCTCCTGCGAGCCGGGAAGCGGTGCATCCGCGGCAGCGATGAGGATTGCGCTTCGTCCCAGCTCATGGAGAGCATGCGCGGCTTCCCAGCACCACGTGGCCATTCCGTTTCTGTTGTAGAGCATGGCCACTGCAAGGGGATCCGGCGCGCCGGAAAACTGCGGAAATGGCCGCCCATGTAAGTTGCCATCTTGCGCTGCGCTCAGGTTTAGCCGTTTCCGAGACGCAATTCATAGGTCGCGCCTTCGTCGTTGCGCCCGCAAATCATGAAATGTCACATTGTTTCCGCTATGGCGCTGCGGCGAATAATCCTCCGCAACGCCATAGCGCAATAACCCGCAACCGCAAGCAGCGACACTGCCGCAGCAGTCACGGGCAACCACGGGACTCCTGCGTAGACCGCCGTGTTCATCCACACATTGACAGTGTTGGATGCATAGCAATTGATGGAGGAGTACGAACTCAGGCATGGAATGGGCGCCTTTACAGCTATGTTGCGAAGGTTCGACATCGCCGCCCCAATCGCATCAACCGCTTGCCCCCGACTTAGCGACCAAAACATAGCCTCGCGCCTTCCCTGTGCGATAGCGAGTCCCTCTCGAAAATGCCAGTTGCAGACGATCGACGATGCGGATAGAATCGCGCCCCACGTGAGAGCGCATATGAGTAAACTCCGCCGCCATAAGCTTTCTTTCATCCACTCCCACTCGACGCACGCAGGCAGAGCGAGAACGGGCGCAATGGTAACAAAGTGTCTTGGCCCCCAACCCCAGTCGTGGTTCCAGATGCCTGCCATTTTTGCGTGAAGAATCAGCCACATTCCGAACAGAACGGCCGCGAAGATAGCCTCGCATCGATAGTCGGCCATGAAACGACGGAAGCAAACGACCGACAGCAAAGCAAGTGGAACATATACGAAGATGCTCTTTCCGGGGCTGAACAACAAGCCGGACAGTCCGACCGCAAGATTTCCCGTGAAGCCGTTGACTGCAGCATATTGATCCGACATCCCAGGCGCTATGAGCCAATGCCCAGTCCGCAGATGATTGTAGTAGATCTGCCAGAGAGCAAATGGGGCCAGTTCAGCCCCTCCTATCAGCACCAGGCGAATCAGTCGCTTTCGATCTTTCCAGAAGACCATGGCGAGGTAGATTCCAAAGGCCGCCAACAATAGCACCATCGTTAGCCTGGTGATGATTCCGAAACCGCACAACGCCATGGCAACCAGGAAGTAACGCAGTCTTATGGTCCTTACAAATTGAAACATGGACAGCATCGCCGCCGTCAGCAAACACATGCACAGGACACCGTCGAATAGATTCCGCGAATAGGTCCATACATAGGTGCAGAATGCAAAGGCCATGGAGCAACTGAGCGCTGTCGCAATGGATTTCTCAAAACTTATTCTTAGCATCGCATAAAACAGCGCAACTGTCATAGCGCAGTAGAAGACCGGCATCATACTCATGGTAAAGCCAGTAACAAAACCTATTCTGCGTTCGTCGTACCTGCTCGCCAGCGCTTTTTCCAACGCGATGTTCAAACCGGCGACGGGAAGAAGAAAGAGGGTATTGCCAAATTCATGAGACGCATAGGTGCGGCCATTGGGACCTATAGTGTAGGCGCCGGGGCGGGGCTGCACAAAGCCGAGCGTCCCCTCCGCCAGTACCTGGTGGGCGATTGCGTAATGATAGAGACCCTCCGATGTATCGAACCCTGCCGAGGTCAGAATGAACACCGAACAAACCAAAGCAAATACCAGAATGATTTCGGTGCGCAGGGTCGCCGGAATAGAAACAAGATGTTGGTCCGCCATTTTCTCCTCGCGAGTGAACCGCGCTTAGTTGAAGGTCTTCGGCGGCGGTTGGGCTTATGTTACTGCGCGACTGCCCGTCGGGTGGCAGAATGCGATCCCTCCAGGATCGCATTCAAAGTCAGAGATCGCGATAACTCACGATCCTGAAAAGGTTCTTCTCCCTTCGCAGGATCGGCTGAAGCCATCCAGCGGTGCGCCATCGCGCCGATCGTCGTTCCTCGTGAAACACTGCTACCTGTGCAGAGCCGACTGAAAAACATCCAGGTAATTCTTGGCGACAATTTCGGGTTCAAAACTCCTCAGATGGCTAACACTTTCGCTCATCAATCTCTCGCGCAGCGCGGGAAGCGTGAGCAGATCCTTGAGGGCGGAAGCCATGGCCTCCACGTCGCCGTTCGGGAAAAGAACGCCGCACGGGCCAACGGCCTCAGGCAATCCGCCCGCGGAGGAAGCTGCGATAACGCAACCGGCAGCAAGCCCCTCCAGCGCCACTACGCCGAAGGGTTCCGCCCACCTTGATGGAATGACCATGATTCTGTGTTGGGCGACCTCTCTGCCCCTGCCTTCGCGTATAGCCCCAAGGAAGACCACCTGATGTGAAAGACCAAGCTCGTCCACCATGCACTTTAGTGCCGGCAGCTCCGCCCCATCCCCGATGATGGAAACTGTTGGACGAACCCCGTCTCCTTTCAGCAGCGACAGCGCGCGAAGAAGAAGATCGCATCCCTTGTCGGAGACGAGGCGCCCCATGAACACAATGTCCCTGGTGCGAGGACTGTCTCGGAGACCCGTAAACTCGCCGGTCTGAAATGGATTACCGATGACGACAGACTTCACGGGCAGAGTCTCCGCAACTGCTTTGCTGATCGAAATGTTATGACACATGGGTAGGACTGCCAGCTTAAGATAGTCCTGCCAGCTTCGCCTGCCATTGACGCGCGTCAGCCACGTATGATGGGCCACGACGACCGGCTTGCGCAATGAGAGCAGAGGAAAGAGGGTTCGTAAAGAAATGTTGTTCTGGAAAATAATGTCGGAATTGCGAGCCATCTGACGGAGTCTCTTCAGTGAAGGGCGTCGCACAATGTCATAAGTTGTAGAAACCGTTTCCTCTGGCGTGCTCGTTACCACAGTAACGGTCGATCCCATGCGGGCAAACTGTTCCGCAAGAATGCCCGACACTGTTTCGATTCCGCCGACACTGGGCGCAAAAACGTGGGAACAGAGAAGAATCTTCATCCATTCTCCGGCAGGAGGGCATTCTGCCCGGCTTAACTGGCGATCAGACCGCGTGGCATTCTTTCGGCATCCAACTACGCCCGGCCAGCCTTCGACGCCGATCCGATGTGAGTTGCGGCGAAGTCCCTATTGTAAGCTCCTCGACGTTCTGGACATCATTCCCGCCGGAAGTCATTGCGGAGCAATACTGCGTCCAGATTCGATCAGCGAGCATTCCAGATCATCACGGCTGATCATTGCACTTGCCAGCGCCGCAACAAACCGCCGGTGCGATTGTTAGACGGCGCGCGGACGAAAGCTATTGCGGAAATGTCCATGCATTCGAGAACACCATCCATCCTCGTTGCGAAGTTCTTCTTAACAGTCGACTCGGATCGCGAGTAGCGAGATAGTTGGCTGAGTCGTTCACAATGATTGGACTATAAGAAGTCTTGATAGACGCCGTGATTGGCCCCAAGAGTCCACCATCGACGCGATAGATTGTGTACCCGCTGTCTTCAAGAAGCTCAGTAACCGGTGTCGGTATAGTGCGTTGTTCCTCGAAGAGAATGTCCCGAATATTGCCCAAGGTCAATAAATCTTGAGCGCCGATCAAAACCTGCAACTCGTGTCCTTCCACATCGATTTTGAGAAAGCCGATCTGCTTCCCTTCGTCCACGGCTGCGCGCAGGGTAGTCACGGCCACCTCAAAGTGGTTCCCGTGCAAGTTCGCCTCGGTGTTGCCAGCCAGGGAACAGACCCCATGATTCATCTCGAAATCGGCAGGAACCACAAGCTGCGCAACGCCCGTATGACTGCTCAATGCCCGGTTATGAGCCACAATCGGCGCCGCCTGAGGATTCCGCCTCCAAACCGCAATATTGTATTGCAACTCACTGAAGAGAACCGGATGAGGTTCAAAGGCTATTACTTTGCCATTCGGCCCCGCCCGCATCGCCATAATGCTCGTCATGTGGCCTATATTGGCCCCTACATCCACTACGAGATCTCCAGAATCGATCAGACGGCTAATGCATTCGCTAGATGGGAGCTCGTGAATTCCCAATCGTCGAATCCCGGATCCCACTGTCTCGTTAGGTTGTACTCGGATCGGCAAGCCCCAAGGCAACCGCACCGTTTCGTATTCCGCCGAGTGGGGACCGAATTCATAAATCAAACGGCGAACAATCTGGGTAGGCCGGAGAACATACTCGGGTCGCCTCAGCGCTGCCAATAGATTCATCTCTTCTCCCTTGTTCGGTCACATGACCGGATTGCAGCATTCCTCCGAGAGAATCAGAATCTCCATATACTCCGGTCCAGAATGACGCAGTCTCTGAGTTGCTCCGTTTTCGATAACAGTATCTTCCCTTAGATTATGGTGAAGATTGCCATTTCATCTGGTTTGCTTCTCGCTGTCTCGCCCGCTCATGCACGCAGGTTGTGCCTCGCTTGACGCAAGCGAAGGTTCAGGGCCGGCGCCGATTCGATCGGAACGTGCGCTATACGCAAAGCCGCAAACGAAAGGGCTACGCTGATCACCATGAACCCTTGTTCGGTCGGCTGCTCCAATGTGCCGAATGCCAGAGTACTAATCGTCAACGGAACCAGAAGCCAGGCAAGCGGTTCGTGCTCGCGCACTCGGGAGAGCGCCTTGGCTACTATCATTAGCTCCAGGAGCCAGCGAAACAGCATGAATGCCATGCCGGCGGGCGCGCCAAATTCGGCGATGACGCGAGGAAACTCCCCTTCGCCGGCCAGGAACTGCTGAGTGCCGGTCAGCAGCCTCGCTATCGCATTGGCGCCGTAACCCACGCCCAGACCCAGCCAGTTATTCTCGGAAGCGCTGTTTTCTATGGTTTGGACCACGGGATCGGCAAGACGCAACAAAAGCGACTGTTGCGCATTCCCTTCACTCCCCGAGGCTTGGGAGAAACGCGTGAGGAGGGTGCCAGTTGCCTCGGAGAAAACCGGTAAACGGGAAACCAGCAGGGACACAAGCAATAGTGCCATGGTTATTTGAAGCGACTTGACAAACTGGGATACACCGAACAACGCGGCTACCCCCACGCAAGCCACGATCGCCGCTAACTCGAACACTATCGCTCGGCTGCCTGTAACAGGAATCGCCATGACCAGAGCGCACGACGCTGCCCATAGAAGCCATCGGTTTGCGAATTTGGCGTTCACCAAGCCATAGAAGATGAATGCCGCGGCCAAGGGCAAATAGCACGCGGGGCCTGTTACGTAGCTAAAGGTTGCGGAAGCTCTGACGTGCCCAGCCGCGGAAGCAAGTTGCGCGCTCCCCAGAGATGCGCCTGCGTTAAGAATCGAAGTGGCTGGCGCATAGTATTGCGCGACCTCCAGTGCCGTCAACGGAATGAGAAGCCAGAGCGTGCAGAGCCCGAACTTGCGCAAATCCTCCCGGTCGAGATTCTCTCCCATAATGAAGGCCACGGGAAAGGGGAGCAAGTAGGAACGCAATCCATACAGCGCAACGTACCATGGGTTATCGCCTGCAACCAGCTGGATGAAACACAAGGCGATAATCCCGGCGGCAAGAATCCCAACGACAGCGGACCACTGCCTCGGCCACTTGTGGGTGCGAAATGCCTCCCAAATAATGAGCAACCCGACCGGGTCGCGAACCAGCAGCAGCGGCGCGGAATACTGCGTCAGTACCCATTTGCGCAGCGCACCTTCGAAAATCAACAGCAGAAAATACAGCCAGAACAGCTTCTTCAGCAACGGCATCCGGGGACTCGCATTGTTCGAGCGCGCGGATCTTATCATCGCGTTGACGCAGCCTTCACAGTTCTCGCCCAGGTTTCACGATAGACTTCCCAGGACTGCCTTTCCGCGGTCAGCTGGGCGTTGTGCGACATTTGAGTCAGCAACTCGCGATCCCGGTTCAGCGCGCTGAGCCGGTCGGCAATGGCCTCGGCAGAGCACACCGGAACCACAAAGCCCTCCCCTCCATCGCCGACCAGGTCGCTGGCGCCGACGTTGGGGGTGACAATGACCGGGAGCCCGCAGGCCAGCGCCTCAGTGACCACTAGACCGAAGCCTTCGCTGAGCGACGGCAGGACGAGCACGTCCGACTCGACCATGATTTCCATTACCCGTTCATGCGGAACGGTCTGGAACCAGCGCCAGCGTTTGCAGGCCGCATCGACGAGCCCGTTGGGAGCGAAGCGCTGCCCGATCATTGTGAGTTCAACATCCGAGCCGAGCATTTCAACGGCTTTCAAGAGGTAGCCGATTCCCTTCCGCTGGTTAAGAGAGCCGGCAAACAAGACCCGCAGGGGGCGGCGAGGTGCGGTTGGACCTTCCGGTCTGGCGCGGACGGGCGGCGCGCCATACGGCACAACCAGTATCTTCTCCTCCGGGACCGCTCCGGCCAATGTTCTGCGCACATGCCGACTGGGAACGACAATGAAGTCGGCTAAGGCGAGTTCCTCGTCCTTCTCTCGCATGTGCGCTTCCGAGTCGGAGAGCTTGGGGAGCACGGAGGCCAGTTCCGGGTTGCGCAGTTGCTCTTCGCGGAGCAGATCGCGCTCCCAGTACCAATAGCCGCTTGGCAGCTCGTACAGGGTAATAATGCCTTGCTGTCTCGCCTGCCGGAAGGTCTGAAGCGCGCCGCCTTCGTGAGCATACACGGCGTCGACTCTGATTTCCCTGAGCCTCCGCGCTACCCTGCCATCGAAGCGGCGGTACATGCCGATGACCGAGAACGGGCGCTCTCCCGAGCATAAAAGGCTCTCAAGCGGCGAAGATCTGACGCCCAATCGAACAATTTCCCTTGAGGGAACACATTTCACGCGCTCCCCGGGCGCCTCCGCGAAGGCGCGCCTGGCCAACTGGCGTCGCAACCTCGACGGCAGGAGCCGATTCCATTTGGACTCCGTATCCCACACAACGGTCGTCCAGAACTCGGCAAGCATATGGTGCTCGACGAGACTGCGCAAGGCATTCCGCACGTACTGGTTGCCCGTCGGATGCGACATCAGGACGGCAGGCATATCCTCGCTCTTGCTGCGTTCTGGGGAGCTTGCCATCGCCGGCTTCTCTTCCTCGGTCAAAGGCGTCTCCAACCTATGCGCCCTTGGCTCTGGCGACCGCGGACATTACGGCTTCAGCTTCGGTTGCCGCCTGAACCAGCAATCGAGAGTAAGTCGCTGCATGATGATGCAGCCGATGCCCTGAGTACCAATGCCACGCCGCTGCGGAACACCGCTCCAGCCCGCCGGACAGAACCGCTTTCGCCGTCCGCGGACTTATCAGATGAACTCCGTCTCTCAGTCCGTCCGCCTCCCCGGAAAAGGACACCGGGATTACAGGAACGGCGCCAAACGCGCAGATACCCGCGAAGATTCCGGACTTTGCCAGGCAGAACGAGGGATGCGGCACGAACCCATACATCGACTGCGAAAGAAGGCCACCAAGATCCGCCGCGGCCAGAACTCCAACACTTCTTACTGGAATCCCGCTCAGGATTGAGGGAGCATTGCATTCGGAGCCGATATCTAGAATCTCCGTGATGCCAAGGCTGTTCAGCATGTTTCCCAGGCGAAACAGACGCCGATAGGATTCTTGCCGCGTACCAGGAAGGCCGAAAACCACCATTGCCGGCCGTCTGGCGCGCATGGGAGGAACCTCCAGGCTCTCGCCAACATTGGAAAACACTGGCAACCTTTGAAGAGGGTTGGCGGCGCCTTGCATGGCATGGCGATCGAGCCAGTTCGCGTGGCGGCTCAGGTTGGTCGCAATAAGATCGCATTCCTTCGCCAGCCTGCGAACCACGCGCCTCTGGCGATGCGAGTACCAGAAGGCGGAGGTCCATGGCATTCCGGTGGCAAACAGTTCATGAAAGTAGACCCCGATCCGGAACTGGCCGTTGGGGCGCACGCGCTCGATCGCTTCGGCAAGAAGAAGCGGAGCTCCGTCCGCCGAGTAACCGTATCCGCTGTAATGAACGAGGATCGCACTCTGCCGGCCATTGCTGAGGGAGATGCAAGTCTCTAGCAACTGAGACGGCGCGCAATAGACCCGGGGCAACGGCAGGTCGCACGGCTCGGTTGAATTCAAGACGACAAATGCCGTGCGGATTCCGAATGCGGCGTCCAACTCCCGCGCCAGCGAGATTGCATAATCGCTGATGCCGCAACGCTCGGGCTTTAGCTGGGAAACAACCTGAATCAACAGTCGATCAGCAGAGGGCATGGGTACATCCGAGAATTGGAAGATGGGAGGGTCAGCCGGCTTCCGGCTTACTCCCGGTATCCTCGCATCACCGACGTGATGAGGAGCCATCGCTTTCTGAGCGACCCGCCAGGATGCGAGAGCAATGGGCTGGCCAGAGCCAAAGCCACGAACTCCAGAAGGTGCCGGACCAGCAGTCCTGCCTCCAACAGAGATGCCTGCGCATGCAGGTGTCTCTGTAGCAGCCGAAGCCGGGCGCGATGAAAAGACAGAACCCGCGTGAAGGACCATGCAGAAGCCTGGTCTTCGTTATCGTGGACAACGCCCTTCGACTCAATGACCGCCAGCTTCCATCCGCTTCGCTGCAGGCGCCAGCACCAGTCCAGATCGCAGTCTGAGAATGGAAAGGAGGCAGCATCCAATCCAGCGGTTTCTTCCCAGGCGGCTCGTTTTACCAGCAGAGGACTGGTGTAAACCACGTCGCATGTTCCCCACCGATAGCCGTCGAATGGAGGCTCCGCGCTCAATCGCGGCCGGTCGAGGCCAAGGATTGCGGTCAACTGTTGACCCATCAGAAACTGCGGCACAGAAGGAAACGAACAACCGAAACCGGCTGGCTCGCCGGATCGCTTTGTAACCGTGAACCCCGCGGCTGCTAACCGAGCATGGGAATTCAGCAGCGCCGTGGCCACAGCGATCGGCTCGCTTCCTGCAATCCAGTTATCCGTCTCAAACAGAAACAACAATTCCAGCTCACGGTAGCTGCGGATGGCATGACGGCAGGCGGCGTTTACACCGGCGGCAAAAGAAGAGTCTTCGCCGGGAGCTGGGACAAGAATGGCGATTTCGGGGTCAACACAGGAAGATTGGTACATGCGCAGCCACTCGACGCTGCCGTCGGTGGATCCAGCTTCAAATACAACGATCGCAGTGCCAAACGGAAGTTGCCTCAACGCAGAACCGAGAGAGGGCAAGGAAGCCTCAAGCAGGGCCCGCCTGTTGAAGGAGTTTACGATTGCGACAAGCCGGACCGGATCGGAAGCGCTGTTGCTCTGTTCGGGCCTGCCGCTCTGCTGATCGGGCATGGGGCCTGCACCTTTCCTGATCGTTGCTCAATATGCATGCGCTTAGTGTGGGTGAACCGCGTCCGGCGGATTTGGGAGGAGCCGTCTTGAGCTTTCTGGTGCTCGGGACGCTACGACAGGGAGCTTCTCCGAAGACTTGGAATCTAGCACCCTCGTCAACCCAGGTGCTCAAGCAAGCTGGCCCGCACCCAAGCCTACTACAGCAGGGGACGGCAGAAGCCGTCGAAGCAGGTCGAACCCGCAGCTGGCTAAGTCGAGGAATACCAACATTCAGGCAGATACAAAGGTCTAGCCGATACGTTGTCCGCATCCAGTTTGTGAGGGAACACGAATTGCGGCTTTGCGCATCTCACCCGATTCCTATTGATAAAAGTAAATTCAAGGACTCTGGGTATCTCGATATCGCCCCTTCTGAATACGCCGTCTGCGTTATTTGGATGGATATGCGCGACGTGGAACAATTCCAATATCTTTTGAAAGCTGGATGACAAGAACGTAAAAGCAAATGGATCGAATAGCCTGTCGAGGAAATGGAACTCTATCACCATAATTCGAAACTGCTTAAGCAAACGGTCCGGTGTATTCAGAATCACCTCATACTCGGCGCCGTCGATATCCATCTGCAAGACCAGATCGCCGGCGTAATCCTTGAGATACTTATCCTTCCAGGATGCAAGAGTGATATAGTTCCCTCGATCGGAAGAACCCAGGTATTTCTTGTCGAAGGTGAACTCCGGTCTAGCGATCGGCGGCGAGTCGACGGAGTAATCCGCAAGAAAGGACTTAATCTTTAGATCTGCCAAGTCATTCTCAAAGTCGGATGTGGTGCTTACTCCAGGCGAAAAGCAATACTCAATTCCTTCCAGATCGTCGGGGATCAAGTACCCCCCGTCCCGTTGCCCTCCAATACGAATCAAGTTTATACCGCAATCTTGGGGTCTCAATTTCCGTATGAGACCACGCATATCGGCATTCTTAGTTTGTGCAGTCAGATTGACGCCGAGCCTGAGAAACCCAGACCTGGTTCTCTCCTTGATTCTCCTAACCATATTTTCGTTCATCTCGGCCTCTTATGATCTTGCCCACTGCATGATGGCATCCAGGCCATCGACTTCCTCGCGTTCACCCCGCATTGGCGTTGACGATGCCGGCGATCCTAAGTTTCGGAATTGCGGGCCAGAATGGAAATGCGAGTCCTCTTGCAGGACGCCCGCCCCGACCTGCTCACTGGTAGGCGGTTCGGTAGACCGCGACATTGGTGCCGATGCTGAGAGCGGAAGATATGGCCTGCTCGGCCGCCAGCCTGCCCGTGCTGGTGGGAACGTAGAGAATATCGCCGTCCTTCAGGACCACGTCCGGAGCCTTGCCCTTGTAGATTCGATCCACGGCGACGACAATGTCTTCCTTGCGGCCGTCCTCGAGGGTGCGCACGATGTGCGCGCGGCTCAATGCGGCTGCATGTCCGCCGCCCCCGGCCAGCGCCATCGCCGTCTCCACCGACAAGGGGCGGCGCCCATCGAGAACATAGCCGCCGGAACGCATGACGTTGCCCAGCACATAGACGATACCGGCTCTGGGAACCGTAATCGCATCGCCTGGAAATATCTGGATTCGCGGTATCACCGGGGTGAGGGCCTCGGGGTTGTATTCGACCGTGATGGGATGATCGGGATCGCTTCTGCGGGTAACGATCACCCGCGAGGAGGCGAGCGGGGTCACGCCGCCGGCAGCGATCATCACATCATTGAACATGCGAACACCGAGAGCGGATTGCAAACCGCCGCTTTTCACCTCCCCGGAGACGGTGATTCCCTGCGACGCGTACTCCGCGATGAAAACCGTGGCGCGCGCGCTGGAGGGCTTCAGAATGTCGGCGTCCACGTAGCGCTGCTCGACCGTTCTCCCCGCCTCTTCCGCTGTCTCGCCCTCCACATGCACCAGGCCCAGCAGCGGAACGGCGATGTCGCCCTTCTCATCGACCCGAAAGCGGCCGGAGAGATCCGGGCTGTCATACACGCTGACCTCGATCAGATCGCCGGAACCGATCCTGAGCGGCGGCACTGAAGTCGATGGCGCGTTCCCGGATTGCTGGGCAAGGCCGGCACTCGCCTGCACCCAAAAGAATGCCGAAATAGCCGCCGCGAATACGAGCGTCTTCGCCATATCACTCACCCTTTTCCTCATCTTCATGTCCGTAGGCGATATCCGAACCGCTGCGCGGATTGCGATATCCCTGGCCATAGTTGTAGCCGTACATGCCGTAGCGATAGGTGTAGAAGTTTTCAAGCCGCATGTCCACATCGTTCACCACCACGCCGGCGATGGGCGCATTGATCCGCCACAGCAGATCGCGGGCGCGGATCAATGCGCGCTTGCGAGTCATGCCCGCACGGGCCACCAGGATGACCGTGTCGGCAAGGGCCGCCATGGCCTGCGTGTCGCTCACCGCGAGCACCGGGGCGGTGTCGATGAGCACCCGGTCGAATTCCAGCGCCCACTGACGCAACTGCTCATCCATGCGATTGGAAGAGAGCATCTCGGCTGGATTGGGCGGCCGCGGGCCGGTGGGCAGCACGGCCAGCAGCGGCAGTTCCGGCAGCGGAGTGGCCAGACTCTTCGGCGCTGCCGGCTGCGTGAGAACTGTGGACAAGCCGAAACTTCTGTCGTCCAGGTTGAATACCCGGTCAAGGCTCCCGCGCCGAAGGTCGGCGTCCACCAGCAGCACGCGCTCGCCCCGTTGCGCGAATGCAATCGCGGCGTTGACCGCGGTCGTCGTCTTCCCCTCGCCGGGAAAGGCGCTGGTTACGACGATGACACGCGGCGGTATGTCGATGGACGACAGCAATAGAGAACTGCGCAGCCCGCGATAAGCCTCGGCGGCATGCGATTTGGGACTGTACAGCGCGACCAACTGATGCATCCTGGAAGCAGCGGGGGCGGCTTCTTCCGTTCCTTTGCGCTTGCGCTTTCCCGTCTCGGTCGATATGTGCGGAATGGTCGCCAGCGACGCCAGCATCGAGACGTTTTCGACCTCTTCGGACGTTTGCAGAGTATCGTCGATCGATTCGACCATGAACGCAATCACGATGCCGCACAACAGCCCGCCAAGCAGCCCCATAAGCAGGCTCAGCGTCTTCCGCGGCGCGATGGCGTACACAGGAACACTGGCGCGATCCACAACCGTGATGTTGGTCGCCGACAGGCCTGCCGTGACGCTGGCTTCCTTCAGCCTCATCTGCAAGGCGTCGTAGAGATCGCGGTTCAGTTCCGCCTCGTGGCGCAGGATTGCATATTGAGCCTCGTCTTCGTTCAGCCGGTAGGCGTCTTCCTTCTGCGCCGCCAGGCGCTTCTGCAGCATCTGCTCCATGCGATGCGAACCTTGGTATTCATCGCGCACCTGGCGCCTGGCAAGAGCAACCTCCTTCTTGATGCTGGCCTGAACCTTGTCGATCTGCGCATTCAGCTCCTGCATTCTCGGATGGTGTTCGCCATACTTTGAAGCAAGTTCCGCGCGCTCGGTTTGCAGGGTGGCGAGCTGGCTGCGGAGAGCCGCCAGCTGGGGATCGTCGCCGGTCAGCGCCACCATATCCGGATCCTGCGTTTGAAAATCGCGCATGCGCGCTTCCTTCATGATCCGGTCTGCCTCGGCGCTCTCCAGGTCCGAACTGGTCTGAGCCAGGTTTTGCATGGTCAGATTCGAGGTCTCGTCGGTGCCTACGATGTTGTGCTGCCTCTGATAGTCCGCCAGTTGGCGCTGGGCGTCCCCCGCCTGCTGGCGCAAGTCCTCGAGCTGTTTCTGCAGCCAGATCGACACATGCATGGTGCGATCGAATCTCGACCGCAGATCCTCATCGATGTACGTGTCCACCAGCTTGTTCACTACGTCGGTCGCCAGCTTCGGATCGTCGCTTCGGTAGCGGATGTCCACCATTTGCGTCGCCGGCACGATCTGCACGCGCAATCCCCCCCTGATCATCCCGATCAGGGTCAGACGCTCCCCCGATGTCATCTCGCCTGAAGGCGCTTGCCCGCCGCCATGGCCAGCTTTGATTTCGGCAGCTCGCACTCTGTCGATCAGATTGAGGCTCTCCGCCGTCTGAAGCATCACCGAATTGCTCTGCAGAACAAGAATCTCCGTCTGCAAGGCGGAGGCGGATTCCCCGGCGCGCCCCTCTTCATCGATCAAGCCCTGCAACCCGACGTTGGGTGTTGCGTTGGGCTTGATCTCAATGCGCGAGACACTCTCATAGACCGGCTTGGTCCGGAACGAGTAGATGGCGGCCGCGGCCAGGGAAACAACGGTCACCGTCAGGATGATGAAACTCCGTTTCATCAGAACCCGCCACACGTCCATCATGGACAGCCGGTCTTCGGAGGGAACAATCGTCGCCCGGGCACGAGCTATCTGGCCGGCTTGCGACTCGGGCTGGGGATCAATGGTCATTTACACTCCTGCACTTGCTTCGAACCAGTTCATACTGCCTTCGCTGCGCCAACGCCCGGAAATCTTCCGGGCAGAACGGAATTCATGCTTCGCCATCCGCCTACGCGGAAACGGGGCTTCGGAACGTCAAAGCCGCATCCGGGGAGACGCGATCGCAATCCCGCGCCGCGCGGCCCGTTCGGCGCGCCTGCGCTCTACCATCCCTAAGCTCTCTGCCCGGCGGAAAGGAACACCCGGTTGATGGCCACCGCCGCCCGGCTCATGGCGAACCGCGCGATGAAACTGGCCCGCGCGCGCGCGGCCATGGCGTCGCGTTCCGCGGCGGGCAGTTCGAACCATCGGCGCAGCAGCCGCTGGACGCCTTCCACGGTATCGTCATCGACCAGGCCCACGCCGTCGCCTTCGATCTGCGGCCAAATGTTCACCTGATTGCTGATCAGCACCGGACGCCCGACGGCCAGGGATTCGACCACCGCGACGCCGAAGTTCTCCTGGTGCGACGGAAGGACGAAGGCGTCGCAGGCCCGGATCGCACCCCACTTGACGTCGCCGCCAATGAGCCCCGGCCAGTGCACTCTGCCGGCAATGCCATACTTCTCGGCCAGGCGCTGAAGCCGCCCCTGCATTCCCTCCTGGTCGGGACCGGCTATTACCAGGTCAATCTCCGGAACGGAGGCCGCTGTCTTGGCAAACGCCTGGAGGAGCAGGTCGCAGCCCTTCTTCTCGTGGATTCGGGCCAGGAAGAGCAGATAGCGGCGGCCGCGAAGCTCCGGTAACCTGCTGTAGAACGCCTCGATCTGCTCTGCCGGAGTTCCCCGGCCCTCTATCTGGCGCGCGTCGGGATCGTTGATCCCATACGGAACCACCACGCTCTTCCAGTTGCTCGGACGGAAGCTGGTCTTGGCCAGATCCCGCTCCGCTTCGGCCGTAAAGAAGACCGCCTCCGCATCGTGGAGAACGGCATGCTGTACGGGCCAGTAAAGCAGCTTCTTGAGGTGCTTGAGCGGATACTTCCGGTTGAACCAGGGATCGAGCATTCCATGGGTGAAAATCCCGTAGGGCTTTCGAGCGCGGCGCGCGGCCGAGCGAACCGCAACACCGGGGAAGGTCCATATCCCGTTCATGACCAGGGCGTCGAAGCGATGGGCATTGCCATTAAGCCACCGCCAAAGCCGGGGCGAGAATCCAAACTTGCCCAGAAAAGACGGCCCCAAAGCATGCACCGGACAGGCGATGCCGGTGAGAAAACTCTCGCCTGGCTTGTCCAGGCAAACCAATTCGATCCCGGCGCCCACCTCGGCATAGGCATCCACAAGCTGGCGCACCGCCTCCGGTGGACCGCCGGCCGCCGGCGAAAGACTGCCAATCACGTGCAGGATATGCAGCGAAGACCGCGATGCCATGGGTGACCTATCCCGCGCCCGCGGCCGCCGCTTCATTGCCGGGTGTGCGGATCGAGCCGGCATGATCGCTTGCATTGCTGCAAAAATCCGCGTAGGCCTTGAACATCGCCTTGTGGCCGGCTCCGCCGATCGAAAACAGCCGATGAAGGGAGCGATAGTTCACAACCATTGCCACCAGAGCAAGAACGGCGGCCTTGGCATTTCCGTTGCGAAGCTCCTCCCCGCCGGCCCAGGGCTCCAGATAGTGGGCCACCACCTCGACCAGCTGACCCAGGTGCTTGCGCACCATCGGATCAATATCCTCACCCAGTTCGAGGGAGCTGTATTGCATCAGGCGCAGAAGCTCGGGCTTGTGCGTCAGGGTGGCGGCGATCAGCTCGAAGGCGCGCTCCAGCGCGGTCCGCGCATCGGTGGCTTCCGCGATCCGGCTGAGCAGATCGCCCCGCAGCTTCACCTGCTGCAGTTCCGCGTCGAGCACGGCCAGATAGAGGTCCCGCTTGCGCGGATAATGGCGGTAGATGGTAACCTCGTTGACGCCCGCCCCGGAGGCGATATCGCGCGTGCTGACTCCGTTGTAACCGAAGTTCGCAAAGAGAGCGGAGGCGCTGAGCAGGATGCGCTCATCCGCGCCGCCTCGTCCGGAATTCGACATTCCTGCCATAACTTCCTTCTGCCGCGCGATCGTTGCGCTGGAGCTTGCTCACTTTTATGGGAGCGCGGGCGCCCTTTCCGTGGCGCGAACCTGCCCGAAGCGTGGAAAGCGATGCGTCCCAGCGCCAGGACCGGGCAAGTTGTTTGGATGGCGAACAGCACAGCCGGAATGCCGTCCGGCATTGGATTCCGTTCAGACCGAAGACCTTAGAGCTGGCGCTTTTCGCGAGGCTTCGCCATCCTCACTCAGGTGGGGTTTTCCACAGAACCCTCGGCCGGAGCGGGACGACCATCCGCTAGGGCCGAAGATTCGTGGCTGAAAGCAAGCACTATCATCCGATTGTTGGCTTCGTTTCGAGCCGGGTCAAGCGGGCCAGTACCGTTAATCTAGCAGAGGTTCCTTCGCAGTTAACCCATTTTTCGGCCACCGAAGCAGACCAAAGTACCGCAGGAATGGAGTACGCGCGGACCGCTCTTGGCAAGGGTTTGCGGGCATTTCGCGGAGAGTCCTCACGGTTTGGCAAGGGGTGGGACTCGCGTCGTTGCTGAACGAGTCTAGCGGCCGACGCCGCGCCGTGCCGTCCGCGCAAGCATCCGCTGCACCGCCCTGCGATTGCCCGTCTGGATGTGAGGAAGACTGGCTTTCAGGGTCTGCGGCTGCCAGGACAGGTCTTCGCCGCAGCTGCCGCTTCATCCAAGGCTCATCGCCGCGCGCTACAGACCGTCTTCGCCGTTGCCGGAGCGCGAAGGCGAGACCCGGTCAGTACGCCTTCAGCTCCACGATTGCCTTGAGAATGTTCTCCGGCTGGGGCAGGATCGCCTCCTCCAGCAGCGGCTGGTAGGCCACAAAGGTATCCATTGCGCCGACCCGCCGGACGGGCGCATCGAGATCGTCGAAAAGCTCATCGCCAATGCGCGCCGCGATCTCAGCGCCGTAGCCCCAGCTGAGCACGTCCTCGTGAGCTACGATCACCCGGCTTGTTTTGCGGATCGAGGTTGCGATGGCCTCCCAGTCGTAGGGATTCAGGGTGCGCAGGTCCACAATCTCGACCTCGATGCCGTGCAGGCGCTGGGCGCGCTGCGCCGCCTGCAACGCCCTGGGCACAATGGCGCCGTAGGTGATCAGGGTGATGTCGGCGCCGGGGCGGACGATTTTCGCCTTGCCGAAAGGAATGGCAAACTCCGGCCCCGGATAGGGCGCGCGTCCGTAGGCTTCGCGGTAGAGCCGCTTGTGCTCCAGAAACAGCACCGGATCGTCGCAGCGGATGGCCGTGCGCAGCAGTCCGTTGGCGTCCAGCGCGTTGGATGGAAAAACCACGCGCAGCCCCGGAATGTGCGTGAAGATGCTCTCGCCGGACTGCGAGTGGTAGATGGCGCCGCCGGCGAGATAGCCGCCGATGGGCGCGCGCAGCACCATCGGCGAGGCCCACGCGCCGTTCGACCGCCAGCGCATCACCGCCAGCTCATTGCGAATCTGGTGCATGGCCGGCCAAATGTAGTCGAAGAACTGAATCTCGACCACCGGCTTCATGCCGCGGAGGCCGTAGCCGATGGCGCGGCCCACGATATTGGCCTCGGCCAGCGGCGAGTTGAAGACCCGCTCCGATCCAAACTCGGTTTGCAGGCCGGCGGTCAGCTTGAAGACGCCGCCTTTGCCCTTCACCTCGGCCAGGGCGTCGGCGCGGCTGGCGTCGGCCACGTCCTCGCCGTAAACCACGATGCGCGGATCGCGGCGCATCTCGTCGTGCAGGCAGGCGTTGATCAGGTCGGCCATGGTGCGCGGATCGCTTCCCTTCTCGCCTCCCGCCTTCCCGCCGCCGGCCGAGCCCGGCGCCTGCGCCCGCTCCTCGGCGAAAGCCGGACTGGTGGGGTCCAGATCTTCGGAGTAGACGTGCTCCAAGATACCCTCCACCGTCGGCAGCGGTGCCCCCAGGGCGCGCTCGGCGGCCTCGGATGCCTCGTGGTCCAGCTCCCGCTCCAGCGCGTTGATCTCCTCCTCGCCGAGAATTCCCTCGCGCAGCAATCGCATCTGCATCCTGGCCAGAGGATCGCGCATAGCGTCGGCCTCGCGTTCGGCCGCCGAGCGGTAGAGCCGGTCGTCGTCGGAGAGCGAGTGTGAGTAATGCCGCACGCAGTGGCCATGCACAAAGGCTGGCCCCAGTCCCGCCCGGCAGTGCGCCGCCGCAGCTTCAAAGACGCGCAGGCAGGCCTCGGCATCCGTGCCGTCCACCTCGGCGAAGTGGAAGTTGGGAAAATTCGCGACCAGCTTCGAGATGTTCCCGCCCGGCGTATTAACCTCCACCGGCGTGCTGATGGCGTAGCCGTTA
This sequence comes from Occallatibacter sp., assembly GCA_049521195.1. GTDB lineage: Bacteria > Acidobacteriota > Terriglobia > Terriglobales > Acidobacteriaceae > Telmatobacter. The sequence continues at coordinate 22,552 of JBEKPA010000009.1, forward strand.
TCCTCGACGCAGAAGATTACCGGCAGCCTCTGGTTCGACGCCGTGTTCAGCGCCTCCCAGAACTCGCCCTGCGAGGTGGCGCCTTCGCCCAGAGAGGTAAAGACCACCTCGTCGCCGTGGAACTCCACGTCGCGGAAGGCGCGATAATCGCCATCGGCTTTCGCCGCGGCTTCGGGATGGCGGCTGAAGTACCGGCCGGCCTCGGCGCAGCCCACGGCGTGCAGCAGTTGGGTGGTGGTGCAGGAGGAGGTGCTGACAATATGCAGCGGACGGCTGCTCCAGTGAGTCGGCATCTGGCGGCCGCCGCTGGCCGGATCGCTGGCCGCGCCCACCGACTGCAGCAGCATCTCGTCCGGCGTCACGCCCAGCGCGAGGCACAGCGCGCGGTCGCGGTAGTAAGGGAAGAACCAGTCGTATCCCGGACGCAGCGCGAGAGCCGCGCCCACCTGAAGCGCCTCGTGGCCGGCCGCCGAGATCTGGAAGTAGATCTTCTGCTGCCGCTTAAGCAGGATTTCGCGGTCGTCCACGCGGCGCGACAGGAACATGAGCCGGTAGATCTCCACCATCCGCCGGGGGCTCAGCCCGCTTGAGGCGACAGCCGTCCCCGGCTCGCCAGCGCCATGCACTGCCAGTTCCATTGCCTTCACTCCACAAAACCTGTCTTCTCGCTTGCGGGGAAACTGATGCTCCAGCTTCGATTGTAGCAACCCCGCCAAAGGCCCCAACGAAATCCAAAGGGACCAATTTGGGTGCCCCATCCTTGCCACGTGTCGCCGCGGCGACTCTTTGTGCCAAGGGGGGATACCGCGAACGCCAAACCGAACATCGGGCCGTTCAATAATGCAGATCTTCAGCCGGGACCTCAGACGCGGCGCTCTTTTTGGGCGCGACCGTCTGCGCCCGCCGCAGAAGCAGGAGATAGAGGAGCGTCGTCAGGCATGAAACAGCCGCTGCCCTAAGGAAAAGATCGATTGGCCCCGGTACGAAGGCGGCACGATGGGGAGATGCAAAGGAGAAGTAGAGCTCCATTCCGAGGAACCATGCCGGGCCGATGCAACTTCCCAGCGCAAAGTACATCCAGAAGCGCCAACCTCCGATATTCCTTACCGCCAGGACGATGGGAATTGCCAACAGCCATCCCGGAAGGCTGAAGATTAATACCAGCACAATCGCGGCCGCCACTCCCGCGCCAATCTCCGCTACCGTGACGGCATGATCGGCAGGCAGGCCAAGCTCCTCCGCGACTGCAAAGATAGCCCCAAATACGATCGCCGCAATCAGCCAGCCATCCAACGAGTAAAGCAACCGTCTCCACCAAGACACCGTCATCGCCCGCAGCCCCCGCTTGCCTATCTTATCCCAGTGCCCGCGCGTGCCGCGGAACTACGCGCCGCCCCGGCGCGTAACCACTCCTTTCCGCACGCTCGCTTACAATGGCAATGTTGGCGGTCATCCGGCGGGAGAGTCCAAAATGCGACTGCCACGGGTTCAATTCCCTGCCGGAGTGCGCTGCCCATATTCCTTGCTTGACCGCTCCGCTCACCCCAGGAGGATGGCATGAACCATCGCTATTTCGTTTCTCCGTCTCTCGCCGCTCTCGCATCCGCGGCCGCGCTTGCTTGCCTTGTCCTGGCGCCCGTCCGCTCGCTCCAGGCCCAGCGGCTCCCTTCGACCGTCCTCCCGGAGCATTACACGCTCACCCTCACGCCCGATCTGAAGGCCGCAACCTTCTCCGGCGTTGAGTCCATCGACGTCACCATCGCCGAGCCGGCCGGCGCAATCACTCTGAATTCCGCCGAGATAGCCTTCCAATCCGTTTCCGTGACCGCCAACGGAAAGCAACAGACGGCCAGCGTGACCCTCGACAACAGCAAGGAGCAAGCCACCTTCACCTTCCCGGAGAAGCTGGCCGCCGGCAAGGCAACTCTGGCCATCGCTTACACCGGCATTCTCAACAACCGGTTACGCGGCTTTTATCTCTCCAAGACCGCCCGCCGCAACTACGCGGTCACCGATTTCGAGCCGACCGACGCCCGCCGGGCCTTCCCTTCTTTCGACGAGCCGGCCTTCAAGGCCACCTATGACGTTTCGCTGGTCGTCGACAGCGCCGATACCGCCATCTCCAACAGCCCCATCGAGGCCGACACGCCCGGTCCCGGCGCCGGAAAGCACACCCTCAAGTTCTCGACCACCCCGAAAATGTCTACCTACCTGGTCGCCTTCCTGGTCGGCGACTTCCAGTGCACCGCCGGCGAATCCGACGGCGTGGCCATCCGCGTCTGCGCCACTCCCGACAAGGTCGCCCTCACGCCTTACGGCGTCGATGTGGCCAAGTGGGTGCTCCATTATTACGACAATTACTTCGGCATTCATTACCCGCTCAAAAAGCTCGACCTGATCGCCCTGCCCGACCTCGAGGCCGGCGCCATGGAGAACTTCGGGGCCATCACCTACCGCGAAACTTACCTGCTCATCGACCCCAGGACCGCTTCAGTCGGCGCAAAGAAGGAAGTCGCCATCGTCATCGCCCATGAGATGTCCCATCAGTGGTTCGGCGACCTGGTGACCATGCAGTGGTGGGACAACCTCTGGCTCAACGAGGGCTTCGCCACCTGGATGGAGAACAAGTCCGTGGCCATCATGCATCCGGAGTGGAACATCGACCAAACCGTGGCCAATGACGAGGACACCACGCTGAACCTGGATGCGCAACCCACCACGCGCTCTATCCGCGCCAAAGCCGAAACCCCCGACGAAATCAGCCAGATGTTCGACGGCATCGCCTACGGCAAAGCCAGCGACGTGCTGCTCACCGTGGAGAACTATCTTGGCCCGGAGACCTTCCGCAAGGGCGTGCATGCCTATCTCACGGCCCACGAGTACGCCAACGCGACCGCGGAGGACTTCTGGAACGCCCAGACCGCAACCAGTGGCAAGCCGGTGGACAAGATCATGGAGAGCCTGGTGGCCCAGCCGGGCGAGCCGCTGCTTACCTTCGGCGAGCCGGCCAAAGGGCAAGTCTCTGTCGCCCAGAGGCGCTTCTTCCTCAGCCCCGGCATCCAGCCCGACCCCACGCAAAAGTGGACCTTGCCCGTCTGCTTCGAAAAGGTAGCCCCGGGCGAAGCCCAAAGCGAGTCCACTTCGTCGCCGGGGTGGAAGCCGGCCAAAGATCGGAAATGCCAGGTTCTCACCCCCACCGCTTCTACTTTGCCGGTTCCAAAGGCCGGAACCTTCTTCGCCAATGCCGGCGGCAAGGGCTACTATCGCAGCGCCTATCCGCCCAGCGTCTATGCCGCATTGGTGGCCAACGTCGAAACCGGCCTTACCCCCACTGAACGCATCAGCCTCATCGGCGACGAGTGGGCGCAACTTCGCGCCAACAAGGCCACCGTGGGCGACTATATGAACCTTGTTGCCGCCGTCAAAGCCGATCCCAACGTCAACGTTCTAGGCGGCGCCATCGGAGGCGTCAACGCCATCTACGAAGGGGTCGCGGCCACTCCTGAAGAGAAAGCCGCCGTCTCGGCCTGGATTCGCTCGACCCTGGCGCCGGAGTTAGCTAAACTCGGTCCCCCTTCCGACTCCGATTCGCCCAACACCCGCGAGCTGCGCGCTGAGCTCTTTGGCATTCTTGGCTACTATGGCAAAGACCCCGCCGTCGTCGCCCAGGCCAACAGTATCGTGGAAAAGTATCTTGCCGATCCCGCCTCCGTCGATGCCACGCTGAGCCAGACCGCCCTGGCCGTCGCCGCCCGCAACGGCGACGCCGCTCTCTTCGACAAGTTGCAAAAGATCGCTGAATCCTCAACCAATCCCGAATTTCAGGACAGCGCCCTTCGCCTGCTCGCCCAGTTTGAAGACCCCGCCCTCGTCCAGCGCTCCCTGGACTACGCCGTCTCCGGCAAGGTCCGCAACCAGGACGCCGCCATCCAGTTTTCTATCGCCCTGCAGATCGACGGAACCCGCGACACCGCCTGGAAGTACATCCAGGCCAACTGGGACAAGGTCCAGGCCCAGCTCACCACGGAATCGGGGGGCAGGCTGGTTAGCTCCACAGGCAGCTTCTGCTCCTCTGCCGGCCGCGACGATGTGAAACAGTTCTTCTCCACGCACAAAGTGGCCGCATCCGATCTTGCCCTCAAGCACGCCATCGAGCACATCGACGGCTGCATCGAACTCCGCGCCCTCCAGGAACCCAACCTCAAGCAGTGGCTGGCCGCCCAACCCAAACCGTAGTTCTTTCACACCCCTTCATCTGAATATCTGGGTGCCCGACCCTCGCCAAGTTCTTGTTTTTGTGGCTAGGGTGGGATCGCGCGAACTCCCGCGGGTGCCCGGGTCTCGATTTGAGACCTGTGAGGCCCATTCAGATCCTCACTTGTGCCCTCGAATTCGTTACCATAAGACCCATGCCCCAGTTTCCTCCCGGCCAGACCCTGCTCATCGACGCCGACGATACGCTGTGGGAAAACAACATCTACTTCGAGCGCGCCATCGCCGCCTTCATCAGCTACCTCAATCACCACGAGTACTCGCCCGCCGAGGTCCGCCAGGCCCTAAACGCCGTCGAACGTGAAACCATTCTTGCCCACGGCTACGGCCTCACCAGCTTCACCCGCTCCCTCGTCACATGCTTCCAGCGCCTCAGCCCCGCCCCGGTCACCGATGAGAAGGCCCAGCGCATTCTCGGCTTCGCCCGCTCCATCGCCGAGCAGGAGATCGAACTGCTCCCCGGCGTCGCCGAAACTTTGGCTGAGTTAGCCCGCCGCCACCGCCTCATCCTCATGACCAAGGGCAACCAGGCCGAGCAAGCCGATAAGTTAGCTCGCTCTGGTCTCGCTACAACCTTCGCCGCCGTAGAAATCGTCGCCGAAAAAGACCCACCCACTTATCGCAAAGTCATCGCCCGCCACGAGCTAACTCCCCACACCAGTTGGATGATCGGCAACAGCATCAAGAGCGACATCAACCCCGCCCTCGCCGCCGGCCTCCACGCCGTCTTTCTCTTCCACAAAGACACCTGGGTCCTCGAACACGCTACCCTCGACCCCGTCCCCCAAGGCCAGCACCTACTTGAACTCGACTCCTTCGCCAAACTCGCAGCGATCTTCTAAAGTGTCTCCGCTGATTTCGAGTGGATAGTGGT
>JBEKPA010000010.1:0-28704 GCA_049521195.1 Occallatibacter sp.
GTCAACAGCAGCGGCCAGATGATCGGCGTCCACCTGATGGCCCCGAATCTCTCCGCGGTGACCGTTGTGGAACCCGCGCCAGGCGATCCCTTCCGGCAGCCACCCATCCCGATCGACAGATTATTGCATTGGGACCAGTTCTCGGCATCTTTTCATCGCCTGCACCTGCGCGGAAATGTAACTCTCCAGTGGCCCGGTTCTTCGCTCTGCATTCGAGATGCGACGCGCGGAATCTGCGTGCAAACGGCCCAGGATACGCCCCTCGCCATGGGCGAGCTTGTCGACGTTGCGGGATTCGTGGGAACCGAAGACAATACGCCCGTCCTCACGGATGCCGTGTACAAGAGCGGCGGCCAGAGCGGGCAAGTTGCAGCCGAGCCCGTTTCCGCCGAGCAAGCTCTGCTTGGCAAACACGATTCCAATCTCATCCAGATTGACGGCCAGTTGATTGGCAACGATCTGGCGTCTTCCGACACGACCCTCCTGTTGAGCTCCGGAAAAACCATCTTTGCCGCGATTCTGCCCAAAAGCATCTCAGGACCTGAACCGAATCCATGGAAGATCGGAAGCAGACTGCGAGTCACCGGTATCTGTTCCATCCGCATCGATGCGCGGAGCAATGTGCGAGAAGGAGTTGCGGTAACCAAGTCTTTTCGGGTTCTGATGCGTTCGCCCAAGGACGTGGTTGTCCTGCAACGCCCTTCCTGGTGGACGGCGGGGCATGCGCTCATTGTGCTGGCGTTGGCGCTCATCGTTACGCTGGTTGTGCTGGGCTGGGTGATGGTGCTGAGAAGACGCGTCGAGGAACAGGCGATTCTTCTGCGCAAGAGTGAAGAGCGATTTCGCCACATGGCTCTGCACGATGCCTTGACGGGACTGGCGACCCGTCTGCTGCTTCAGGATCGGCTGGATGCCGCGGTAGAAGCCGCCAACCGCCATAAGACAGGGCTGGCGCTACTGTTGGTGGATCTCGACAGATTCAAAGAGACGAACGACACCTTTGGCCACGCCGCCGGCGACGAGGTCTTGTGCGTTACCGCCCGTCGCTTGCAGGAAGCGGTGCGCAAGATCGATACCGTCGCCAGAATCGGCGGCGATGAGTTTGTCCTGCTGCTCACCGATCTCCGCGATCCGCAAATTGCGGAGAGGATTGCGGCAAACATTGTGGAAACCCTGGCTGTTCCCATTCCTTTTGAAGGCGGTGAACTGCCGGTTACCGGGAGTGTCGGGGTGTGTTCGGCGGCGGCGGGGGATCTCGATGGTGAAGCGCTGTTCAGATGCGCCGATGCCGCTCTTTACCAGGCCAAGGCAAGCGGACGAAATCGCTTTCAGGTCTTCACGTCCGAAGTGTCTGGCGTCCGAACGCAAAATGCAAGCTAAAGAATTCCGCGGAATTCCCGCCGGCTCGACCAATTGGAACCGAACCTGGAAAGTGGAATTTCCCCGATGGGTGAAACCCGTCTGCTGAAAGAAGGCTGAGACCGGATGAAGCGCTGGCTGCTGCGGCTGACTGTGACCCTGGTGGCGGGCTTTGTGGCCGTCTACGGGGGCGACTGGGCGGTCTTCAAGCTGCGCGGCTCGCCCGCCTCCAAGGTGACCGTCAACCGCTTCCTTACCATTCCGCTCAAGGGCGGCAAGCAGGAGTTCGATTACCTCGGCTCCAGCGATGTGCCCTGCGCGGTCTCTTTGTTTCCCCAGGCAGGGCAAGCCCCCTGCTGGCATCTGCGGCGCAACCCCAACCAGGGGACGACGCTCTAGGAGTTTCGCTAAGAGCTTATCCGTGAATTGCTGATTCTGTAGCGCCGCTCTCCAGAGCGGCTGTCGTGCATCCGCCGCGGCGGACAGACCTGCACTCATCGCCTCTGGCGGCTTGGAAGCCGCCAGTACAGCCGGTCTGGAGACCGGCTCTGAGAAGAAAGATTCCGCCGGAACCCGGCTAAACATGGTCCGGTGATGCAGGTCACGTCACGGAAATTCATCGGCGGCTAGCATCGTTGAATCTCGCGTTTCTCCGAGGCACGATGTACAGCCGCACCCAGAACGAAAACGGTACTTACAATACCCGCTGCCTGGACTGCTTCATGACCGTTGGTTTTTCCGTGGAGACAGAGGCGGACTTGCGTCTGATTGAAGCCCATCACTTCTGCCCGGAAAGGGCGCTGACCGACCTGCTGGCGCAGGAAAGATCGATCGCGTCCAGGGTTCCGGCAACGTCCAAATCTCTGCCCAATTGACGGCCGCACAATGGCCCTCCGTTGGGGCATGGCTTTGAAAGTCCGCCGCGGCGGGAGCGAGTTTTCCAGATCCCACTCTTGCTTGGTCTGGTCCCTGCCTGCGCGCCGGCACATCCGTTCGTATCGCTGGAATGCTAGCCTTGAACTGAGGTACTTTCTCAGCCGGCATCTTGGCGAAGTGCCCAGGAGGCCTGAATCGTTTGGCTGCCCCTCCCCCACAGCGTCTGGAACCGCGCAACCTTGTCCGGCCCCGCCGCGCGGAGGTCAAGCCGGTCCACGCCCACCGCCGGCGCAAACTCGCCGCCAAGGTCGCGCTCGCCACGCTGTTCTTTCTGGCGATTGTAACCGGTTCGCTGGCCGGGCTCACCCTGGTTTACTCCGTCGATTTGCCGCAGATCGCCGATCTCGAGCGTTACCGCCCCAACACCACCACCGATCTTTATGACCGCAAGGGCCGCATCGTCGGCTCCTTTGCCCTGGAGCGCCGCGAGGTGGTCGGCTACGACGACTTTGCCCCCGTCCTGCGCCAGGCCGTCATCTCCATTGAAGACAAGAGCTTCGAGTCCCATTGGGGCATCAATGTCTTCCGCGTTGTGGGAGCCGTCTGGTACGACTTACGCAACCACGGCCGCGCTCAGGGCGCATCCACGCTCACCATGCAGTTGGCGCGCAACCTCTTTCTCTCCTCCGAGCGCACCGCCGCGCGCAAGCTCCAGGAGGCTTATCTGGCCATCCAAATCGAGCGCAGCTTCACCAAGGAACAGATATTCACCCTCTACGGCAACCAGATCTATCTCGGCCACGGAATGTATGGCTTCGAGGCTGCTTCGGAGTTCTACTTCTCCAAGCGCGCCCGCGATCTCAACCTGACCGAAGCGGCTCTGCTGGCCGGCCTTCCCAAAGCGCCCGCGGCCTTTTCGCCCTTGCTCAATCCCGACAAGGCTCTGCGCCGCCGCAATTTGGTCCTGACCGAAATGGAGGAGGACCATGCGATCTCCCACGCCCAGGCCGAAGCGGCGCGCGATGCCCCGCTGGGGCTGCACACGGCCCAGCCGGAGATGTCGGTCGCTCCGTGGTTTCAGGAGGAGGCGCGCCAGGAACTCGAGAAGCGCTTCGGCACCGAGCAGGTCCACGAGGCTGGACTCAGGGTTGAAACCACCCTCGACCTGGACCTGCAGCAAACCGCCAACCGCGCCGTCCTCGATGGTCTCGCAACCTACGAGCGCCGCCATGGCTGGGTCGGTCACGACGGCCCCGGCAAGCTGGAAAACGTCCTCGCCGCCGGCATCGCGCTCGACGATTACCGGCATCCCGACTGGGCCATGAAGTCCAACCCCGGCGACTATGTTCATGCGCTTGTTCTGCGCACCATGCCCCTCGAGATTCACGCTCGCGTCGGCGACGATCCGGTGCTCCTCCAGCCCGAAGACTGGGCATGGACCGGCCAGCGCTACGCCGATGCCCTCGTCAAGCCCGGCGACGTCATCTACGTCCACCTGAGCGCCGCCATGGAGGGCAAGGCGCGCCGCGCCACCCTGGAGCAGGACTCCGGCGCCGAAGGTTCCCTGATGGTCATGGACAACACCACCGGCGACGTGCTGGCCATGGTGGGCGGCCGCGACTACGCGCTGAGCCAGTTCAACCGCGCGACCCAGGCCGAAAGACAGACCGGTTCCAGCTTCAAGCCCTACGTCTACACCGCGGCCATCGAGGATGGCGCCAAACCAAGCGACATCATCGTCGACGGGCCGGTCAGCTTCGGCGGCTATACGCCGCACAACTACGAGAACGACTACAAGGGATCCATGACCCTGGTGAACGCCTTCGCCGAGTCGCGCAACATTCCCGCCCTCAAGCTGGCCGCCCGCGTGGGCATCCACAAGGTCATCGACATGGCCCATCGCTTCGGCGTCACCACCAACATTCCCGCCTATCTGCCCATCGCCATCGGCGCGGTCGAAATCACGCTCCAGGAGCAGGTCGCCTCCTACGCCGTCTTTCCCAACGACGGCCTGCGCGTGACGCCCCGCCTCATCCGCAAGGTCACCAACGCCGACGGCATGACGCTATGGGAAGACAATCCGGAGGTGAATGAGGTCATCGACCAGCAGACGGCGCGCACCATGATGATCTTTCTTCGCGCCGTCGTCCAGCACGGCACTGGCGCCGCCGCAGCGCAGCTCAAGCACCCCTTGGGCGGCAAGACCGGCACCACCAGCGACTACACCGACGCCTGGTTCCTCGGCTTCTCCCCGTCGGTCACCTGCGGCGTCTGGGTGGGTTACGACAGCCGCCAGTCTCTGGGTGAAAAGGAGACCGGAGCCAAAGCCGCCCTGCCCATCTGGATGAACGTGATGCGCGCGGCCATCGCCGGCAAGGACGACGAACAGTTCCTGGGCGACCAGGAAGCCCCCGCGGACGAGAAGACCCAGCCGCCGCAAACCGCCGCCGCGCAGCCGCCAGCCAGGCCGGTGCCAGCCAACGCCGCGGCCAGGCCGCCCACGGCCTTGGCAGCGACCGGCACTGGCGCAAAGCTTCCAGCCCAGCCGGCTGTCAAGGCGGCGGTACCTCCGCTTCCGCGGCCGCCCGCAAACAATCCGTCCGTCAAGCCGCAAGTCAAGCCCGCATTGCCCCCGCAACCCGCCTCAGCCAAACCCAAGGCCGGCGTCAAACCCGCGCTGGGAACCGCTCTCCAGCCCTGACACTCCGAAGACCCGGTGGAATGCAGTTCCTCGCAGCGCGAGCCACTCCGCCCGGCGTCCACCCCTCCCACGTGGAAGTCGGCCTTGCAAGAATCGGGAAGCCCGGCGACATCGGCGTTTGCGGGGACAAATCGTCCGGAGGCAGTTCCAAAGGGGCGATGCGCGAGTTGCGCCTCTCGCGCTTACGGAGATCCCCTTATGAGCAGATGGAGTGGCCCCGCTCACTGGTAGTAACGGCGAAGGTAAGATCTTGGAAAGCCATGCGAAGTTGTAGCCTCATCTTGCACTATTGCTCCTCGTCGTCCGGCGGAACATGCTCTAGGGCGAGAGTGTGTTGGTAACACGGCAGGAGCGGGATTCTGAAAACTCGGCGAATGTGCTAACCTTTACTCCAAGCCGCAAGATGTCTGACCTCGATGGATGTCAAATGACAGACGCTCATGATATTCCCCTTGAAGCTAAAGTATTTGCCTTTCTTTTCCAAAGCATCGAGGCAAAACGTCGCGGAAACCTTCCTGCAGCCAACAAGATGATTGAGATTGCGCTTCGACTTACGGATGGGATGCCGGCCGACGAAGCGGATGTACTTCGTGCGCTCGGCCTTTGTTCACGAACGCTTCTTCGGAAGAAAGAGGACCGACCGGACGATGCGGCTAAAGAGCGCGAAGAGGCGATGGTGCTGGTTGACCGGGTAACGAAAGCCGATCTCCCGCAGAAGAAAATCGTCCCGGAGTTGATGTCGGCGCTGTTGATGGACTTGCATGAATATCGGCGAGCAATTCCTTTCTACGAAAGGGCAGTTCAACAAGGGCTGGAAGCGAATGAGCCTATCGGAGTCGCGGACATGCTTTCTCGTGAAGGTCACTGCTACTCATATTGTGGCTTGAAGGATCAAGCGGCGATCCCGTTGCGAGCTGCGTTGAAGATCCTTCGCGACTATCCTGAGGAACCCAGTCTCACCGAAGTCCTCATCGGATTGGGCAATGCGCTCCGAAAGAGCTCCCCCAGCGAGGCCGAGGAACTCTATAAAGAGGTCGCAGATATTCACGTAGCAAAAGCTCATCTGGAATCAGCATCTGTAGCATGGAACAATCTTGGCGCTCTCTACGGCGAACAAGGGCGCAACTCTGAAGCGTTGGATTACTACAAGAGGGCATTGGAGATCCGGGAAAAGTCGCCCGGCATTTCACCGATCCGCGTTGCGACGCTCTTGAACAATATCGCAAATTGCCACCGGCGTTCACGTGATTTTGAGGAGGCGCTACGGCTGATCGATCGGGCGATCGGAATGCTCAATTCGGAGAACACTCCAAAGATCGCATCTGCGTACGGATCGAAGGGTCAAATCTTCCACGACGCCGGGAATGATGCCGAAGCGGTGGATTGGCTGCAAAGAAGCTATGCAGAACGTCAGAAGCAGCCAAACCCGGACTATGAGTTGATTATCGAGAACCTCGGATACGAAATCACTTCCCTTAGACATTTGGGAAGAACTGATGACGCCGCCGAAGCGGAACGCAGAATGGCCAGCGCGAGGGAAGCAATGAGGGCCTTTCCGAATGCGAGCGTGGACGTGAGCACGTTGACTGCGGAGCCGGGAGGAGCGGTGCTGGTCGAACTGGCATTCGGCCCGAGGCCGGGAGGAAGGTACGGTAAACGCGATGCAGAAGTAGTGCTGGAACAGATATTCTCAATTCTCTCCGAAGCAAAACTCGGTGAGTCCGGCGGCAGAGTGTTGACTCCAGAGAGCATCACTCTTATCTTCTATGGCGAAAATGCGCAGGCGATGTTCGAAGCAATGGAGCAATTCCTCTCGGATCACCTCATCTTCGCCGGTGCGGTCGTGTCGATTCGCCAGGGCAAAAGCGTCAGGCAGGTCGTGATTCCAACAATCGTAAACTAGAAATACTTTGGAAAAACGACGTTACAGACTTCATTGGGACGGCGGGTGCAAATCACCGATACTCAACGAGCACGGGGCGACAAGACGCCCTTCTTTTCGCGCATTCCTATCCTCCAACCGCATAGAACATGAATCTGACAACCGGTAATGTTTTCTTCTCATTACAAGTTTTTCCAAGGACTACTCCCCGTGTGTCGGCCAGCGTTCGCCGATTTGCCCGCACCAACCTCCGCTGTTGCCAACAGCCCTGCTCGCCCGCTGCCCCGACTTAGAACTTATCCGTAAATTGCGAATTTTGTAGCGCCGGTCTCCAGAGCGGCTGTCGTGCAGGTCTCCAGACCTTCACCCACCGCCCCTGGCGGCTTGGAAGCCACCAGTACAGCCGGTCTGGAGACCGGCGCTACAATTTGCGGATAGGCTCTTAGAACAGGACCGAGGGCCTTCTGAATTGCCGGCCGGAGATTCCAGCCTCAAGGACCGCCTCCCGATACTGCCGTTTCCAGACGGCCGCGCTAGCGCCGCGAACGCGGCGGCGCCGAGGCTCCAACCCGATCCCACACGCGCCAAGGCAATCAGGCGTTGCCGCGCCGCCCGGGATGCTCATTTGCCGGTCGAACTCCGGCAAAGAAGCGCGGCCCATTGGCGAACAGATTTGGCGCTGAGCGGCTGGCCGTTGGCCTCTCCGGCGGCTAGTTGCACGGCCAGGTTGCCGATGGTGGAGCTTTCCGTCTGACCGGTCTCGACGGGCAGGCCGGTGCGCTGGGCGGTGAGTTCGGTGAGCAGCTTGTTGCGGCTGGCGCCGCCGAGGATGTGGATGCGCTCAAGCCTGCGGCCCAGCATCCGCTCCAGGCTGGCGAGCGCCGAGGCGTAGCGGGCAGCGAGGCTCTCGAAGATGACGCGGGCAAAGACAGGCTCGTTGCCGGCCACGTCGGGAATCGTATCCAGGCGGCGGCGCCGAAGCTGGTGGTTGATGCGCTCGGGCATGCCGGAGCTAAGTAGCAAAGGCTCGGCATCCACGTCGATGACTCCGGGAAACCTGGAGACGGCGGCCTGGGCGATCAGGTCTTCGATCACCCAGACGCGGCCCTCTGCGCTCCAGGCATCCATGCACTGCTTCAGTAGCCACATGCCGTTGACCAGGGTGTGGAAGCAGAGCTCTCCGGTGGCCGCGCCGAGGTTGGTGTAGCGGGCTTCGAGGGCCTCCGCGGTGGTGACGGGCGCATTGGTGAGCGTGCCCACCAGCGACCAGGTCCCTGAGCAGATGCAGGCGGTGGAGCTGAGGCTGGTGGGGATGCCGGCGATGGCGGCGGCGGTGTCGTGGCAGGCGGTGGCGACGATCTGGGTCTCGCGGAAGGCGTCAAGCGCCGCCAGGGGACCCCGCACGCGGCCCAGGATGGCGCCGGCGCGGACAATCGGTGGAGCGGTTTCAAAAGGAAGATCGAGCAGGCTGAAGAGTTCGCGATCCCAGTCGCCGGTCTTGAGATCGACGAGGCCGGTGTGAGTGGCGTTGGTGTACTCGGCCACGCGGCGTCCGCCCAGCCAGTAGAGAACATACTCCGGCAGCATGACCCAGGGAGCATGGGCGTCTACGCCGTCCCTGGGGTCGGCCAGCAGTTGGTAGACGGTGTTGATGCGGTGGGGAAGCGCGCCGGTGCGCGCAAAGAGCTTCTCGGGCGGCAGGATGGCGTCGGCAGCGTCCTTGGCGGGGACGGTCCGCTCATCGCGATAGCAGAAGGGCTCGCGCAGGAGCCGGCCGCCGGGGGCCAGGCGCGCGTAGTCCACCGACCAGCCGTCGACGGCGATGGAGGCAATACCTTCCGGCGCCAGTTCGGCGGCCTTGCGGAGGCCCGTTTCGAGGCCGGCAAGGATGGCATCGATGGGCCAGAGAAGCGACATGCCGCGATGAACGGGGCCATTGGGAATGCGATGGACGAGATCGATTGCCGGAGTTCCATCCTGCCAGCGGAGCAGGGAGACGCGGCAGCTTTCGGCGCCTAAATCGATGGCAATTCGCGCAGGTTCCCGCATCGAAACAGAATCAACTCCGTTCGGATTCAACGTAAAGACGCCTGGACAAGACCGGCGCCGACGCGAATCGGGCGGCCCGTGGCGCAGTTCCTCATCCCAGAGCGAACCCCCATGGAGAATATCGCACCTGCCGAGCGTGGCGCGAACGCCGAGAATTCATGGTCCGCCGCCTGCGGGTGGACCTTCCCAAGAGGAGCTCTTGATTCCTCTTTGCATTGACGGCGCGCGCCCTAGTCGTGGCCATGCAGCCCGCTCCCAGGCAGCGGTAGGGCGGATTTCAATCCGGCGCCAGTATAGATCGCCGTTCCGCCGCAGGAGGCGGGATCGCTCATAGCTTCCAGGCCCCAAAAGCGGAACAGGGCCAACCGGCAGCCGGTGATATACTTTCCGCGGTCGAGGGCCGAGGCGAAAAGCGCGGTGTAGCGTACATACGCTTTCGGTGCTTCCAAGGAGAACGACGAATGGGATTGAAAGAGAACTTGGATTGGGGCGAAAAGGCAGTCGCCGAGGTTAAGAGTTTGTTGGCCTACAAATCCCCCAACCAGAAGGGCGATCTGGTTGCGACGTATATGCAAGAGTGGGAGGCCTGGAAGGCCCAGGCCATGGAGCAGGCCAAGGCAAATGCAGCTGGTCCTTCCATCGATCCCGGTGCCCGGGTTCAAGACAAGGTAAAGTTCTTCACCCAGGCGGCATCCGTGCCAGCCGATCCCGCGCCGATCCAGAGGGGCAACAAACTGAACGTCTTTAAGCTCCCCAGTTCGTTGCGCGACGCACTTATCAGACAGCGTTACTCCACATTTCAAGCGGCCGCAGCTTTTTGGCTGAACCAAGGCCAGCAACGAAACTTCCACACCAACATGCTGGCCATGCGTACCGCTGCGATTTACGATCAGGCGGGTAACTGCGGAGAGTTGGCGGCGATGGCATTCCTTTACCTGGAGGAGAACCGCGTGCTGCCGCTGGACTATATGACGTTTGGCGCCCCTCCTCCAGCGTACGACCACTGTTGGGTGGTCATTGGCCGTGCCAATGGCAGTCAGGAACGCGATCCCAGTACGTGGGGAGAAGACGCTGTTTGGTGCGATCCATGGCAGATGCGCGAAGGGCGGGTGTACGGCGTTCAGGATCTGATCAAGAACAAGGTGACCAATCTTGACGCCGCCTACAATCTCAGCTCGGCGGAACTGGTGCAGGGCGGCCTGCCCAGAAGCTTGTGGCGCAGCGCCTGACCTTCCTCGGGAACCCTGCGCCCAGTACACTCACCCTTCAGACGTGAGCCATCCGTCCGCCGTTCCCCTGCCGGCTGTCAAAAAATGCCATCCGCGCGCAGGACGACGTTTTTGAGCACGATGGTCCGCGCGGATGTGGAACCGCTGGCCGGGAAGAGCCAGCCGTTGACGGAGACCACGTCGTTGTCGGCCAAGCCGCCAAAGTCGTCGCTGCTGAAACCCTGATACGTGGTCTGCGATGTGGTGACAGCGTCGTAGGGAATCAGTGCGACATATTGGGGGCAGGCAATGGTATTACTGTCGGTCACACCACATTGCGGAAAGGAGGCGACGCTGAGAGTGAAGTCAGGAGAGGAGATCGCCGAGACGGTTCCCGTCAACTGGCTGGGCTCCAACTGCAGGCTGCTGGCGGTGAAAGAGGGCTCGGGCGGCGGTCCCCAGACGCCCATATTGGGCGACGCAACAGGCGTGGGCGGTTGCAACGATCCGGGCGCGACCGTGACCTGAACGGTTTGGCCGACGGCAAGGTCGTTGGAGGATGCGAACGTATAACCGGAGGGGATGGTGAAGCCGTTGGCGTCGATGGAGTAAGTGGTGGCGGTATGCCCGCCGATTCCCGGCGCCCAGACGTCGACCAAGGCCATGGCGCCGATCGGCAAGTTGGTACTGGCGGTGGGGTTCTGGTGGAGGATGAGCTGGATGATGGTTTCACCGAAAGGCAGCGGGAGGGGAGGAATGCCGACAATGGTGCCGACGACGGTTTGCTGGCCGGCGGCTTGCAGCCAAGTGACCTCGGCAGCTAGCAGATCTCCGTCGCTCTCCACGCTGGCGATCTGAACCCGCACAATTGCCCCGGCGGAGAGGCAGGAGAGAGCCCCAGGGGAGGCGCAGGGCGGCCAATCGACAAGCTCCGTGCTGCTGTTGGTGTCGATGGTGAAGGTCCGGCCCCATGCCGTCTGCATGGTGAACTGGGTCTGACTGGCGCTGACGCTTTCAACCGTTCCCGTCAGGAAGCCGAATTGCGGAGGCTGTAAGGGAGCCGACGGGGGCAACTGCGAGACCGAGATGCCATTGGGGGCGGCGAGATTCACCGAAAGATCGGACTGGATGATGGTGTTGAGATGGTAGTCGATGAGCAAGCCGAGCGGCGAGTTGGGCGCCACGGTAACGGGAAATGGACTGGATGAGAGATTGACAGTGGCGGAGTTGTCGATGACCGGGGTAAGCTGGCACACGCTGCCCACGGCGCACGTGCCGGCTATCGACTGATCCGAGTTATTGAAGATCACCAGTTGCGGGCTGGCAAAGGTGAGGCTCAAGCTCGAATAACTCCCCGCCGGCACATTGACGGTGCTCAGAAAGGCGGAGAGCGCCTGGAGCTGGGTGACGTCTATTTCGATGGGATTGCCACTGGGGAGAAGCGAAACCGGCGATCCCGCGGTGGACTGTTGCGAAGCGGGCTGAAGCGAGGCAGCCGTCAGGCTGACCTGGAAGAAGAGGACCGAGACGCCGGCCGGCGGGTCGTCTGTGATGGTGAGGGAGACGGGAACCGTGCTGGCGGGCGTTTGAGTCTGGTTCGAGCCGCCCGTCCCCTGGTTCAAGCTGGTCATCGCCGAGCTGCAACCGCACAACCAGGCCGCGACGGCGGCCGTGACGAAGATGGCAAGGATGGACAAAGCCTTCCGCATAGTGCTCCTTCTTGGCGGGCGGGAGCGCTTCAGGCTGGCTCACCCGCGCATTCACGTCGCGGTGACGAAGGGCAATATGTTCAGCTCAATTCCCCTGAGCAGGCTTCCGGGGCTCTTCGCGCTCGAAGCTCTGCGGGACACAGGAGATCAGGGCCGGGCCCTCCACGGTCACCGCGCTGTGAGTATAGACGCTATTCATGGGGAAAGTTGAGGCCATCCGCTGGAAAAATTCTCCCTATTTCAGGTTGTGTGCTGCTGTGCGGGCATGAGAAGGCGAGTGGCCCACATTCCCATTTTTCATCCTGTTTGGGCGCATTGCCGCCGGTTTTTGGCATTTCTGAAGCCGATTCGGCAGCGAGAATCGCTACGAGAATGGACTGAATTCCCACATTGCGATACAACGGGGATAACGCCCGGGGGATAGCGGTTGCGGATTCCCAGATCCCAAACGCGGAACCTGAGGCACCCGGCCCAGAGGGTTCCCCGGTGCCCGGCCGTGCCCTTTCAAGTCCAGTGGCGATGTGGAGTTGTTCAGAGGTCTCGTTCGGGAATCGCTGAGAGATTGGGCGGTCTTTATCGTCCAGGGGATGAGATTCCGCACTCAGGCCGGGGAGTATATTCTCCTTAATCCTGTTCGAACTGCAGGAACTCGAGAGGGGAGAGAATGCCAAGTTCACGAAGAGAGTTTCTCACCTACGGCGCTTTGGGGCTGATGGGAGCGGCGGTCCAGGCCCCGGGCGCGCAGGTTGCAGCCGCACAGAGCACGGAGTTGCCCCCCGGCGCTCCCTCCGCATTTGGCACCTCGCCGCCGGTTGGTCCCGAAGTGTCGGCGGCTACCTTTGACGAGGCTGAGAAGCTGGTCCAAGTGGAGATGACCGCCGCGGATCGAGCCATGGCGGCAAGCAACTGGCGCATGCAGATAGCGCCGCTGTACGAGTTCCGCACCGGGCCGCGCAAGATTGCGCTCGAATCGACACTGGCGCCGGCCACGCAATGGAACCCGTCGTTAATCGGCGTTCCCCCGGACAAACTCGGCAGTGCGGCGGGCAGCAGCTTCATCCGCGGCGCCGGCAAGGCAGCGCCCGTGCCCGGCAGCGATGAAGACCTGGCCTTTGCTTCGGTGGTGCAGCTTTCACGCTGGATTGAGAGCCGCCAGCTCGCGTCCGAGCGGCTGACAGAGATCTACCTTCAACGGTTAGCCCGCTTCGACGCAAAGCTGCATTGCGTCATCACGCTGACTCGCGATCATGCGCTGGCGCAGGCTCGCAAGGCGGACGCTGAGATTGCGGCCGGCAGGTATCGCGGGCCATTGCACGGGATTCCATGGGGCGCGAAGGACCTGCTCGATACCGCGGGCATACCCACCACCTATGGCGCTGAGCCGTTCCGGAATCGCATCCCCGCGGTGGATAGCGCGGTGGTAAAGCGGCTGAATGCCGCGGGAGCCGTCCTCGTGGCCAAGCTGAGCCTGGGCGCCCTGGCGCTGAACGATGTCTGGTTTGGCGGGCAGACGATGAACCCGTGGCTGCTTGAGGAGGGCTCGTCCGGCTCCAGCGCCGGTCCGGGCGCGGCCACCGCCGCGGGCCTGGTGGGCTTTGCCATCGGCAGCGAGACTGACGGCAGCATCGTGAGTCCCTCCATGCGCTGCGGCGTGACAGGCCTGCGCCCGACCTATGGCCGCGTGGCGCGAACAGGAGCCATGACACTGTGCTGGTCGCTGGACAAGCTTGGCCCCATGACGCGCAGTGTTGAAGATACGATGCTGGTGCTTCAGGCGATCTCAGGACCGGACGCGGGAGACGCGGCGAGTGTGCCGAGCACTCTGAACTTCAATGCCGGCGCGGATGTTGCCGGCCTGCGCATTGGCTACTTTCCCGCCTGGATGAACGAAGCGCCGGCTACGGACGTGGACCGCGCCGCGCTGGAAACGGTGAAGAGACTGGGCATGAAGCCGGTTGCCGTTTCGATTCCCGACTGGCCCTATGACTCGCTGGAGCTCATCTTGTTTGCCGAGGCCGCGGCCGCGTTTGAAGAGTTGACTCTGAGCCACAAGGTGGACGAGTTGAAGGCGCAGGTTCCCGACGCCTGGCCGAATGTCTTTCGCCAGTCGAGGTTCTTGTCGGCGGTGGATCTGGTGCAGGCTGACCGGTTTCGCCGCAAGGTGGCGGAGCGGATGGCGCTGGTCTTC
This sequence comes from Occallatibacter sp., assembly GCA_049521195.1. GTDB lineage: Bacteria > Acidobacteriota > Terriglobia > Terriglobales > Acidobacteriaceae > Telmatobacter. The sequence continues at coordinate 13,973 of JBEKPA010000010.1, forward strand.
TCTGAGGTGGATTTGCTGCTAGTGCCGTCGTTGCGCGACGAGATGCTGGTGATTACGAATTTCACCGGACATCCCTCCCTGACGCTGCGCGCAGGTTTTGTCGAGGTGTCGGAGGCGCGGAGCGACTGGGCTCCCGACCCGCGGCATCCGCTGCCGAAATTCTCTCCGCCGCGCCGCGTGCCCCACGGCGTCACCTTGATTGGCCGGTTGTTTGACGAAGGCACGCTTGCAGAAGCGGGCATGGCATTGGAGAATGCGTTTGGTGTTGCGGCTGAGCGTCCGGCTGGATTCTAGGAGAAGACGCGCTATCCGCTCACGGTGCTTTCGTGAATTGCAGACAGGATGCCGCCTACCAAGTAGTGGAAGATTTCGGGATGCACCATGGACAGATTGCCTATATCACCAAGCAGGTGCGAGGCGTGGATCTGGTTTTTATAGCGAGCTGAACAAGACCGGCCGGCGGACGCAGTGATTAAAAAAATACTTAAGTTTCCACTTGACAAATAAACCGAGTCGATGAATACTTAAGTATGTACTTAACCAATTCCCCTTGGAGGAGAAGATGATGGACCATCAACCCGTAATCCACAACACGTTTGTCGTCGAGCGCAGCTATCCCGTCAAGCCGGAACGCGTGTTTGCCGCCTTCGCCGACTCCGCCCAGAAGCGCCGCTGGTATGCCGAAGGCGAGCATAATCAGGTAGAAGGCTATGAGCAGGACTTCCGCGTTGGAGGCAGGGAGCACTACGTTCTCGGCTTCAAAGAAGGCCATCCGCTGATGGGTCTCTCGCTCAAAAGCGAGAATATGTATCGGGATATCGTCCCGAACCGCCGCATTATCTTCACCTCTACCATGGCCGTGGCAGACAAGTGTATCTCGGTCTCTCTGGGCACGGTTGAGCTTCTGCCGTCCGAGAAGGGCACCGACCTGATCCTCACATTTCAGAGCGCATTTCTCGAAGGCTCCGATGGCCCCGCGATGCGGGAAGCGGGATGGCGCGGGTTGCTCGACAAGTTGGCGAGGGTGCTTGAGAGCTAATCGCGGGGCGGCGTGGGAAGGCGCGGGACCATGAAAAGAAGGAAACCCAATATCGACCGTATCTTCCGCGCTCTCGGCGATCCCACGCGCCGGGCCATGATGGAGAAGTTGAGCCAAGGCCCAATGTCGGTATCACGCATGGCTGAGCCCTTCGAGATGACCCTGGCCGCAGTGGTTCAACATATTCAGGTGCTGGAGGAGTGCGGCTTGGTGCAGACCGAGAAACTGGGCCGGGTGCGCACCTGCCGCATCGAACCCACCGGGCTCGACGCGATGGAGCACTGGATCCGCGATCGCCGCTCGGTTTGGGAACGGCGGCTGGATCGACTGGGGGATTTGCTCGGTGGCCAGGGAAAGAACCGCTAGGATTTGACTGCGCCACTTCGCGCGTTGCGATTGAGGGCGGTCGCATCCCACCCTAGCCGCAAAAACAAAGCCGCGCTGCCCAGAGGGCGCCCAGGTGGGGCACCCGGCAACCATATTGTCCGGATGAACGACGGAGTTACTTGAGCGAACTCATATCGATGACGAAGCGGTATTTCACGTCCTGCTTGAGCATCCGTTGGTAAGCTTCATTGATCTGCTGGATGGGGATGACTTCGACTTCAGAGACGATGTTGTGCTGGCCGCAGTAGTCGAGCATCTGCTGCGTTTCGGGCATGCCGCCGATCATGGAGCCGGCAACCGAAATGCGGCGTGAGATGAGGTTGAATATGCTGACGGCCGGAGGCTGGTCAGGCAGACCGACGAGGCACATTGTCGCGTCCTGCTTAAGGAGGGCGGTGTAGGGGTCGACCAAGTGCGGGGCTGCGGCGGCGTCGAGGATGAAGTCAAAGGAATTGGTGTGATTCTTCATGGCTTGGGCATCGGTTGAGAGGACGACTTCATCCGCGCCGAGCCGCAGGGCGTCTTCGCGCTTGCGCAGGTTGGTAGTGAACTGGACGGTGTGCGCGCCGAGGGAGTGGGCGAACTTGAGCGCCATGTGGCCGAGGCCGCCGAGGCCGACGATGCCGACCTTTTTGCCGGGGCCAGCCTTCCAATGGCGCATCGGCGAGTAGGTGGTGATGCCGGCGCAGAGGAGCGGTGCGACGGCGGCCAAGTCGAGATTCGCTGGAACTGTGTGGGCGAAGCGCTCGTCGACGACGTAATTCGAGGAGTAGCCGCCCATGGTGATGGAGCCGTCAACGCGGTCGGTGGCGGCGTATGTGAGCGTGGGACCATCATCGCAGTAGTTCTCTTCGCCGCGATGGCATGGGGCGCACTGGCGGCAGGAATCGACAATGACGCCTATGGCCGCGATGCCTCCCGCCTTGAACTTGGTGACAGCGCTGCCGGCCGCAGTGACGCGGCCCACAATCTCGTGGCCGGGAACGAGAGGATAGATCGAGCTGCCCCACTCGTTGCGCGTCATGTGCAGGTCAGTGTGGCAGACGCCGCAGTAGAGGATGTCAACGACGATTTCGCTGGGGCCGGGCTCGCGGCGGGTGAAGTTGAACGGGGCAAGCGGGGATTGGGCGCTGGGCGTACCGTAGCCTTTGGACGAGGGCATGAGGGGAATCCTTTCGAAGTGAATTCTACAACAAGACGGTGAAGGGATCGCGGGTTACGGCCGCCGGGCGCAAGCAACTCGGGGGATGGATTGGAGGTCGGGGAGGAACTCGATCCGGCGGAAGCCGGATGCAGCGAGCAGCGTGGCGATGGCCTGCGATTGGCCGTGGCCGATTTCGAGCAGCAGAAAGCCGCCGGGGATGAGCGCGGCGAAGGTGGATGGGATGAGGCGGCGGCAGATCTCGAGGCCGTCGGCGCCAGCATAGAGGGCGAGGGCGGGTTCGTGGTCGCGGACCTCGACGGCAAGCGTGGCGCGGTCGGTCAAGGGAACGTAGGGTGGGTTGGAGACGACGATCTCAAATTGTTCGCCGGCGACGGGGGTGAGCAGGTCGCCTCGGAGAAAGCGGATAGCAACTCCATTGCGCTTTGCGTTTTCCTCTGCGATTGCCAGGGCGGGACCGGAGAGGTCGATGGCGGTGATTTGCGCGTGGGGCAGATGGTGGGCAAGGGTGACGGAGATGCAGCCGGAGCCCGTGCCCACATCCATAATGCGCGGCGCTGGAAAGCGGTCGGCCAGTTCGAGGGCTTTCTCGACCAGATGCTCGGTCTCGGGGCGGGGAATCAGCACATCGGGCGTGACGCGAAAGGGCAGGCCGTAGAACTCGGCTTCGCCGGTGATGTATTGAATCGGTTCGCCCCGGTAGCGGCGTTCGAGAAGCTCGTTATAGCGGCTAGCTTCGGCATCGGGGAGTTGCTCCTCGGAATGGGCCAGCAGCCAGGCCTTGCTCTTGCCGAGAACGTGGAGGAGCAAGGCTTCGGCATCCGGGCGGGCGCGGCCGGGATGCGACGCTGAGGACAGGCGCATCGCGCCTTCAGAAACGAGGTTGCGAAGCGCGGCCAAGGTCAGGCGGCCTGACTGCCGTCGGCTTTCAACTGCTCGGCCTGGTAGTGGGTGATGAGGGCATCGACAATGGGCTGCAAACGGCCTTCCATCACCAGGTCGAGCTGGTGGAGGGTGAGGCCGATGCGGTGGTCGGTGAGGCGGTTTTGCGGGAAGTTGTAAGTGCGGATCTTCTCGCTGCGGTCGCCGGTGCCCACCTGCTGCTTGCGCTCCCTGGCCAGCTCGGCATTCTGGCGCTCCATCTCCATTTCGTAGAGGCGCGAGCGCAGAACGCGCATGCCTTTCTCGCGGTTCTTGATCTGCGATTTCTCGTCCTGGCAACTGACCACCGTGTTGGTGGGGATGTGGGTGATGCGGACGGCGGAGTAAGTGGTGTTGACCGACTGGCCGCCGGGGCCGGAGGAGCAGAAGGTGTCGATGCGGATGTCCTTGGCCTCGATCTTCACGTCCACTTCCTCGGCCTCGGGCAGCACCGCGACGGTGACGGCGGAGGTGTGGACGCGGCCCTGGGTTTCAGTGACGGGAACGCGCTGCACGCGATGCACGCCGCTCTCGTATTTCATCTGCGAGTAGACGCGCTCGCCCTCGATGATGGCAATCACTTCCTTGTAGCCGCCGACGCCGGATTCGGAGAGCGAGAGCAGCTCGATCTTCCAGCGGTGCTGCTCGGCGAAGCGCTGGTACATGCGGAAGATCTCGGCGGCAAAGAGCGAGGCTTCGTCGCCGCCGGTGCCGGCGCGGATTTCGAGGATGACGTTCTTCTCGTCGTTGGGATCCTTGGGCAGCAGCAGCGCCTTGATCTCTTCTTCCAGAACCGTCTCGCGGGGAGCCAGAGCGGCGATCTCGTCCTCGGCCATGGCGCGCATCCCGGGGTCGGCCTCGGCGAGCAGGACGCGGGATTCGGCCAGCGCCTGGCGAACCTGCCTCAGCTCGCGGAACTTCATCACCGGAGCTTCGAGTTCGCTGAGGGCGCGGCCGGCCTTCTGATACTTCTCGCGGTCGGCGGCCGCCTCGGGCAAGGAGAGTTGAGTGGAGAGCTCGTCGTAGCGCTGCTCCATCTGTTGCAATCGGTCGATCATGGGAAACTCCTGTGCGGGGCGGAATCTTGGGGTGGAAAGCCGGGAAGGAAAACGGGCGGGGATCGAGCATGAGCGGCGGGCGCCGCTAGAGGAGGGCCGGGATGGGCTGGTGGAGCGTCATACTGCGTCTATTTTAGCGCGAAAGGAGGGCGGAATACGAATGGCCGGTCCTCCAAGCCTCAAAATCGAGAGCTGGAAAACCGGCCATCAAGCTGCAACTCGAACTTCTTGTCGATCGCTTACCGCGTTACGCGCGGCGGCGGCGAGCGAGTGAAGCGCGAAGGAGGGGCAAAGCGAGCAGGCCGAGGCCGAGGAGCGAGAGCGTTTCGGGCTCGGGAGTTTGTTCGCCAACGGTGAAACCGTAATAAAACTCACTGTCTGGCGTGGTGAAGGAGATGCTGGAATAGGTGCCGGGAAGCTCGATGGTTCCGCTGCCTTCTTCACCGTAAGCGACTGTGCCGGTACTGTACTGTGTGGCGCTGCAGACCGTTAATGTTGGGTCCGTGCAAGCTTCGATGGACCCGCCGCCGAACTCATCTGTGCCGCCGGATTCGAGTATGAGGGGGTTGCTAAGCCCGGTGAAGATGAACACGGCGGGGACGGTCGGCGCGCCGAGGCTCCAGATGGCCATGACGGGGTCTGTGACGGGGGAGGAGAATGTGATGGTCTCGTTGACGACCGCTGGGAAGCCAAGTGTTGGTTCTGGGCCGGTCATGACGACGGCATTATAGGTCGGCGCGTCTGTGACGACGCCTCCGACGTAGGTGCTGGGGGAGGTGCCGAAGGCATTCCAAAGACCGCTTCCGAGGCCCCCAACCCAACCGAGGCTGGGGTTGTTGCTGAAGTCCCAGTTCCCAAGCTGGCCGTTATACGTGACGGTCATGCCGCCCAGGGTGCCGCTGGCGCTGCCGGGGTTCCCGGCTGTGGCCGTGTTCCAATTGGTCCAGATCGTAGTTGCGTGGGCGGGGCCAGAGGCGGCGAGCGCAAGAGCGCCGAAGACGGCCACCAAGACAAAAATCCTGAGCGGATGTTGCAGTTTCACTGTGTTGCCCTCCTTGCGACGTGAAGTGGACGAGTTTGCAGCCTACTTGTTCTCATGCAATCCGGATGCCATTCCAATCTTGTTCATTTGCCCCATTTTCACCATGTTTAAGGGTCGGCTGGCGCGGCATTGAGCAATGTCTTGCGCACGAAGTGGAAAATCTTTTCCTCTTTTTTGCGCGGGAAGCGAATCGTCCCCGGCCCCTCGCCCCAGCGAGCGGCCCTGAACGGCTACGACGATTTCAAGAATACTATGCCGCGCGAAATCCGTCCAGAGCCTTTCTTGCCGCTGCCACGGCCGGCTTCAACCCAGCGGCTTGAGGCGATCGGCTTGGAGGCGCGCCGCTCCTGGAACCGCCTTGGCGGTGAGTTCTCAGCAGGCTGCCCATTCGATCCGGCGGCTCGAAGCCGGCTTCCGCAAGCTGATACCTTCCAGGAGGAATCGAATGCCCGGCTGCCGGTTCCCGACGCGGCGCCGGGGTCGATGTATCCTGTCGATTACGGTGGAATGCCGCGGCTTGGGAATACCGCATATCCGGCTCCGATGCCGTCGAGAGCAGGGGTCAAGAATGACGGCACAGCGGGATTGTGGGTTAAAGCCAGCGGCAGGAAACCTTCGGGTTTTGAGCGGGTTATGCCGGCTTTGATGCATATCTCCTCCGTTTTCCACAAGCCGCATGGCGCTGCTGCCCGCGGCCGTGAACCAGATCCGCCACCCCTTATCCACCTTTTTCTGTTGCGGCGGCAGTTTCGGTCCGCTTATCCACACTTACTCTTGGCATAATCGCAGCAAGAGCGGTTCCACTGTAACTGTTCCAGGAGCTGGGGGCTGGATCTTAGCCGGGGATTCGCGTTGAGGAATCGAGCGCGGAACACGAGTTCAAGCCCGAGGCCGAGTTGCACCGCCTGTGGGAGCACGCAAGAGTGACCAGTTATAGCCGTCAGGACGTGCTGCGCATCTTGCAGATCGGTTGCCGCCAGTTGCAGGGGTGGGAGCGGGCGGGGCTGATTGCGCACCGGCAGAGTTACACGTTTCAGGATCTCGGGCAGTTGAGGACTCTGCGCGTGCTACGCGAGGAGGCTGTCCCGGCGGCCTCCATACGGCACTCGATCATGGCCATGAAGGCCGTGGCCGGCATGGCCAATCCGCTGCTTGAGGCCTGCCTGGTGCGCACCGGGACGCGGCTGGCCTTTCGCCACTGCGGGGCCATGGTGGATCCCATCCGGCGGCAGTTGCTCTTCGACTTCGAGCGCCTTGACCAAATCGACCGGATGGGCCGCCTGCCGGCAGGCTCGGAGCCGTATCCGCTGCGCCGTTTTGGCACCGCCGATCCGTGCGGCATGCAAGACCGCTTTCTGGCTGCGGTGCAGGCCGAGGAAGCGGGCGAAAAGCCGCGCGCCATTGCCCTCTACGAGGAGATTCTGCAACTCGATCCGGAGTACGCGGCGGCCTATATCAACCTGGGAACCATCCAGTTCCACCTGCGCGAATTCGGCCTTGCCGAGCAGCTCTATCGCCGTGCCACCGAAGCCGACCCCGAGTACGTGCTGGCGTTCTTCGATCTCGGCAACGTGCTCGACGAGCTCGAGCGGCCGGATGAGTCCATCGCCGCCTACCGCCAGGCGATTGCGCTTGCACCGCGCTACGCCGACGCCCATTACAACCTGGCCCTGGCCCATGAGCGCCGGGGACAGTGCCGCCAAGCCCTGCGCCACTGGCAGTCCTACCTGAGGCTGGACAACCGGGGCCCGTGGGCCGACCACGCCCGCGGCCAGATTCAAAAGCTGCTGAGCATGGAGAAGCTGGCCATTGCCTGGCGCGCAACCAGCTATCTTCCCCCGCGCAAGGGGACGGCGGCGCTGGAGCTGGCGTAAGACCCGGCGCCGGCGCGGCGAGCCGCCCGGAAGCCTCCTCTTTGCGAAGGGCGCGGGCTGGCAGGCGGAGTTTCAAATCCGCCAGAATCCCGTGAGGATTGGCGGCGAGTTCGGAATGATGCTTGTTTCGGGATGGAAGGGCGTCTTTCCATACTGATCAGTTCTTTGGCCGTAAAGCCGATCGGAATGAGCGCTTCGGGCTGTTGGCAACGGTTGACATCCAATCCATCGCGCATCCCTCGGCGAAGAACCGACTTCTGAGAATTGATTGCGTCTGGATGCGGGATATGGCCATCTTGCGCCTCTTCTGGAAGTTGCGTTTCTGGAAGTTCGCAGCCGGCGACCAGCGTCGGTTTACGCAGTACAATGCGGACGAGGTCGATGTCATGGATTCCGCCACTCCTGGTGAGGTCACGCGGCTGCTCAAAGCGATGAATGCCGGGGATGCCGCGGCCGGCGAGCAACTGCTGCCTCTCGTGTACAAGGAACTGCACCGCATCGCCGAGGCGTATATGCACCGAGAGCGGCCGGATCATACTCTGCAGGCGACCGCGCTGATTCATGAGGCCTACCTCCGCCTGGTGGGCGAAGAGATTGATTGGAAGGATCGCGGTCACTTCATCGGCCTGGCCGCGCATGTGATGCGCCGGGTGCTGGTGGATTACGCGCGCCAGCACAACGCCGAGCGGCGCGCGGGCGGCCTGCGGCGGGTGGAGATGGACTCGAACTTTGCCATCTCGCCGGAGCGTCTGGACGAAGTGCTGCTGCTGGATAGGGCGCTGGCGCGGCTCAAGGAAAAGAGCCCGCGACAGGCGCAGGTGGTGGAATTGCGCTACTTCGGCGGGCTGGGGGTGGAGCAGATCGCGGCGATGCTGGGAGTTGCGCCGCGATCAGTGAAGCGGGACTGGTCCCTGGCGCGCATGTTTCTCTATCGGGAGCTTCGCCCCGGTGGGCCGCCTCCGGCCGGGGATGCCGGGGAAGATTCGGGCGAGTGCGAAAAATAATTATGCCGGGTGTTGCCCCTTTTTTCCGGCCATGACGCACTCCTAAGTGAATGCGGTGATCAACATCGCTTCCCAGGAGGAAACGTCATGAAATCGAGTCTCTGCACTTTCGCCCTAGCCACCTTCGTTGCCATCGCGTCGCTGACCCAGGCGCACGCCCAAACCCATGCTTCTCGCGTCAATGTGCCGTTCGCGTTCGACTGCGGGTCAGAACACTTCGCGGCCGGGATCTACACGATCAGCTTTTCCGATAGCGGCGTTCTAACCGTGACCGACTATAAGCACACCGACATGGCCATTCCTCTGTCGAGATTCGATCAGGACTCGACGGATGCGGCACCCTATGTCGCCTTCAGGAAGTACGGAAACAACTACTTCCTGGCCGCTTACCACGCCAACGGCGGAGTGACCATCGACCTCGGCAAGTCAGCAAAGGAGCGCAACCTGGCCCGTGAACTCGCCTTGAACCCCACGGATTCCGGCACTGTCCGGCTGGCGATGCTGAACGACGCCGCTTCGGGCCGCTAACCTTGAACTGGCGTTAAGGACGACCCGATGCATAGCGGGAGCCGCCTTACCGGGCGCGCTCCCGCTTTTTCGTTGATTGCGGAATCGCCGCTCCAGACAATCGCTAAGGAAACTCCACATTCAGCGCGTAGATTTCCTGGGCGCTGGTGTCGCGCGTCGCCAGAATCGACCCATCTGGCGCCACGCCTGACCACCGGCCAAGGTCTCCGAAGGCTAGAGTGCCGGCCTGGGCCAAATCGGCGACGTGCTCCAGCCTGCGATCGGCTACGCAGATGCGGTATTCGGGGTTTTGGGGGATGCCGGTGTCAGCGAAGTAAACGCATTTGCTGTCGGGCGACCAGGTGGGGTACTCCGCAAGTTGGAGCTTCTCCTGGTTGAGCTGCTGCCAAGTGTGACGGGCAAAATCGTACAACATGAGCTTGCTGGCGTCAGTGGGCACCGCCAGCAGATAACGGCCGTCGGGCGACCAGCGCGGCGAGAAGAGTCCCTCCGACTGCGGCACGGTCGCCACCTGGCGCGTCTTCAGGTCAAGGATGTGAATTGGGAGATGCAGGTCCCTGGTCTCGCCATAAACGCCCGCATAGGCAAGAAGCTTACCGTCCGGCGACCAGGAGGGATCGGTGCTGGCGTGATTGCCTGAGGCGAGTTGCTGGATTTCGCCTCCTCCGGATGGAATCAGGGAGATCTGCCATTGCTTGCCGGGGTAGCGGGCTGTAAACGCAATCTGGGAGCCATCCGGCGACCAAAAGGGAAGGCCCGTCTCCATGCGCGCAAAGGTCAACTGAATTCTGTCGCTGCCATCCGTCTTGCTCTGCCACAGAATTCCTTCCGGATACGACGCCCACACCATACGCCGCCCGTCTTTCGAGAAGTTGAGGCCCTCGGCCGAAAAGCCCGGCAGAAAAGGCGCGAGGGTATGAGTCTCGGGATCGTAGCGCATCACTTCGCCGCGGAGCAGCACGCCGATAAAGAAGATCTTCTTTCCATCCTTGCTCGGCAGCGGGGACTCGGCGCTCATCGCGCCCTGCGTGAGCTGGATGGGCTCATGGCTGACCTTGTGCCACAGGTCGCCGGTCTCCCGCATGGCCCACAGGCTGGAAATTCCTTGGCTGGTGGCCTGGAAAACGAAATACCTTCCGTCGGGAGTCCAGCTGCCGCAGCACACGTTCGCTCCGTCGTTCCAGCCGCTCAGCATGCGCCGCAGGTGACTGCCATCGGTGTGCGCTTCCCATAGCGAATTCTGGCGACGCGCCTGATCCCACACCGTCAGGCGCAGCAGGCGGCCATCGGGCGAGACGCTAAGCCAGAAGGAAGTGCTGCCCGGAACCGTGAAAAGCTTGCGGCGATGGCCTCCATCAGCGTCGGTCACAACGATGTCCGGCCCGGAGCCGCTGTAGAGCAAGCTCCCGTCCGGCGACCATGCGTACGCGTGATATCCCCCAGTGAGGTCGCCAATCCGGCGCGGCTCGAGGCCAGGCAGCGACAGCGACCATAGCGGTCCCGTGTTAGCGAGAGTTGGGGTAGTTGCCAGAAGATTGAGCCCGTTCGGCGAAATACCCTCAAGATTGTAACGTCCCGCGGGAACGCTGAGGGGAACCGTCTTGCCGCCTTCAGTCGAAACTTCCTCGAACGGCCCCGCCGCAAGAAGGATTCCCTGGAAATAGATACGCGATCCGTCGGTGTATATGGGCTGCTGAAACTCGGGGAGCCCTGCCCAGATCTTCGGAATATGGTCGTCGGTCAACTGCCTGGTCCCTGTCACCTGTGGAGAAGGAAGCGCGGGACGCAGAAGAAACGCGACCGCGAGGGCGACGGCAGCGGCGACGGGCCAGAGCCAAAGCGGGATTCTGCGAGCGACTGGAGCGGGCGAAGCAGCCGCGACAGGGACGGCGATGCGGCCGGCGCTGGAGGGAGTGGCGCCATGGACGGCGGAGGGTTTTAACTCGGTGTCGCGCTGCAGGCGCTTCAGATCCGCCCTCATTTCCGACGCGTGCTGATAGCGGAGGTCGCGGTCCTTCTCCAGGGACTTGAGGATGATCTCTTCCAGAACTGGGGGCAGATCGGGATTCAGTTGGAGCGGCGACACCGGCTTCCGATTCAAAATGGCGTCGAAGATCAGCCCCTGAGTTTCGCCGCGGAACGGCAACACGCCCGTGACCATCTCGTACAGCACGACGCCAAACGAGAACAGGTCGGTGCGCGCATCGACAGGTTTGCCGCGGACCTGCTCGGGCGACATATACGAGACGGTCCCCATCGCCAACCCTGGACTGGTGAGGCGCTCGCCGCTGGAGATCGGTTTGGCGGCAGAGCTGGCGCCGGGAGTCTCGACCACTTTGGCGATGCCGAAGTCCAGAACCTTTACCTGGTCGCGGGTGGTGACAAAAAGGTTGGCCGGCTTGATGTCGCGATGCACAATGCCCTTGCCGTGCGCGGCATCGAGAGCGTCGGCGATCTGGATGGACAGCGCCAGCGCTGTTTCGAGCTCCAGCGGCTTACCTCCAATCCGCTGACGCAGGCTCCTGCCTTCCAGCAATTCCATGGCGATGAAGACGTCCCCGTCCTGCTCGCCAATCTCATAAATTGTGCAGATGTTCGGATGGTTCAGCGCCGCCAGAGCGCGCGCCTCGCGCTGAAAACGCGCCAGCAACTGTGCATCGCCGCCCCGTTCCGGCTGCACGACCTTGATCGCCACATCGCGTCCCAGGTCCGCGTCCGCCGCCCGGTACACCTCGCCCATTCCGCCATGCCCCAGCGGCCCCACGATCATATACCGGCCCAAGCGCGCGCCTCGTTCGAAGCGCGCCTTCCGAGGGTATCTTTCCGGCGGGATCAGGGGCGACTCTGCCAGGAAGCCCTCGAGGCGATCGTCTTCCTTGAGCAGAGCCTCCACCATGCCGCGAAGAGCAGGGTGCCCGTCGCATTCGCGATCGAGAAAGGCTCCGCGCTCCTCCGGGCGCAGGTCGAGCGCCTCACCGAAAAGTCGCTCCGCTGCGTCTTCCTGGTCTTTCATGGAGACGGCCTCGTATCGCCACAGTGGTTTTGAAATCGGGCTTGAGTTGCCCCGTGGCTCACTCCGGGAAAGTGGGAGCGCCTGGCTCTGAGTTTAGCTGAAAATGTTGTCCGCGGCAGCCCTGCGTCAGAATTTCGTTCCTTGATTGATGCGGATGGATACGCTGGCGTTTACTGCCGAGAGCGCATTCCATTGCTCATCGATTGGCGCATCATCGCCAATGCGCTCGCCGAGGGGCAGAACAGGAATGGAATGCCGGCTTGCAGGAAGCGCGCTTCGCGCCTGACGCTGTTTGTGCGCGGATAGCGGGCTGCACGGATTCGCTTTCGGCCCACTGCTTACAACTCCTGCGTGCGGTGGACGGCGCGGACGCTGCGATGCGTTGGAGAAGCAAGCGGTTCAGGCTTTTGACTCACAGGACAAACTCGAGACCCGGCCTCGTTCCTCAGGAGGGGCGCGGCGACAAAGGCCTCGTGTGCCTGCCGAGGCAAGAGGGGGTCAAATCCTATCAATCGGCGGAATCTCTCTGGCGTGTGGCCTTGACAGCCGACAGGATCCCTATGCCTGTTAGCACAACGGCGCCGGCGATAATCCAATGCATGGGCAGACGCACCAGATGCGCCGCGTAAGCCAGCCCGGCTATCAGAATTGCGAATCCGGCGGCATAAATACCGAACGACATATTATCTCCCCCTCGCGGCAGCCGTCCGGCTACCGATCGCTTCCATCCGAGCAGTGCGCCAGCGGGAATGGGTTGTTTGCCGCACCGGAGTGCGCGGCGATTCGCGCCTGGATAAAGCGTCGCATCGCGCCCGCCGATAGTCTGTGCGGTTTAGACCAGTCGCGAAATAGGCAACTGGGATGGGGGCAAAGCTATTGTTCCCAGGTCCGACCCGCCGCGGCGGGCTGGCTCCGGAGCGCCCTGGGTGAATCCCGAGGCGCAGAACTCTCGACTCGCTACCCTCGCTCCTGATGAACGGGGTGAATTGGAGTTGGAGGTTTCCCACCCTTTCGCCAAAGAAAAGGCGAAAGGATGGGGCACGGTGCATTTTTGAGGCTGCCGGCCTGTTCAACTCTGGAAATAACTCGCCGGGGCGAGTTGGGCTGCTCAGAATGACAAATCTCTATTGGTTCAATTCTTTTGGGGGAAGATCGAGGAAGGCGAATTCTTACAGCTTCTGCGTCCTGTGGACAGCGCGGACGCCGCCCACGCGGCGCAGGCCCAGGACCATGCGGTTCAGGTGGTGCAGGTCCTCGGCTTCGACGACAAAGTCGATGATGGCTTCGCCGTTGTCGTCCCTGCGGATATCGACGGCGCGGATATTGGTGTTTTCGTCGGAGATGACGGCGGTCAGCTCTTTCAACATGCCGGCGCGGTCGTCGCAGGAGACGGTGATTTTGACCGGGTAGCGCTGCGCGGCGCCGGGCGACTGGTCGCCGACGCGCGACCACTCGACGGCGATGCGGCGGTCGCTCTCGTAGAGCAGGTTCTGCACGTTGGGGCAACTACGGGCATGAACGGCCACGCCCTTGCCGCGGGTGACATAGCCGATGATCTCTTCGCCGCGAATGGGGTTGCAGCAGCGAGCCCGATAGACGAGCAGATCGTTCTGGCCCTCGACCTGGAGCGAGTCCGATCCCGTGAGGTGCAGCTTGCGCACCGCATCGGACATGGCCGCTTCGCCGCCGGCGCCCGGCTTGGGCTCGACGGCCGGCTCCGGTCCGCCGTGGGTGGCAAACCCTGGGACCAGCTTGCCCAACACCTGGTGGGCGGAGTGCTTGCCCTGGCCCAGCGTGGCCAGCAGATCGGCGGCGGTGGCCACGCCATACTCGTTGGCGATGCGGCCCAGGTCCTGGTCGGCGATCTGGCTGAGCGGGACCTTGAACCTTCTGGCCTCGCGCTCCAGCAGCTTGCGCCCGATCTCGACCGCGCGGCGGCGCTGGTCTTCATTCAGCCAGTGCTTGATCTTGTTGCGGGCGCGCGGACTCTTGACAAAGGTCAGCCAGTCGCGGCTTGGCTTGTGATCTTTCTGGGTGACGATCTCGACGATGTCGCCGGTGCGCAGCTTGGTGCGCAGCGGGACCATGCGGCCGTTCACCTTGGCGCCCACGCAGGTGTGCCCCACCTCGGTGTGGATGATGTAAGCGAAATCGACGGGGGTGCCATCGGCCGGAACCACCACCACCTTGCCCTTGGGCGTGAAGGTATAGGCCTCGTCGGGATAGAGGTCCATCTTCAGGCTGGAGAGGAACTCGTTGGGATCGGTCATCTCCTTCTGCCACTCGACCAGTTGGCGAATCCAGTTCAGCCGCTCCTCGTCGCGGGCGTTCACGGCGGCTCCGCCGGCCTTGTACTTCCAGTGGGCGGCGATCCCTTCCTCGGCGATGCGGTGCATCTCTTCGGTGCGTATCTGCACCTCGAACTGGTGGCCGGCGGCGCCCATCACCGTGGTGTGCAGCGACTGGTAGCGGTTGGCGCGAGGGATGGCGATGAAGTCCTTGATGCGCCCCGGCACCGGCCTCCACAAGGTGTGAATGAGACCAAAGACGGCGTAGCAGGAGGCCACGTCCTGGGTGATGACGCGGATGGCCAGCAGGTCGTAGACCTGGTCGAAGGAGACCTTGGTTCGCTCCAGCTTCTGAAAGATGGAGTAGATGCGCTTGATGCGCCACTCGACGCGGGCCTCGATGTGGTTTTCGCGCA
>JBEKPA010000011.1:0-26257 GCA_049521195.1 Occallatibacter sp.
ATGATAGGAAATGGAACAAATCGCGCATCGCAAGCCAGAGGTACTCCGGGCATGGAACCGGGGGTTTGCTGCACCGTGGTATCGTCTCCTGTCGGCTCCAGATTGCCACGCTTTCCGCCGATAACAATCTCCGCATCCTTGACCAACATACGGGAATGCGCCTGATCGTCGGCAAATACATTGTCGAGCTTGAGGCCGAGTTTGTGCTGCGCGTCCAATCCCAGGAATGTGTCGGAACCGGGAGTGAGCACATGAACGTTTTCGAGCGTGATATCGCGATAGACAGGAAGTCGATCTCCGGCAAAGGTGGTGTAGAGCGGCGTAAAGACGAGCGGGTTTTTCGTATTGCGAATGCAAACGTCGCGGTAGAGCAGATCGTGCACCAGTCCGCCGCGGCTGCGGTCGGACTTGATGCGAATGCCGTTGTCCGCTCCGTCGATGGTCAGATCCTCGACCAGCATGTGATCCACGCCACCGCTGGTTCCACTGCCGATCGACATGCCATGGCCGGTATAGAAGTGGTTATGCAGGATGGATATATTCGAGGACGGCCCCGCCTTGCCGGACTTAACCGCGACATCGTCGTCGCCGGTATGAATGAAACAATGCGCGATGGTCACATTACGCGAAGATCCCGGATCGATACCGTCCGTGTTACGAGCGGTCTTGGGCGTCATGATCTTAACGCTCCATGCGGTGAAACCATCGGTTTCATTGACCCCGACATGGAAGTTGGGCGAGTTGCGCAGCGTAATCTTGTACATCGTGAAGTTATCCGCGTGACGCAAGACGATCATCACCGGGACGCTTTGCTGTTTGTCGAGAATCTTAGCCTGATGCGCCAGATCCCACCATGAGACATCCTGACCCAGCAACTTTGCGCCGCCGCGGCCATCGATGGAGCCCTCGCCCATGATGCCGCCGCCCTTTGCCCCATCGCCCAAAATAAGCGGTTTGCATCCATGGCCTCGTTCGCTCACAATGCCGCAACTGCCGGGAGCAAGATCGTAGAGGCGCGGATCGCGCGACGCAACCAGCGCGGTGTTTGCGTCCACCGCCAGGGTCACGCCGCTGCGCAGTTCGATGGGACCGATCAGAAACACATTCTTCTTTCCGTGGGCGCGCAGCACAACAGCCTTGCCCGCGGCGCAGTTATCGATCGCGTTCTGAATGCGCGCGGTATCCAGAGTTTGTTCATCCCGCGCGGCAATCCCGCCATGATTGGCGGCAAGCGAGGCATTCAGGATGACACAGGCAGGCGGGATGTGCGGCTCGATTACGGTCCGGCTGTCCTGAGCGGAGACAGCCGCGGCAAAACACAACAGCGGCAAGGCGGAAAGCGAGAAGACAGACGATGAACGCATGAGTCTCCTATTCAGTTGACCGGCGACACAAGCTTGGCATTTGAAGTTCCGCGTACGTAATTTGGGCGAGAATCGAGCGAACCGGTTTCCGGCTTGCGGCCTAGTCGCAGATAGCATTCGCACCATGGCGTCAAGATCACCCGTCATTCAGACTCCAGGTGTTTTCAATTCCGCTGCCATGGCAATTCATGGCGCGCCGCGAATCGGCGCCATTTCAATGTAACTGCTTGCGCAGAAAGGGCCGCCGTCTCCGGCAGCCCTTTCTATAAGAACAACGGGCCAAAGGCTAGAACTCGATGCGCGCCGAGAACTGGGCGGCCTTGCGGTTGGCGACCGAACTTTGGGTGACCTGTCCAAAGCTGGCGTTGCCCACCGCCGTGCTGGCAACACCGAACAAGGTGTGGTTGGTGACGTTGTACCACTCGGCGCGGAAGTTCAGCTTGGACGCCTCCGTGATGTGCAGCGGAAAGCTGCGAACCAGAGCGAGGTCCAACTGGTAGTTGCCCGGGCCGTAGAGGTTGTACGGCGCGGTACGCGGAGCATTGCCAAAGGTCCACTGCGGCGCAGGCCCGCCCGGCACATTGAGCAGCGTCACCTGGTTGCCGGGAGCTGAGCCGGCCGTTACGCCAGGGATATTTGCTAGCGGGGAGATGAACGGGCCCGCAATAGGGCCGGGCGCGGGAGTAGTGCCGGAAGCGCCATTGATCGCGCCACCGGTGCTGGGAACGATGAAGGTACTCGTGGAAACAGGGACCCCAGCTACCGGCGGCAGGTTGTAGGTCGACCAGTTGACTCCCTTGCCCCATTTTCCATTCTGGCGTGCCGATCCAGTGAAGTTTGGGTTGAGCGTGGGCGCACACCCTTTTTGCGAACTGGCATCCGCGATACTCGCGGGATTCGTCTGGCAAGTCGTTGCGTCAATGGCGAGCGGCGAGCCCGAGTAGGCTTGGTAAATCCCGGAGAGCTTGAAACCACCAAGGATCATACGCTCCATCGGCTGCTCACCGAGAATCTCCTTGCCAAATGGCAGGGCATAGACGGTGGTCAGGACAAAATGCTGCGGCTGATTGGAAGTGGACACCGTCCGCTCGATCCGATCCGCAGGATAGGACGCTGAGGGGTTGCCGGCAATGGTGCCGGCCGGAATGGCGTAGCCGGTGCGGAAGCTTCCGGCGTCGTCAATGGCGCGCGAGAACGCATAGTTGGCGTTCAAGGTCAAACCGTGCCAGGTACGCATGTTGAGCATCATTTGCAGCCCGTGATAGTTGGCGTTGCCCATGTACCCGAAGGAGTCAGCGGGCGACCCGAACGGGTAGGGCTTCAAGAAAGTGCTCAACGGCTGATTCACCGCTGAATTTGCGAAGAGAGTCGTGGCCGTTGCGTTGCAAGTCAGGTTATTGGCTGCATTTGCGCAATCTGTGGCAATAGCGGCGCCCTTGTCGTTCAGTACCGATCCCAGAGACAGATACTTCGGATCGAGCTGATTAGCCTGGACTCCGCGGCCATTG
Source organism: Occallatibacter sp. (assembly GCA_049521195.1). GTDB lineage: Bacteria > Acidobacteriota > Terriglobia > Terriglobales > Acidobacteriaceae > Telmatobacter. Next base: position 2,873 of record JBEKPA010000011.1, read on the forward strand.
TTGCTATCGAGCTGGAGAAAGTGGCCCTCTGAACCCACATAAGTGGCAGTGACTGCTATCGCGCTGGTCAGCTGGCGTTGGACACCGAGGCTCCAGTTGATGTACTCCGGCGCGCGGCTGCCAAGGTACGGGTCGTCAAAATTCGTGCCCGAAGGGGCTGCCGTATAGCCGTTGACGTTGGCGTAGCCAGTGCCGTATCCAGCACCCGCTAAGACACCAGCCGGAGGAGCGTAGCTTGGCATCTGCCCAGTGCCTGCGTTTGCGATTGCACTGCCGTTTGCGGCCAGAGAGCCTGCGCTCAGCATCCCTGTCATGCCGGTGAAAGAGTTGGACGACGCGAAAGGAGGCGCGGCCGAGAAGCCCAGTGTTCCGAGAGTCGATGCAAGGCCGCCTACGGCGTCGCCATGCGTAAACATGACACCGTAGCTGGCGCGGACCACGTTCTTCGAACCAAGCTGGTAGGCGAGGCCGAGGCGCGGCCCGAAGTTCTTGTAGTAGTTACTTACCGGCGTGGAGCAGTTGCAAGTGCCGGCGCCTGAGCCCGTGAAGTTCAGCGCCCCGTTCAAGCCGGTTACTGGGTTGGCCAGAGTTGGATCGAAGAAGCTGGCATAGTTATGCACTTCCGTGACGCTCGGGAAGAAATCGTAGCGCAGGCCGAGGTCGAGAGTCAGCTTCGACGTCAGCTTCCAGTTGTCCTGGACATAGGGTGAGATGGCGCGGAAACGCGCTCCGTACTCGGGATGGAGAGAATAGTCCACATATTTTCCGCCGTCCCCGTCCATTTGGCCCAAAAGGAAGCTGGCGTAGGACAGGCCGGTGTTAGCCGTGAGGCTAAAGGCGGTAGTCGAGGTGCCGGTGAGGCCCGAGGTCTCAGCGACGGCAGTGCTGAATTCCATGGGAGTTGTTCCTCCCGTGGCGCTGATGGTGTTGTACAACAGCCAGGCAACCTGTCCGCCGAAGGTAAAGGCGTGCTTGCCGACCGTCCACTGCAGGTTGTCGAGCACCGTGTAGTTTTCCGCAAGGGTCACGTTGGCAACAGTGCCACCCCATCCCGTCGGGGCGTCAGTGCCCGCGAAGACCACGATGGGAAAGGTCTGCTGCGCCTGACCGGCCGGCAGTCCGGAGATGCCCATGGTCGTGGCGGAATACGGCGGCGCCTGGTCGGGATTGAAGGTAGGACCGTTGTAGCGGGCGTACCCCCACTTCACCTGGTTGATGAGGTGCGGCGAGAAGACGTGCGTCTCTTCAATGATGCCCACTGCGGTCTTGGGCGCGTAGGTCTGACCATAGTTGAAGGGAACGGGCCCAACGTTGCGGCCCGCCGTGGTCTGACCGACGGGATTGGAGCTGGCTTGGCGGCCAATGGACGCAACCAATGTGAGCGTGTCCTTCGAATTGACGATGTAGTCGAGGCGGTGGGTCATGGACCAATTGACGAGTCCCGTATCGTTAGGGGCGGCATAGTTGTTCTGCAGACCTGCGCCGATCCCCGTCGCCGGAAGGAGGGCCTGCATAGCCTTTGCAACTGGCGAGAACCTGCCGGAGGGGATCACGTTCTTCGTTCCGGTCAGCACCCCAGCGCCATTCGCACCTACGACACCCGCTGCCGGAGCAGTGTAGCCGAACTGATACCGGCAAGGATAACCGGCTTTGGGGGTGTTATTATGCGCGGTGCAGGCGGCTTGGCTCGACGGGTCGTAGATACTTGGAAGGCCGGATGCGCTGAAATCGCCGCCCTGCTGGGCCGGGGTCGGGAAGGTTATCGGCGTCGGGGTCGCGCTGCTATAGCGGAACCCGTTGTAGTTGCCGTAATAGAAAACCTTTTCCTTCCAGGCGCCAAACGGAATCAGCGGACCGCTGACATTGATGCCGTACTCGTTGCTATGCTCGAGGGGCTTGACCGGCAGACCAGTTGCCGGATTGGGGATCTTTCCGAACCAGCCCCAGGTATCCAGCGCCGTATTCCGGAAGAACTCGTAGATGGAGCCGTGATACTTGGCGCCGCCCTGCTTGATGCTGTAGTTCATCACGCCCTGGCCTTCGTAGATGGCCGAGTAGCCGGTGGTCTGCACCTGGAACTGGTCGACCGCATCGACCGAAATAGCGGTCCACACATAGCGCGGGTCGCCATTGCCGCCGGCGCGCACAAACGGAATGCCGTCGATGTACACCGCCGAGGCGGCTCCGCGGCTGCCTGAACCGTTGATTACTCCCGTATTCGTCGTCGCGTTGCCGTTGGTTTCATTTCCCTGCACGCCCGGCATCAGGTACACGAAGTCGGTTGCGCGCCGCTGATCGGGGCTGCCATAGGCGCCCATCTCGATCGGGAGCTCCGCATAGGTCTCCTGCTCCATGGTCGAGCCCAGCGTTGCGTTACTGGTTTCCAACTGCGGCGGCGCGGCGGTCACGGTAATCTGGACGTCGGCGCCGCCCACCGTCAGAACAGGGTTATAAACCTGCGACTCCATCGCATTCACGTGGATGTTCTGCTGGGTGAGCTTTTCAAAGCCCTTCGCGGTCGCGGTGACGGTATAGACGCCCGGATCTAGGTCGGAGAAGTTGTAGTCCCCCGCTCCGGTTGTCGTGGTTGTGGTTGTGATGCCGGTTGCACCATTGGTGGCGGCAACCGTGGCGCCGGGAACCACTGCCCCAGTCCTATCCATCACGGTTCCTGTAATGGCGCCCTTTCCTGAAAGCTGCGCCATAGCGCCCAGGGGCACCATCATGGTAATAACCAGAAGGGCCAGCAAGCTCCATCCCCGGAAGCTCAGAAAACCGCCCAGTGGCGTCATCGATGCTTCCCGCATCTCTTGCATTTTCACAGACAATTGCCTCATTCCTGCCTCCATAGCGTTACTGTCGTGCTTCGTTCGACGGCGCCTTCGCACCTGCTCTCCGGTGAATTCGCGGCCGGTGGTCTGACCACACTCGAAGTCCAGATAATCTTCCTCTCAAGATCGAACCTTGTCAATAGAGAAATCCCGGCTGTCCCATGATTGTTAAAAAATGCTTCAAAATATGAGCGACATATGTGGGCGGTTGGCATTAAGAGTCTACAAATAGACCATTTATCATTGCCTGTAGACCTGAACTGGCATCTGTTACCCTCCGCTCTTGGCAGAAAGGATAGAGCAGAAAACTTCAATAGAGAACATCTCCCAATAGAGAATCATGGCAAATTGGAAGCACCTGAGGTTGTCACGATGAAAATAATGTTTGTGGTCCAACCACGGATAGGAGCCCAGCCGAAGTCCCGCGCTTTGTCAGAAGACGTGTCGCTGCGACTTCACGCGCGGACTCTTGGGCTTTGGCGCACCTTGAGAGAATTTCCGCTCCATGGGACGTTCCATCCCCTGCGCGGTCTGCGCCATGCGCAGGTGCTTCTTTATAAGCCTAAGCGCTTCGACGGAGTCGCGCGCATGGATCCTCGTAGGCGTCGCCCTGGATGTTCCCTTCCCCAACCCGGTTTACGGCCCACCCCGGTTGGTCTCCGAGGCGAATATCCGGCAAAGAGGCGGATCGGCGATCACTCACCCATAACCCGCCTGGGAAAATCGATTGCGCTGCCGCTGAGCGCCACGGGCTGATTTCGCCAGACCAGACTCAGGCGCTGCCATTTCGGAGCCGCCCGTGCTTTCCAATTTCCCGTCTGAACAAGAGGGAATCGCTTGACTCTATGACCTCAACCTGCGCAATGCTTCCCCAAGTCCGCTCTCGTATGCGTCGATGAGCTTGTCCCAGGATGCATTCGCAGCTTCATCGATCTCCTTTCGCCGGGGATCCGCATCGAACCACTCGATCGTTCTCTGAATCCCTTGCGCGAACGGAACCTTGGCGCAGTAGCCAGGTACAAAGCGCTTGATCTTGCTGTTATCGAAAACCACGCTCACTGCTTTATCCCCGGTCAGGCTGCCGACCTCATCCGGCATGCAAGCGCCCATGAACTCCGACGCAATGTGAACGATCCGCGCCTCAGCGCCCGCGGCTTGCGCCGTGATCCGATAGAACTGGTCCCAGGTCATCACCTCGTCGCTGGTGATGTGGAAGGCGTGGCCAATGGCTTGCCGATGCCCCAGCAAGCCGACCAGCCCCTGGGCAAAATCGCTGTTGTGCGTAATCACCCAAAGCGAGGAACCATCCCCCGGCACGATGACCTTCTTGCCCCGCCGCATCCGGTCCACCGCCGTGTAGGACTTCTGCCAGCTATTCACCGCCAACGCAATCTGCGTGTCGCCGTAGGTCAGCGAAGGACGCACAATCGTGATCGGAAAGCCCTCTTCACGATAGGCCTTCATCAGCCGGTCTTCGCAGGCGATTTTATCGCGCGAATACTGCCAATAGGGATTGGCCAGCGGGGTCGATTCCGTAATCAGATAATGCCCAACCGGCTTTTGATAAGCGCTCGCCGAGCTGATAAAGACAAACTGTCCTGTCCGGCCTCGAAACAAGCGGATGTCCCGCTCCACGTCGGCGGGAGTGAAGGCAATCCAGTCCACGACCGCGTCGAACGATCGATTGCCGAGCGCCTCGGCCACTGCCGCCTCGCCGGTGACATCCGCCGCGATGGTGCGAACATTCTTAGGAAGATCGGCCGCCCGCTGTCCGCGCCGCAGCAGCGTCAATTCCATGCCCCGTTCGGCTGCCAATCTCGTCGCAGCCGTACTGATGTTTCCGGTGCCTCCAATGAAAAGAACCTTCATGCTGCCTCCATGAATCGCCGCGGCGCCGCTCCGGCCTTCTTGCCCCGCATAGCGGCGCCACCAGGAGATGATAATTGGCGTTGCCATCCTGGTTCAGGGGCAATGAAGAATTGTGGCTCGGCATTCTCGCCTGCAACCCGGAAGACCCGTGGCGGCGCCGAGCAGAATCCCGATGACGGGAGGAGAGAGGAGGAACAAGTGTCGGAAAGATAGACGCCGAGCGCTCTCTATGAGGCGGGCCATGCTACGACGGCAGCGAATTGCCCGGCGTTGCTGCCGCGAACGCTGGCATTTACGGCGCCAACGTTCTTTTGGCCTTGCAATCTACCTCACGAGCGATACAATTGCAGGGATTCTGGATCGAAAAAGGAGATTCCAGTTGAAATGCTCGGAAAGAATCTTTCTGTCGAAGGGCTTATGTGGAAACTCTCGCGGATGGCATTGTTGATTGCCGTAATTTGTCTTCCGTCGAAGTCTCAGTGTGGGACCACTTGCGGAGTTGTGAGGCATGACCCGCTCAGCGAAGCGGACAAGGCTCTGCGCGCGGCTGATTTTGTCAAGGCTGCCGACCTGTACCGGTCAGATTTAGCCAGTCATCCGGAGAACGCGGATCTGACCATCGGGCTGGTTCATGCTCTGCTGCACCAGCAAAAGGTGCAGGAGGCCGAGGATGCCGTGAAAGCATCGTTGGCCCAAACGCCCAATACGGCGGCATTGATCACGCTGCGAGGCGAGGTCGAGTATCGCCAGGGAACTCCATGGACCGCCGCTGAGTCTGCCCTTACCTCTCTGAAGCTTGATCCATGCAACCCGAGGACCCGCCTTCTTCTCGCTGATTTGGATCGCCTCAATTCGCTTTACGCTGCAAGCCGAGTCTATTTGGAGGATGCGCATCGTCTCGATCCCGCAGACCCGGAGATTCGCCAGGAGTGGATCGGCACCCTGCCGTTGAAACAGAGGATCGTCGAGATGGAGGCCTACTTATCGGCTCCGATGGGTGACGACGAGGATGATACCCGCCACATGCGGCAATCTCTGGAGAGGCTGAAGAAGATGCTGACCGAGCCTCATAAGGGCTGTCATCTGGTTTCGCCGGTGGCAACCACCGAGATCCCCTTCGACCCGATCATGTACGGCGCGATGCACCGGAGGGGCTATGGGCTGGATGTAAAGCTGAACGGCCACAACTCCTTGTTACAGATTGATACCGGCGCGGACGGGCTCTTGATCACTCGCTCCGTGGCCAAGCATGCAGGAATCACACCGTTCTCGGCCACGGAGATGGAGGGCGTCGGCGATCAGGGTTACAAGCCGGGGTATTCAGCCTATGCCAATTCGATCCGCATCGGGAATCTGGAGTTTCAAGATTGCCCGGTAAGAGTAATGGATAGCCGCGGCGCGCTGGAGGATGTGGACGGATTGATCGGAATGGACGTTTTTTCGAGGTTTCTGGTTACGCTGGATTACCCCAAGCATAAACTGCTTCTTGGTCCGCTGCCGCAGCGGCCGGGAGAAAGCGCCGCTGAACTCACGTTGAAAACCAACGATGTGGAACCGGACGATTCCGAAGATGCCGAAGAACCTGCCCAAGCCGGGAAGCGAGGCGGTTCCCCCGCCGATTCCGCCGCAACGACTGCGGCAAAGAGTGCCGCGCCAGTCGATAAGCCTCACGGCCCTCATGACCGGTATATCGCTCCAGAGATGAAGGATTACACCAAGATTTATCGTGTTGGGCACTTGCTCATCTTGCCCGCGGGGCTCAACTTTGAAAAAATCAGACGCTTTGTGCTCGACACCGGCGCATGGACAACATCGATCTCGCCGCTTGCCGCGCGAGAGGTGACCAAGGTGCATTCCGATGACAATCTCCATGTAAAAGGCATCAGCGGAGATGTGAACCAGGTTTTCCTTGCTGACAAGATCACCTTCCGATTTGCGCAACTTTCTCAGCAGGGTGACAGCGTTGTCGCCTTTGACTCTTCGCGGCTTTCAAAGAGCACGGGGTTAGAATTGTCAGGGTTTCTTGGGGCCAGCACGCTGAATCACCTAACCATTCACATCGATTATCGGGATGGATTGGTGAAATTCGATTACGATCCCAAACACGATTACAACTATTGAACAGGCCATCAATCTTCGGCGATTGATCCTGCATCGGCTGCAGAAGGTTCTAATTGCCGCGCCGGGTGCGGACTGCGGCGGCTAGCTTTCTTAGCAGAGTGTAGGTTTCTGTTGAGGTACATTCAATGTCATACATAGGGCAACAGAGGAAACTTCGGCTTAATCGAACTGTGTTGGTTCGCCCACCGAAGACGCCGTCTTCCCCGGCCCCACAGTCCCATACTTCCAATCCAGAAATTCCTGTAAGTCCGCCGGCAAATACTCCGCAAGCTCCTGCCAGGTCAGCACACTCAACCGCACCCGCAACTCCGCCAACTTCACCGCCGCCATCACCTTGAACCACGCCTCCCGCAAGTCCGGCCGTCGATCGTCATGCAACACGCAAAAGCTGCACCCCTCCGCATACGCCGCCAGCACGTTGCGAATCAGTTGGTACCCTGCATACCCAATCTCAACGTCTGAAGAAGGACTCATTCCCCTGGCGAGCCCGGGTCGATCAGCCGAGTTGGCAGGTCGGAGCTGATAGGTCCGGGCATTCGTCCGGCCATCCATGTTATCGGAATGCGCGAAGGCTTTACCCCCTGCGATATGCTTCTCGCTACCCTCAACCAAAAACCACTCCTCATCCCCGTTCTCGGCGAAATCCTGCGAATAATCCTCCGGATACTCCGTCGCTTCTCTCCGCCTCTTTATCGCCATCTCCACCCGCGACAACAACACCCGCTCGAACACGGCATCGAAATCCCGGTATCCCTCCACCACAGCCGTGGACTTCGTCTGAAAATCCCCCTCCGTCAACTTCGCCTCCACCAGCAGCGAACCTAGCCGCATATCCACTTCGGTGCGATCGCTTCGCCCGCCTGCCAACGGCACCCGCGCCTTCCACCCGAACACCGGCGGTTCGTCCCCTTCGACCCCCAGCACTCGCCGCACCGTCACCGACTCCGCCACTCCCGGCGTGCAAAACACATTCATCAGCAGGGCATCGGAGCTCATCGACGAGTCCAGCTCTCGCCAGCGCCGCTCGGCCTTGGGCAACGAACGCCCCTGCGCATGAATCTTGTCGAACCGTCGCATCCACTCCGGCCGCGCCGCAATTGCTTCAAAGGCCGCATCGAAAAAGTTCCCGTGCCGCCGACTTTCAGGCGCATACACAATTACCGGGGGGTCGCCGTAGCTCTCGACGTGTGCACGTCCCCGCGACCACCGCCTGTTGCGCAGACCCAGTTCGATCCGCAGTTGGCTCGCGTACCAACTCATTTTTGCGGTCATATCGTGCAGCCTACACCGGCCAGCCTTCGTTCGTACCGGCTAAAAACGGACAGGACTCTTCCAGCGGCCCGGTGCGGGGACTCGCGCCCTGCTTCCGACGCGTTGGGGAAGGGTTGGCGGCCACCCAGCCGAAGCCATCAAAGGCCTGCTGGATCTGGCTATCGCGCGCATTGCAACGACGGCTGCGGATCCGTGAGCCGGTTCATTGGCCACACGCCACCGACCTGCTTGGTGACGGTATCGGGACTTCGGTGCGCTGGTGCATTCAACAACCATCATGCTGACGGTTGAGTAACAAGCGAAACTTGAGACTCTTTGTCGCTTACCTCGGTTTTCGATGCTTTCTCCGCCGGAGCAGCAGCGTCGCGGGCGAAGTTGAGCGGCAGGGAATAGCCCTGATCCCAGGTTCCACTGAGGGTTCCGTCGGCAGCGACGGTTCCATTCCACGTTCCATGCACGGCGGGAACGGAGAAAGCGAGAGATTGTCCATCCATATGGAAGTTGGCGCAGTGAATACCGATCGCCCCTCTATCGGGGCTGTCGAGAGTGCCTGTCACTCTGCCGGTGGCGTCAACCTTTAGATGCAACTTTACGTGCAGGGGGCCGAGGGTTCCTGCGTAGTCTCCGGCGATTGTTGGCTTCTGCTGCGCTGAAACAGACAGAGGCGCCAACGCGAGAATAACCAAGGCAACCAGCAATGTGACGGTTCCAGTGGCGAACCGGATCACAATCTCTTTCCATTCGGTTTCATTCGTGTCGATCATGATTGAGTAACTCCTCCTCTGAGTCGATGCGGGCTGCTCGACTGAAGGCAACAATGTCTCAGTATGCTGAACGGGATTCTGTGAGGACAATCCCAATTTAAGGCCACTTCCGTGCCGCGTTGGTAACCTACTTTGTATTGCCTGCTGGTAACAGGCGTTGCAGTACGTAGTATGTAGATTTGGGTCTTGTCAATTGGCGGTGGCGTAGGACGCTGTCATGACTTCCGCTGCTTCACGCATCGAATGCATTGGGCCGCTCAGCAGCCTCGGTAGTACGCCAGCCTCGATCCCTTCACCGTCCGATCTGGTCCCCGAAGAGACCGGCAACGCCTTGTCGGTTCGTAGAGCGATCTTTTTCAACGTCAGTGGCTGCGCGTGTGGACCCATTGCCCGCCAAGGGCGACCATCTGGTCCGGCGCAGCAACAGCGCCTTGCCGTTTTCGCCGATCGCGCCAATTCCAGCTGGAACTAGCCTTTTCCACCGAGCGCTTCATTCGAGTACCGGCAACCATGCCATCGCCAGGCAAGTGGCCGTCCGTGCTCCCAAGCAGCGCGACATAGACACTAAAGTAGTAACGCGGAATGTGCACCAAGGTAATACAACTTTTCTGGTCATTGTAGGGTACTATAGTGCCTATCAATCCGGGTACCACCGTTTACGACAGGTAGTGACTCTCCATTCTCAGGAAGTACTACGAAAGGGGTTCTATGTCTTTTGCGCGTCGTCTGCTCTCGGTTCTTGTCCTCCTCTGTTCCGCAACCGTCCTGAATGCTCAGTTCGATAGCGGAAGCATCGTCGGTACCATACGCGAAATAACCGGCGGTGCGGTGCCGGAAACCTCGATCACGCTTGAGAGCCTGGGCACCGGCATCGTGAGTACAACCACCAGCAACAACGTGGGGGACTACACGTTCTCGAGCGTTCCCACCGGTGATTATGTAATAAAGGCGCGGCACGCCGGCTTCAAGGACGCTTCCACCTCGGTCTTCACAATCACCGTGGGCGCGCGCCAGAGAGTCGATCTGGTTTTCTCTCCCGCCACTGTCTCCCAGCAGGTGCTCGTCTCGGCGGCGGCCACTCTGCTTGAAACCGACAGCAGCGATCGCAGCATGGTGATCAATCCGACCGAGGTCGTCAATCTGCCCCTGAACGGCAGAGATGCGGCCGACCTCTCGCTCCAGGTCCCCGGCGTAAACAAGTCCTTTCTCGAAATTGAAGGCGCTACCAGCCGCGAGGCCTCGTACAACGTCAACGGCCTGCGCAACCAGGTGAACTCCTTCCTCCTCGATGGGTTGGACAACAACAGTTGGAGCCTGAACGATCTGGGCTTCTCCAACCAGGAGATTCAACTCAGTCCCGATGCGCTCTCCGAATTCCGCTTCACCACCGGCAATCAGAGCGCGGAGTTCGGCCAAGTGGCCGGCGGCCTGGTCAACGAAGTCTCGCGCCGCGGAACAAACGCCTACCATGGCGACACATGGGATTACCTGCGCAACACGGTCTTGAATGCCAATGGGCCTATTCCGCCGGCCAACGGCGAGAAATCGACGCTTATCCAGAATCAGTTTGGCGCCGACATCGGCGGTCCCATCCGCCGGGAAAGAATCTTCTTGTTTGGCGACTACGAAGGCTTCCGCCGTATCCAGCGCTTCCCCTTGCAAGCCACCCTGCCCACCGCCGCGCAGGCCGCCGGAAAATTCGTCGACGCCAGCGGCAATGCCATTCCCATCACCAACCCCTACACCAAAGCCGTTTACGCGAACGGCATAATTCCCATCTCCACGCTTCAGGCGACGATGCTTCCGGGAACGACGACCCCGCAGATCAGCTCCCTGAGTATGACTGTCCTGGGACTCCTGCCGACTGCCGCCCTGACCACGCAGACCTCGGGCGTGGGCAACAACTATACTTCGTTTCCGTTGGGAACGGAGGATTCCGACAAGGGCGATGCGCGACTGGATTACCATATCAGTCCACGCATGACTACCTTCGCCCGCTACAGTCAGCGCAGGTTCAACGCGCTCGATCCGGCGCCCATCCCCGCTCCCATCAACTCGACCGCGAAGGGCAACATCAACCAGGACAATAAGCAGTTGGCAGCCGGATTGACCTTGCAGCTGACCACCGTTTCCGCGCTCGATGCGCGCATTGGCTTCACCTGGAACGCAGGCGCGCAGAACCCCACGTCGATCGGGCAGACCAATCTCCTGGTCGCCGCCGGGGAGCCCAACGTTCCCTCCGATCCGTCCTTCGCCAGCGGTTTGAACACCGTCACCGTAACCGGCTTTGCACAGTTCGGGCGCAACACCCAACTGCCCACGGTGGTCAATCCGTTTGTCTACGATCCGAATGTCAACTACTCGCTGCTCAAAGGCCATCACAGCTTCAAGTTCGGCTATGAATACCTTCATGAATCTCAGGTTGTAAGCAACTTCAAGCCGATCTTCGGCTCCGACACTTACGGCGGGAAGTTCTCCGCAGGCACAGCCAAGTACACAGGCAGCGATGCCAGCTATGCCGAGGCCTGGAACCTGGCCGACTTCATCTTCGGCGCGCGCAGCAAGTACGAACTTAGCGCCCACCACGTGGTGGAATACAACCAGCGGATGCACTTCTTCTACGGCCAGGACGACTGGCGCATGTCGCGCAAGCTTACGCTCAACCTGGGCCTGCGCTACGAATTGGCGACGCCGCCCTTCGAGACTAACAATCAGCTCTCCAACTTCAACCCCGCCACCAGTCCCACCGGCGGCCTGGTTTTGGCCAGCGGCGGTTCCATCTTCAATCGCGCTCTCATCAACCAAAACGACTTGAACTTCGCTCCCCGATTCGGCCTGGCTTACAGCCTCGGTTCCAAGACCGTCGTGCGCGGCGCTTACGGCATCGGCTATCAGCAGTTCCTCCGCGCCGCCGTGGTCAATGAACTGGCGCAGAACGCCCCGTACAGCACCGACAACCTGATTACCCAATACGCGCCAATTTATCCGAAGACAGGACAGGCTGTCTGCACGTCGTTGTCGGCCGCTCCGCTCAGTTGCTTCCAGCCCACACAGCTTGGCTACGTGAACAACTTCCTTTCTTCGTCGAACTCCTCCCCCTTGTCCACGACCACCACCTACGATCCCGCCAGAACCCCGACCACCTATGTGCAGAGCTATCAACTCTCCGTGCAAAGGCAGTTGCCCGGCCGTACCTTTCTCGATGTGGGCTATGTCGGCAACTATGGCGTCCACGAGGAGATTGTGCAGGACTATAACGAGGCCCTGCCCAACGCGGCAGGCGGTTCGCTCACCTTGCAGGCGCGCCGCCCCATACAAACGTACGGCACCATCCAGGAATCCTTCAATGAAGGTCCCTCGCGCTACAACGCCCTGGAAGCGAAGTTGGAAAAGCGTTACGGCAATGGAATCTACGTTACCGACTCCTTTACCTGGTCGCACGCGCAGGACGTGGCCGCCGCCAATCAGGAACTCGATAACAACGACAGCCCGGTCGTGGACCTTTACAACATGATGGGGTCTTATACCCGCTCGGCTTATGACCGGCCGTTGAACGACTCCCTTGCCGTCGTCTGGGATCTTCCCTATGGCAAGGGCATGCACTTCGGCTCGCATGCCGCCGCGCCCTTGCAATTCGCACTCAGCAACTGGCAGTTGACGGCCCTCGATTCCTACATCAGCGGCCTGCCGATCAACATCAGCTACTCCCCAGCCACCGCTCAGCAGTTGAGTACCGAAACAAGCTTTCTCTACCGCCCGAACCTGGTTGGAACCCCGGTCCTGGGCAAGAGCAATCGGTCCCCCATCCCCGGCTACCCGGGCCAGTATCAGTATCTCGACCCGACGGCCGTCTCTATACCCACTGCGGCCAACACGCCCTATGGCAACTGCCCGCGGAATGTCGCCCGCGCCCCCGGCTACGCCGACCTGGATTTCGGCGTGCACAAGCGCTTTCCCCTGGGCTTTGAAAAGGCGGGATTGGAGTTCCGGGCCGAGGCCTTCGACGTCTTCAATCGTTCCAACGCAGAAGCTCCCGACAGCGTCGCAACCGACCCCGGTTACGGTGTCGTCAGCTTATACTTTCCCAGCCGCGAAATACAATTGGCGCTGAAGCTGATCTTCTGAGGTGGCGGGTGATTCCGGCCTGTGTAGTTGAAACTGGTTGCCGGGTGCCCCAAGTTTCTCCGCCGCGGCGGACGAGACCTGAGACACAGGATGTTGGCCTGACGAAAGGTTTGGTCCGGTATCGGTGTTTGGTGCGCACGCATCAAAATGAGTTGTCGGCAAAAGGTCCACCATGGCGGTGGGCCTTTGCGGCTCCCGGAATGCGGTGAACGGCTACGCTTGACAATGGCGTGGGTTGAGCCGATCTCGGCGGGAGAGACGACGACGTGAATCCGGCTATATCAACGTCGGCTTTCGTGCCTGCGCGGATTTCAACGGCACACGTGCTCAACTGCCAAGCAGTGCGATCAGAACACGAAATTCTCCGGGGGAAAGGAACGGGCAAGATGAAGGTGACATGCAGGGGTTGGGTCAGTGCCTTCGCCTTAATGGGAATCGTATCAACTTCCATGTTTTCCATGTTCGGAATACCTGCAAACGCACAGCAGGAACTGAGCGCCTTTGCTGCTGCCCCGAGTTTTAACCTCACAACTGGCATTGCCACCGACAGCGCAGGCTACATCTATGTAGCAAACTCGCACAACACCATCCTCAAGATAACGCCTGCAGGCGTAGTAATGACATTGGCTGGAACGCCGGATGTGAGGGGGCACGCCGACGGCATTGGTTCTGCGGCAAGTTTTATATACCCTATTGGTATTGCCACCGATGGCGCAGCCAACGTCTATGTGGCGGACAAGGTCAGCAACACAATTCGCAAGATTACTCCTGCGGGGGTAGTAACGACTTTGGCCGGCACTGCAGGCATTACGGGACATACGGATGGAATGGGTGGGGATGCAAGTTTCAATGGCCCTGTCGGCGTTGCCACCGACAGCACCGGGAACGTCTATGTAGCGGACTATGGCAACGACATTATCCGTAGAGTCGCTCCGAACGGGGTAGTGACGACTTTGGCCGGTATGGCGGGCATAGCTGGCGACGCGGATGGGATTGGCGCGAATGCTAGTTTCTCTCTCCCCTACGGCATTGCAACCGATAGCTCAGGAAACGTCTTCGTGGCTGAGATGTCCAGCCATACCATCCGCAAGATAACACCGGCGGGGGTAGTGACGACTTTGGCTGGAAAGGCGGATGAGAGAGGCCACGCAGATGGAATTGGAGCGGATGCGAGTTTCTCTTCCCCCCACGGAGTTGCAACCGACAAAGCAGGCGACGTCTATGTGGCGGACTATGGCAACAACGTCATCCGCAAGATCGCCCCAACCGGGGCAGTGACGACAATCGCAGGAAAGGCAGGCGAAAGTGCTGAATACGACGGCATGGGCGGGGCAGCGAGGTTCTCAGGACCCATGGCTGTCGCCACCAGCAGTGCAGGAAATGTGCTTGTGCTTGAAGCAGACAACATCCGTGAGATTTCTCCAACTGGGATGGTGACGACAATTGCCGGTCAGGTCTTCGGACCCTGGCATTTTCAGGATCAATTCTGTGAGTGGGATGTTCCGCCTGACAATAGCGGAACTACAAGATCGGGGACAAGAAGATGCTCTCTGAATGTTGGAACAAAATACTGCTCGTCATCAATTGAAGTTACGAGTGCTAACCCAGGCAATAGCAAGCCAAAGTCAAGTCTAGTTTACGATAGTACACTTAATGTTCTTGCAGTCGATACAAAATTCAAGGTTGAGCGCGCCGAAGGGGAAGGGAACGGTGCGAAAGACGATCCGCAAGTTGGAGGGCCTGGCGCCCATTCCTGGCTGCATTACGTGGTAAGAATTACGGTATCCTCCACTGGTTCGTGCAAGTAGCTTGGGGGTGGGCGGTTCCCCGCCTCGATCCCCCCCGGCGGCTTGCGGCAGCGAGAAAGTGGTAAAAAACTTCCACGGAACATGCAAGTTTTTGCGCTCTGGGGAACGGAAACTCGCCAAGTTACCTTGTTTTCCGCGCATTGGGGATGGAACTCTAATTGCATGTTGATGTTCGGAACGGTAGGCTCGGCGCCTCCGCGTGCGTCTCAGCAAAGCGAGTGCTTCGGGCGGCAATCATTGAGGCAATGTGGTGATGCATGGCGGCCAGTTGGACCTCGCCGCCGATTTGGCAGTGTAGCTGCTTGGATGCTCAGGAAGCGAGCGGCAACGAGCTGAGTGCAAGGAGAAAGTGTGAAGAACCGGGTACGCGCAATTTGGGTAGCAAGTGTTCTACTGGCGGTTGGCTTTGCGGTTATGGCGGCCGCGCCGGCTTGGGCCGGCACGATTAACTTCCAAAGCAACACAAACGACCTTGGCATGGAGACCTTCGTCTTCGATCCCGGGCTTTATACCTATAACGCCAGCGAGATTACCGACCTGACCTTTACTACGCCGGTACCGGTGGATACTGGAGACAGCTGCCCCTGGGCCTGTGTGCCGAACTCTCCGGCAGGAACGCAGCAGGTGAAGGTCCCCGGGCCGGTTGTCGGCGGCAACGACCCGAGCGGGTTCATCGAAACCACATTCACGCTTCCGTCCAACTATCACAACGCCAGCATCTCCGGTCTGTTCAGTGTGGATGACGAGGGGGTGGTCTTCCTGAATGGCAACAGTATTGGTTCTATTTGGTTCACCTCCTACCCCACCTACGGCACCTACAGCTCCTTCGGCAGCAGCGACCAGTCCTACTTCCAGCCGGGCACCAACTACCTGATCATCTCCGATAACAACACTGGCTCAAGCGGAGACGGCCAAGGCGGACCTGGCGGTATGGAATTCTATGGAACCGTCAACTACAGCACTACACCAGAGCCTGGATCGCTGCTGCTGCTTGGCACAGGCTTGGTTGGCTTGGCGGGCATTGTGCGCCGGAAGCTTGGACTCCGCGCGTAGAGACTTTGGAGTGCATCGCAGGTTGTTTCCTGCACGAAGGCCCAGGGCGCAAATCCTGGGCCTTCGTGCGTGCCTCGACTTCTGGAATGCGGATTGTCTGCCTTTGGATCTCTAAAGCCGATGCACGGCCCGAGCGCGAGCCACAAACGCCCGCACTTTCTCCGGGTCCTTGCGACCCGGCGCCGCCTCCACCCCCGAAGCCACGTCCACGCCCCAGGGCCGCAATGTGGCGATAGCTTCCGCCACGTTCTCCGGATTCAAGCCGCCCGCGGCAATCAACCGCAACTTTGTTCCGTCTGCGAAGACGGTCCTGCGCGCCTCGACCCAATCGAACGCGACGCCTGTGCCGCCGGCAGCCATCGCCGTCCGCGAATCCACCAGGATCGCATCCAGGTGCGGGTTGCGGGCGTGCTCGGCAATTCGATCCGCGATCGGCTCGGCGGCTCCGGCGCCAAAATGCGCCACGCGCAGAATCCTCAGCGCCGGACCCAGCCGCTCGCGCAGCTTGGCCGGCAACTCCGGGCCGCTCTCAAAGTGCAGTTGCACGCCGGTCAGCGAGCAGGCGCGCACCGTGGAGCAAATCTCGTCCAGCCCAGCGTCGACAAAGACGCCGATCTTCTCCACCGTTGCGGGCAGATGCGGCGCAATGGCCGCCACTTCAACCGCCGTCACCCGGCGCGGGCTGGGCGCAAAGACGAACCCCAGCGCGTCGGCCCCGGCTTCGACCCCCAGCAGCGCATCCCGCAGCGAAGTGTTGGCACAGATCTTGATCCACAGGCTCATGGTCGTTTCCATGGGTCGCCCGAAGAGCGATCGGCGCGGCCCGGCCCCCAGCTTGCTCTCGCCAGCATTTCAGCCAGCGCCGCGCCGGGATCCGCCTGGCGCATCAGGCTCTCGCCGATCAGAAACGCGTCGAAGCCCGCCGCCCGCAGCCGCGCCAGATCTTCCCCGGTTGAGATTCCGCTTTCAGCCACGCGCAGGGTGCCGGCCGGCATCCGCTCCACCAGTTCAAGCGAGGTCTCAAGGCTGACCTCAAAGGTCTTCAAGTTGCGGTTGTTCACTCCGATCGCGTCCGCGCCGGTCTCGCCCAGCGTGCCGAGCACCCGATCAAGCTCGGCGGCCGTATGCACTTCGACCAGTACATCGAGCTGAAGGCTGCGGGCCAGATAGGCAAAGCGCTTGAGCTCGGCATCGGTGAGCGCGGCGGCAATGAGCAGAATCGCATCCCCCCGGTGGGCGCGGGCCTGCACGATCTGGTACTCGTCCACCGTGAAATCCTTGCGCAGGCAGGGGAGCGGAGCCGCCGCCGAAGCCAGCTCCAGATTGCGCAGGCTGCCCTGGAAAAACGGCTCATCGGTGAGCACCGAAAGCGCCCCTGCGCCGCCCGCGTGGCAGCTCCTGGCCAGCCGCGCCACGTCGAAATCCTCGCGAATCAGTCCCTTGGAGGGCGAAGCCTTCTTGATCTCGGCGATCACGGCCGGGCCAAGAGCCGCCTGCCGCCGCAAAGCCGCCGCAAAGCCGCGCGGCTGGTGCGCAGCCGCCTTGCGCTCCAGCCCGGCCAGCGGCACACCGGCCTTGGACGCGGCCACCGTGGCCCGCGTCGCGGCCAAAATCGTCTCAAGATGAGTGGAACGCTGAGTAGCCATGCTCCTGGGTTGAGTATAAGTGGAATGGCCGCGAGCGGCTTCGACGATCGCTTCGCGGCCAGAAGGCAGGTGGGCTTTTCGGCGCGCGGCGTCTTGCGGCTGAAGCGCCAGCGGCCCGGTCAGAACCGGGCAGTCAGGCTACCATAGAACGACCGCCCCCGGCCCGTCAGCGGCTTGATCTGGCTCATCCGCATGCTGGCCATGAAGTCGTCGAAGTTCACGCCTCCCAACGGCAGCTCATAATCCTTGTTGAGCAGGTTGTCTGCGGCAGCGCTCGCTTGCAGAGGCCCGCGCCGGTAGCCCGCGTGCAGGTTGAAGAGCGCGTATCCCGGCGTGGGCTGTTCCAAGCGATGCGGGTCCACGTTGAATTTGCGATCCACGGCCTGGGCGCCGACCCCGGCCGTGAACCCCTTCAGCTCCTCGTCGAAGGCGACGCGCAGGCTGAGCGGCATCATCTGGTAGAGCGGGGTTTGCGTATCGAGCCTCTCGCCGTGCAACCAGCCAGCGACGCCGCTGATCCTGCCCTGCCCGAGGCTGGAGCTGTTCCAGACCGCGGCGTTGCCGGACAGATCGGCGCCGTAAATGCGCGCGTTGTGATTGGCGAATTGCAGTTGGGCAAAGGTGCTCATGCCGTAGGTGACGGTGCTCATCGTGTCCACATCCACGTAATCCTGGATGTGAGTCTCGTAGGGTGTGAGCTTGATCTCCCACCCATTCCGCGCCCGGTCGTGCCAGGCTGCCGTGCCGCTGAAGGTGTGGGCGATCTCCGGCTTGAGGCCGACGTTGCCCACATAGTAGTTGCCGTCGCCAAACCAGCCGATCATGCCGCTGGCCATCCTGTTCGTGGACCATGCGTAACGCTCGTAGAGGTTGGGCGCGCGGGTCTTGCGCGCGTAGCCGAACTCGTAACTGCTGAAGGCGTTCGGCTCGTAGCGGGCCAATGCGGTGGCATCGAGGTCGGGGTCCGTGTGGGCGCGGTTCAGCGCGTTGAAGGCGTCGGCATCCATGGCATACATATCCGAGTAACCTTGCACCGGGCCGGCGTTCATCCAAACGGTATCGTTGCGCAGGCCGAAGAGCGTGGTCCATTGAGGGTTCCACTTGCTGGCTAGCTCGGCGAAGCTCCCCAGACGGAGTCGGCGGCCGTCGTTGATGCTGACGAAGGTATTGGGCCCCATCATCGGCGCCGTGCCGGGAACGGCGGGCCAGCGGTCGTCGAGGACGAAGCGGTGCAGCTCGTTGCCGAGCCGAAGAGCGTGGCGACCGGTCAACGGGAGATCGAGCTTGACGGAGTAGCCCAGATCGCGTCCATGGGTGTTCATCGGCATAAACATGGGCATGGGTAAAGTGGATTTGTCATGGCCGATGTTCATCGAGTGCCAGGTATTTTGCCAGAACACGCGCGTATCGAGTGAGCCGCGTTCGAAGCTTCTGCGGTAGTGCAGGTTGAGCGACTCGGCATAGTTGCGCACCAGGTCCATCTGCGCGTTGACAAAGCCCTCGTACGGGGTGTGGTGCAGCCCGGCTTGCAGGACGACGAGGTTACCCGCGCCCTGGGCGGCCAGAGTTACCGTGTGGTCCGTCGTCTGAGCATAAGTCGAAGTGACTTTGTGGCCGCTGCCGTCGGTGTAATCGTCGTTGGCGGCCCACGATCCGGCGTAGCCTAGCCCCAGGTTGCGGCCCGCGACCCACTCCGAAAACGAGCCTCCATAATTCTGGCCGTTCGAGCGATAGACTCCCGTGGAGTCGCCTTTTTCGTGCAGCCGTTCGCCCGCATTGGCGAAGGCCGGATCGCGCGAATCGATGGCGACCGTTCCGCCCAAGCTGTCGCCGCCCAGGCTGACCGGCGTGATGCCGGCCAAGACAGTTACCACGGCCGCATGGGACGGGGCGATATAGGAGAGCGGCGGGTTCATGTGGTTGGGGCAAGCGGAAGAGACCGTCATCCCGTCCACCACTAACTTGGTGCGCTCATCGCCCAGCCCGTGAAGAAACGGGATGCTGGCCAGTTGGCCGTTTTCGCGCAGGCTGACGCCGGGCGCGTCTGCCGCCAACTCGGCTGAGTTGCGGCTTTGCGCCTGATCCTCGGCGTCCACCTTGTGCCGCGTTGCAGCTGCGGTTTCGCTAGCGGAGCCGTTTACTTCGACAAAGGATTGCGCCGGAGCGATCTTCAGGGCTACATTGGCGGCCGTCTCAGCTCCGGCGGCGACGGCAAGATCGGAAATAACTGCGATATCGAAGCCTGTTGCATGGACGGTGAGCTGGTAGCGGCCCACGGAAACTCTGTCGAAGACGAAGCGGCCCTGGCGATCGGATAGTACGCAATCTTTGACTTCCGACGCGAGGTTCTTGAGTTCAATCTTCGCTGCCGGGACGACCGCGCCGGAGGGATCCTTCAACACTCCGGCGATGCGGCCGGTCGCAACGGGAGTTTCGGCGGCAGCGGAACCTTGTCGGGCATGGATCGAGTATGCCTGGCCGCATAGGCAGACGGCTGGCAGCAGCGCCAGCAACAACCTGGATTTCATGGCTTCTCCTCTTGCTTGACGAAAGCGCGCAACAACGGGAGGGAACCGGCAACGCCAATCCCATCCGTCAAGAACCGCGAGCTGTCACGCGAGAGGAGAAGGAGGGCCGCGCTTGGGATGGCTGCGGAGGAATGAATTGTTGCGGGGGGTCTCAGTCCGCGAAGCGCGGGCCGGATAAGTTACAACCCCGGCGTAGAACCGCCTTCCGGCTTCCGGCTTGAAGACGGGAGATTGAACGGCGCAGGTGGCTGCCGGTTGGCAGGGGCACTTCTCCGTAACGGAGTTGAATCCCTTTTGGCTGCCGCTGAGCTGCCCCATCATGCGCATCATGCAGTGATGCTTGCCGTCCCTGCGGCAGCATGGGGGAAGATTCGCGCCGGCGCCGGGGCCAAAGATGGGCGCGATCAGCGTCCAACTGAAGATAACGGTCAGCGCAAGTGCGATCGTGCGGCGCATAAGCAAGAGACAGTATAGCGCGCGGCAGACGCGGGAATTTGTTCTGGCGCAACTTCCGTATCTCATAATCTATGCGGGGTATGACCGCTTGGTCCAAATCTCGTGCTTCCTGCGCGCTGCCGGGGGTTGGCCATGAGTATAGCTTTCCGAGTTGCGCGCCCGGTGAATTCCGGCGCTGCCGCCGGTCGTGCGCAGAGAGTCGAGGCGCATACGCAAAGAAGCCTTGACAGCTTCAACTGTCAAGGCTTCTTGAGGATGAGGCTTCGGTTGTAATGGCCTTGCACAGGCCCGAGCTTATCGCGTCAGCTTTCTGCGCAATGCGCCGGCCAGACCCACCAGGCCGGTGCCGAGCAGAAGCAGGCTACTGGGCTCAGGAACGACCGGGCCGCCGGTGCCGAAGGTCGTGTCCAGGGCGCCGGTGCCGGAATAGTCGGGATACTCGCTGTCGTTTCCGAGATTGTAGGCGCGGGTGACTTGGGCACCGGTATAGTCGGCCCAGTTGTAGCCGTTGTCTTCGCCATTGGGAACATTGTCTTGGTTGGTGACGACGATCTCAAGGAGCAGATCGCCGTCGGCGGGGTTGTAGGTGAACGGGGTCAAAGTGGAGGCGGTGAGTGTGCTGCCGAAGTCCTCTCCACCTGCCGGGATGTCAACGGCGCCGAGATAGTTCGCGGAGCCGCTGTAATTCGACGGCAGGTCGGTGCTCAACGCCAATCCATCAGCTGAGTAGCCCCAGTAGAAGGCATAGTCGCCGCCCAGAACGATGGGGCCGCCCCCGTATTCTCCGTTGAACTGCCAGGATAGGGAGGCAATGGTCACAGCGCCAGGGAAGGCACTGGAATTGTAGGCCTCCTGGTAGTCAATGGCGAGACCGGTACTGGTGCCTGAGTCGTTGCACATGAACGGATAGCAGTTGGCGCTGTCCACGCTGCCGACGGTAAAGGAGCCCGCGTACGCCAAGGGGGCGGACAAAAGCAACATCATCAAACTCGCCTTTAGAAAGGTCTTCATGTTCACTCCGCGGAACAGGTGATTGTTTCTGGCTTGAGCGGCGGAAAACCGCAATCAAGCCTGGTGTTCAAACCGGCGCACATTCCCCTCCCGGCCGGGAGCCCAAGGTTGAGATTCGGCAAAAATCCCGCAGACCAACCCGTCGGCATATGACGCTGATTTTATTCCTATATTGCAATTCCATGCCCATACTAATGTGTATTATAGTCAACAACTTACGCGGTATGCATTGGGCAAATGCGCAAACGAATGCACTCGATTGGGTAAAGATTTTCCCTTTTCGGGCAGCCTGTCGGCGCCGTTCAAACCCGTTTCCGTGCGGGCTCAGAGCTTATCCGTAAATTGCTGATTCTGTAGCGCCGCTCTCCAGAGCGGCTGTCGTGCATCCGCCGCGGCGGACAGACCTGCGCTCATCGCCTCTGGCGGCTTGGAAGCCGCCAGTACAGCCGGTCTGGAGACCGGCGCTACAATTTGCGGATAGGCTCTCAAGCGGATTCCTTTCCGCTGGACGCAACGCGGTAACGCTCCTACTGCAAAGTGGGACGCCGTCGCAAGAATGTGATTATAATCACACTGGAGAAGGAAAGATCGAGTCTCTCCACTGTGCTTTGGAAGGGAACTCCGCCACATGGCGACAGGCGACCTGGCCCTGGGTCAGCTAGAGGGCGAACGCAGCGCGCGGCCGCGCGTGGTCAACGACTTCAGCATCAACGTGGCAACGGTGAACGGCTCCGGCTCGCAATCCGCCAATAGCGTGCTGCTGAAGAGCATCTTCGGCATGGGTGTTCCGGTGAGCGGAAAAAACCTGTTCCCGTCGAACATCGCCGGACTTCCCACCTGGTATACCATCCGCTCCAGCAAGGACGGCTATGTAGCGCGCACGCGCAGCGCCGAGGTGCTGGTGGCGCTGAATCCCGATACGGCGCGGCAGGACGTTCTGGATCTGCCTTCGGGGGGCGTGGCCATCTGCGAGGAGACCCTCAACCTCAGCCAGTATCGCCAGGACGTGGTCTTCTATCCGGTTCCCTTCGACAAGATTACGGTGGCCATCTGCACCGAGCCCAAGCTGCGCAAGCTGGTAAAGAACATGGTGTATGTGGGCGTGGCGGCCCAGTTGCTGCGGATCGACCTGGGCGTGGTGGAGAACGGGCTGCGCAAGCAATTCGCCAAAAAGGAGAAGGTCTTCGAGCTGAACTTTGGCGCGGTGAAGGCCGGATTCGACTACGCGGTGAAGAACCTGACCAAGCAGGATCCGTACTTCATCGAGCGCATGGACCGGACCAAGGGCAAGATCGTCATCGACGGCAACGCGGCCTGCGGGATGGGAGCGGTTTTCGCCGGGGTGACGGTGGTGGCGTGGTATCCGATCACGCCCTCGACCTCGGTGATTGAGGCCACCACCGACCTGCTCAAGAAGTTTCGCGTGACTCCGGAGGGCAAAGCGACCTTTGCCGTGGTGCAGGCGGAGGACGAACTGGCGGCCATCGGCATGGTGCTGGGCGCGGGCTGGGCCGGGGCGCGGGCCATGACGGCCACCTCGGGGCCGGGCATCTCGCTGATGACGGAGTTTGCCGGCTTCGGCTACTTTGCCGAGATTCCCGGCGTCATCTTCGACGTGCAGCGGTCGGGGCCATCGACGGGGATGCCGACGCGGACCTCGCAGGCCGACCTGCTGAGCGTGGCGTTCCTATCCCACGGCGACACCAAGCACATCATCCTGCTGCCGGGCTCGGTAAAGGAGTGCTTCGAGCTGTCCTACGCGGCCTTCGACCTGGCCGAGCGCGCGCAGACGCCGGTCTTTGTGCTGACGGACCTGGACCTGGGCATGAATAACTGGATGTCGGAGCCCTTCGACTATCCCAAGACGCCGCTCGATCGCGGCAAGGTGCTGACGGCCGAGG
>JBEKPA010000012.1:0-25859 GCA_049521195.1 Occallatibacter sp.
CATAGACGATGCCGAAGTTGACCGCCTTGGCGCGGTTGCGAGTCTGCTTGTCCATCTGCGCGGCCGGCACGCCGAAGACCTCGCTGGCGGTGAGGGTGTGAATGTCTTCGTTGTTTTGGTAGGCTTGGACCAGCAGCGGATCGCCGCTGAAGTGAGCCAGAAGCCGCAGCTCGATCTGCGAGTAATCCGCCGACAGCAGCTGGGTTCCAGGAGCCGAAATGAACGCCGCGCGTATCTCGCGGCCCAGCTCGGTGCGGATGGGAATGTTTTGCAGATTCGGGTTCACCGAGGAGAGCCGGCCGGTGGCCGTGGCCGCCGCCATGAAGGTGGTGTGGACCCGCGAAGCAGAATCGGCCAGCAGGGGCAGCGCGTCGATGTAATTCGATTTGAGCTTGGAGAGATGCCGGTATTCGAGCACCAGGCGGGGCACTTCGTTCCTCTCGGCAAGCTGCTCCAGAACGTCCTGCGCGGTGGAGACGGCCTTGCCCTTGCCGCGGCTGGCCGGCGCGGGCAGTTTCAAATCGGTAAACAGCACCTCGCCGAGTTGCTTGGGAGAGTTGATATTGAAGCGCCGGCCGGCCAACTCGAAGATGCGCTCGCCTACGCGCTCCAGCTCGACGGCGAAGCGCGTTGAAAGCCCGGCCAGCACACCGACATCGATGCGCACGCCCGCCTGCTCCATGCGGAAGAGGACCGGCGCCATCGGCAGGTCGATCTGCCTGTAGACGCGCTCGACTCCGGCCTTCTCCACCTCTGCCCGCAGCGCTGGAACCAGCGCCTGAATCGCCGCCGCGCCCGCCGCCAGCGTGGCCGGCGCAGCTTGCCCATGCCGCGCCGCCACGTCCGCCAGCGCCTGCGTGGCGTGAGTCGGATTCAGCGCATAAGAGAGCAGCATGGTGTCGTCCACTTCGCCGCGCAACTCTATGCCCTGCGCGGCGAACAGGTGCAGCGCCGACTTCCAGTCGTGCGTGCGCTTGGGAACCGCGGCGTCCACGAGCAGCGCGCGGACCTGCGCGGTCGGCGGGAGACGCAGAGCCATTGCCGGATCAGCGCAGACGCCCAGGCTGAAGCTGTTCTGCTTCTCCGCGGCCTCGGCCACGTCCAGCAGCGAGAGCGTTTGCGGCGCTTCGTCTTCGGCCTCCTCGGGCGCGGGGGCCTTGGCATCGAGCGCCAAGGCAAAGCCGTGCGCGCGCGCCTCGGCGTAGAATGCAGCGGCCTGCTCGGCGGTCGGTTCTTCCACGATCTCGACCAAAGGTCCGCCCTCCGCAGGAGCCAGTGTGCGCAGCATCGAGGTGAACTCAAGCTCGGTGAAAAGCTCGCGGCAGGCTTCCTGATCCGGCGGCTGCGTCTCCATCGCCGCCAAATCCAGCGCCAGCGGCACATGGCTGTCGATGGTGACAAGCTCCTTCGACAGCAGCACGGCGTCCCTGTTCTGCTCCAGGGATTCGCGATAGCTCTTGCGCTTGACCTCCGCGGCCCGGTCGAGGACGGCCTCGACGCTGCCGAACTCCTGGATCAGCTCCACGCTGCCCTTGTCGCCGATTCCCGGCGCGCCGGGAATGTTATCCACCGAGTCGCCGCGCAGCGCCATCACGTCCACCACCTTCTCGGGCGGCACGCCCAGCGTCTCCGTCACCCTGGCGGGGTCGAGGATGAGATTGTCCTTCTGCGGGTTGAGAATCTTCACCCGCGGCGTGACCAGCTGCATCATGTCCTTGTCGCCGGAGACGATGAAGACCTCATGCTCCTGTTCGGCGGCCTCGCGGGCCAGCGTGCCGATCACGTCGTCGGCCTCGAAGCCCACCGCCTCGAGGATGGGAATGCGCAGCGCATCGAGCGCGCGGCGAATGTACGGAATCTGCCGCCGCAAATCCTCGGGCATCGACGCGCGGTTGGCCTTGTAGCCCTCGTAGCTTACCTCGTCGAAGCTCTGCGTCTTCCCGTTCCACTTGCGCAGCGGACCCATGGAGCGGGCGCGCTCGTCGCGAAAGACTTCGCCGCTCATGTCGAAGACTGCGGCAAAGTAGCGCGGCGCAAAGTCCTGGCGCAGCTTGGCGATCATGTTCACAAAGACGTAGATGGCCGCCGTGGGCAGCCCGCCGCGGGTGCTCATCGGCCGGCTGCGCTGCATGGCGTGGTAGGCGCGGAAGATGAACCCCATGGTGTCGAGCAGAAAGACGGGCGGCTTGGCTGGGTCGGTCACGGTTCCGAGTTTAACAGGGATCAGAGATCAGGGGTCAGGGAGCAGGTTAACGGTGCGGCTTCAAAATTGGCGGCCATGCGCCCGTAACAGGTCAGTTCTATAATTCCTTCATGCCAGAAGTTCATCTTAGAGGTCGCGCGAGGCCCAAGCCATTCATGGAACATCCAACCGGACGATTCGCGACGGCTGTCGAGGCTATGGCGGACGCCATTCAGCGCCTGCGCTTGCTTCCCGAATGGAATGACTGGATAACCTTCTGTGCGCAGGGGGCGGGCCACCGCGAGGACAGCTACCATCTCGGCGAAATCCGTATGCGTCGCAAGTCGATTGATACCGGCATCCCCATTGACGTCGAACTGATTGCGAAAACCGCTCAGGTAGAAGCGTCAAGCATTGTTGGACAGGACGGGATTTACCAGCTAACCGGCACAACGCCTCTCGAAGCAGCTCACATTCTCGATTCGATCTTTCGCAATCACCTCAAGATTCAACC
This sequence comes from Occallatibacter sp., assembly GCA_049521195.1. Classification (GTDB taxonomy): domain Bacteria; phylum Acidobacteriota; class Terriglobia; order Terriglobales; family Acidobacteriaceae; genus Telmatobacter. Next base: position 2,697 of record JBEKPA010000012.1, read on the forward strand.
ATTTGCAGATCAAGGCGACGAATACGCAATTGGCGCAGAGTGGTAAGCGCCGGGTGCCCCATCCCCTGTGCGTCCTTTCCACGAAGGGTGGGGCATCACAAGCACATCTCAAAAGCCACCAGCTAGGACCGACGATGCCTACCCCAGAAACATGCAATCGCCATAGGCGGGTGGCCCAGGTCCGATAAGTAGGAAAGGTGGGTGCCCCAGGTCCGGATTTTCGGACCTGGGATAACTCGAACCCCAACGATCCGTAGTCCGGGTTTCCAGGGTTTTCCGGGCGCATAGGAATCCCAGGTCTCAAAATCGAGACCTGGGGCACCCAATCATTCTTGGGGGGTCAGACCTTGGTCACCCACCCATCAGACGATAAACATGCAATCGCCGTAGCTGAAGAAGCGGTACTTCTGCGCGACCGCATGGGCGCAGGCGGCCAGCACCGCTTCGCGGCCGGCAAAGGCGCTCACCAGCATGAGCAGGCTCGACTGGGGCAGGTGGAAGTTGGTGAGCAGCGCGCCCACCAGGCGAAACTCGAAGCCGGGCGAGATGAAGATATCCGTCTCGCCGGAGTGCGCTTGCAGCGGGCAGCCCTTTGCTTGTTGCGCGGCGGCTTCCAGCGTCCGCACCACCGTGGTGCCAACGGCCACAATGCGCCGGCCCTCGCTCATGGCGCGATTGACCGCATCCGCCGCCGCGGCTGAGAGCGTGTAGCGCTCGCGATGAAGGCGAACCTCGTCCAGCGTCTCCACGCGCAGCGGCGCAAAGGTGCCCAGGCCAACGTGCAGCGTGATGCGCGCGACCTCGACGCCCTTGGCGGCCAGCTCTTGCAGCGCCCGCGGCGTAAAGTGCAGGCCGGCCGTGGGCGCGGCCACCGAACCGGGCTCCCGCGCAAACACGGTCTGGTAGCGCTCGCGGTCCCCATCCTCATCGCCGCGGCGGATGTAAGGCGGCAGCGGCACGTGGCCGATGCGGTCGAGGACGGCGAAGAAATCGGCGACGGGCTCGAAACGCAGCAGCCGCGCGCCGAATTCGCCGCGCTCGAGGATCTCCGCTTCGAGGGCAATCTCGCCGGAGGGCGCGGGAAAGAGCAAGCGCTCGCCGACTCCCACTTTTCTGCCCGGCTTGACCAATGCGCGCCAGAGGTTTTCTCCAGTTGGTGGAGGATTGAGGTCAGTGGTTTCCCAGGTCCCAGAATCGGGACCTGGGGCAACCAACTGTTGTTGAACGGACGTCGATTGAGATTCGTGGTTTCCCACCCTTGCGCCAGAGAAAAGGCGCAAGGATGGGGCACCCAGCATTTGTGGAACAACTGGTTCGGTGAGCAGAACTTCGATCCGGCCGGTCGGCTTCTCATGGTCGCGGAGCAGAGTCCGGCGGGCATAGAGGCGCGCCGGAATCACGCGGCTGTCGTTGAGCACCAGCAGGTCGCCCGGCTGGAGCAGCGACGGGAACTCGCCAAATGTCATATCCCGCAAAGCGCCGGTGGCGCGATCCATCGCCAACATGCGGCTCTGGCTGCGCTCCGCCGGAGGCTGCTGGGCAATCAACTCCGGCGGCAGGTCGAAGTCGAAGTCGGCCACGCGAAGGCCGGTCATGATTCGGCCTTTCCTGTTAATCCCGTCCCAGAGAAGTCTTCAACGCTATCCCACCCTAGCCGCAAAAATCCGCCGCGGCGGACGGCGAGGGTGGGGCACCCATTCCTTTTCCAGTGAGCGGCCCGACCATTCGGTGGGCCGGTCATGATGCGGCCTTCCTGAAGTAGTCCAGCGCCCGCCGTCGCGCGCATTCGATGGCCGCATTGAGCTCCGCTCTTTTGCGTTCAAAATCCTCTGAGGGTAAGTCTGCTGGAACCCGCGTCCATGGCCCCCAACTGACACAGATGCGGGTGAAGGGCTTGGGGACAAGGAAGCGGTCCCAGGAGCCCATGGTCCAGGCGCGCTCGGGCTCCAGGTGGAAGGCGCCGATGGGCGCGCCGGTGGTTTGCGCCAGCTTGATGGGACCCATCTTGGTCTGATAGATGGGTCCGCGCGGGCCGTCGGCGGTAAAGATGGCCGGTGCGCCGCGCTCGATGACTTGCTTGAGCCCCAGCACCCCCTCGCGCGCCCCCCGCGTGCTGGAACCGCGCACCGCCTGGAAGCCGAAGAGCCTGAGAATGCGCGTAATCAACTCGCCGTCGAAGCTCCGGCTGATGAGGATGGTGGCGTGAGTAGAGCGGAAATACACGGTGCAGGGCAGCACGCACTGGTGCCAGAAGCAGTAAATCTCCGGCCCCGCGCCCTGGCCGAAGAGCAAAGGGGTAACGCCCTCGGCGGCGATGACCTCGAAACGCCAGGTGCGGCTGACGATCCACAGCAGCGCCCACACCACGCGCGGAACCACGGCCAGCACCAGGCGCTGGGTCATGGTGAATCGTGGACTCCCAGGTCTCGCCGCCGCGGCGGACGAGACCGGGGCCCCCGCAGACGGGTCTTCGTTTGCGGGGTGGGAGACCTGGGGCGCCCCATCGTGGTTTGAGTTGGGTCTGTCTTCGGCGGTCACTCTCTTGATCTTAGCGGAGGAACGGGGTTGGCCCGCCGCGGGTGGTCAGCTATACCGCAGCCAGCGCACGATCTCCGGCAGCGTGGCGCGCTTGCCGTACATCAGGATGCCCACGCGGTACAGGCGCGAAGAGAACCAGAGCACGCCCCAGATGCTCAGAATCAGGAGTCCGATGGAGGCTGCAATCTGCCACATCGGCGGCATCTGCAGGCCCATGCGCGGGATCATCACGTATGGAGAGGTGAATGGGAAGATGGATGCGGCAACGACCCAGACGGAGTTGGGATCCTTGAAGAGCACGGTGAGCATTCCAAAGCTGATCCAGACAGGGATGGCGGCCAGCGGACCAAACATCTGCAAGTCCTGTGACGTCTCGCAGGTGGCGGCGAGCCCGGAAAAGAGCGCGCTGAAGAGAGCGAAACCCAGCACGAAGTAGACCGGAAAGAGAACCCCTTCAATCCAGGAGAAATGAAAAGCAAAATCTCCCGTGAGCAGCGAAGCGGCCAATGCAGAACTCAGAAACAGAGTCGCCGAGCCGACCCAGATGACGATCTGGGTCAGGCCCACCGCTCCCACGCCAAGCAGCTTTCCTGCCAGCAGGTCGTCGGGCTTTGCTATGGCCAGCATAACCTCGAAGATGCGCGAGGTCTTCTCTTCGATGATGGCGCGGGCCATGTTCATTCCATAGAGGAGAATGGGCATGGAAATCAAGAAGGCCATCGTGGTTACCTTGGCGTAGATTCCGGATTCAACACTCTTTTCCACTTTTCCGTTCTTGTTCAGCTGGAAGTCTTTAATCGCGACATACGCCTGCATGGCATGGGCGTCGGCAGGCTTCATTCCTCCGGCGATCAGGCGTTCATGCACAACGGCGTGATTCACGGCAGTCCTTAGCCCCTCGCCGCTGGCTTCGTCCAGGGAGGCTCTGGTGGTATAGCTGGCAGTAATTGCTCCGGCTGAGGAGCCGTCGGCAGTATCGATGGCGAGGAGCCCGTCAAGGGCCTTCGTCTCGACCTCTTTCAGCAAGGCCGTGCGCTCTTCCTCCGTCGCCGGGGCTGCCACGTCGACAGTAAACTTGATGTAGCCATCCGCGAGCAACTGACGGCGAACTTCGCCTGCCAGGGCCGCATTGTTCGATGCAATCGCCACATGACGTCCCATTCCCTGCTTGGGGGCATTCAAGTAGGAAGCGCCAATCAAGGCAAAGACGAGCAATGGCAATGCCAACGTCGAGAATAGAAAGGCCCGCCCATGAATCTGCTCCAGGTATTCGCGCTTGGCGATGAGAAGAGTTCTACGCATCGGGTTTGCCTCCCACAGTCTCAATGAAAATCTCTTCGAGCGACGGCTCAACCAGTTCGAAGCGGAAGATCGCCGCCGCGGCCGCGACCTCGCGCAGCAGCTTCTGCGCGTCGCCGTGCGGCTTGAGCTTGATCTCGGCGTGGCCGGAGAAGTTCTTCGCTTCCGCAATCTCTTGGCTGCTCAAGAAAGCGGAGCTGCCCTCGAATTCGACGATTACATGGTTGCGCTCGTAGCCGGCCTTGATCTGGCGCAGGTTGCCGGCCAGCACCGCCTCGCCGTTGTCGATCAGGCAGATCGAGTCGCACAGTTTTTCCACCTGTTCCATTCGATGGGTCGAGAAAAGAATCGCCTTGCCCTGAGCTTTGAGTTCCAGCAGCGTCCGCTCCACCAGCACCGCGTTCACCGGGTCCAGGCCGCTGAAGGGCTCATCCATGACGATGAGCTCAGGATCGTGCAGGAGCGTGGCAATCAACTGAATCTTCTGCTGCATGCCCTTGGAAAGCTCCTCGGTCTTTTTGTGCAGCGCATCGGCGATCTCCATGCGGTTGGCCCACGCGACAGCCCGTTTGCGCGCCTCTTCGGTCTCAAGCCCGTACAATTGGCCGAAGAAGACCAGTTGGTCCAGAACCTTCATCTTTTTGTAGAGTCCGCGTTCCTCGGGCAGATAGCCCACCCGCTCCAGGCTCCGGCGCTCGAAAGGCTTCTCGAAGAGGCTGATCCGGCCCGAGTCGGGAATGGTGATGCCCATCATCATGCGAATGGAGCTGGTCTTGCCCGCTCCATTTGGCCCCAGCAGACCGAACATCTGCCCCGCGTCGATGGATAGACTGAGGTTGCGGACGGCAACTTTGTCCTCGTAGGCCTTGGTCACTCCCGCGAGTTCGACAACTGGCATGGATTCTCCCGCCGCTTCGATGCGACAATACGGTTCCGGTCAAACCGCGGGTGTGGTCTCCGCAGCAGTGTACCAAATCCCCTTCCGGGCACACCTGATCACTATTTGAATACGGCGAGACCCGCGCAAGAGTTCCCGGCGAGTTCAGAAGTGTCCTCATCCTCCTGTTCAGCCGAATGCTTGATCCGTCGCCAGAGTGCTCCGTTGGTCCCACATTGGTGTGCCTCTTCTTGCTTTTTCCCGTCAGGAATGATTGCTTCCACAAAAGTGTAACCCTTGGAAACTAAAGTGTGATAGGAACCCATCAAAGAACAAGCCAAAGATCATGCCTTGAGGGTATATTGGCAATAGAATTGGCGAAACGAGCGCATGAACGGGAGGTTGCCGGAAGGCAACGAGTCGGGGGCTGCTTCCGAGTGCAATCTTTGAAGAGATTCACGAGCGAGGCCAGGGGATTCGGGCCATTTTCGTGTTCGGGCGGGGTGATTCCGAACGTTTGGACGGTCCGCGAAGGAAAGAATTCCATTTCTGGCTATTGCAAAACCCGGTTTCTCCGATAAAATTGTTTCTTCGGCAGAATTGTTTCACTTGCGGAATTGACGTTCATGCGATTGCCAAGGTGGAAATGGGGATAACGACATGGCAACCTTGCTGAAGATGTTCGATGGCGATTTCGATTTCCTTAAGACCGAACCCCTTGTCGGGCCAGAGCACAAGCCCCAGACCATTGCGGAGATCGATGTGCCGCAGGGAGTGCTTGAGGATCTCGCTTTAAAGACCCTTTATCTATCCGGTTCACTCTCCGTTCTTGAGCTTTCCGAAAGAACCCGGCTCAGCTTCGCGGTGGCAGAGGAACTGTTTGCCCGGATGCGAACGGAGGTGCTCTGCCAGGTCACTGGAATGACCGGCACGATTCCTCATATTGCCATCACGTCGCAGGGCAGAACGCGGGCGCTGGACCTGATTGCCCAGAGTCATTACTCGGGCGCCGCGCCCGTGACTCTGGAGAGCTACGTTCGGCAAACGCGGAAGCAGAGTGTCCAGCATGTGGACGTGCATGCCGACGACGTCAAGCGCGCCTTTGCCCATCTTGTAGTCGACGACGAAACGCTGCGGCAGTTCGGAACGGCGCTCAACTCCGGATCCTCAATCTTCCTCTATGGTCCGGCGGGAGTTGGCAAGACCACCATGGCCGAGACTTTGTCGCGGGTGGTAGCCCAAGACGAAATATGGATACCGTACGCCGTGGAAGTGGACAGTCAAATCATTACTGTCTACGATCCGGCGATTCATAAGCGCGCCGTGGCGTCGGAACCCGAGAATCATGATGACCGCTGGGTGCTCTGCCAGCGCCCCGGAGTTCTGGTCGGCGGGGAGCTGACGGCCGAGATGCTCGACCTGCAATTCAACACGACGACAAAGTTCTATGTCGGCCCCCTGCAGATGAAGGCCAACAATGGGGTTCTGATCATCGACGATTTCGGCCGCCAGCGCCTTCGCCCGGAAGAGTTGCTGAACCGCTGGATCGTTCCTCTCGATCGCAGAATCGATTTCCTCACTCTGGCGGGAGGAAAGAAGATCGAGATGCCATTCGAGATGCTGGTCGTATTTGCATCCAACATGGATCCGGCTTCCCTGGTGGATGCCGCGTTCCTGCGCCGGATTCAAACCAAGATCAAGATCGGCGCGGTTACCGACGAACAGTTCTGCGAGATCTTCCGCCGGGTTGCAAAGGATAGAGGAATCGACTTCGACCCCGGCGTCTTCTACGATTTGATCGATTTCATCCGCGGCAACCTGAAACAGGAGTTGCGCTCCTGCTATCCAAGGGACATTGTGAACCAGGTCGTTTGGGCCGCTCGCTATGAAGGCAAGAAGCCCTATCTCGATCGCGCGGCCATAACTCAGGCGGTTGCGGCTTATTTCCTGACCAAGTAGCGAGTTGTGCATAGACGCGGCGAGCCTGGGTGCCCCACCCTCGCCGCGTTCTTGTTTTTGCGGCTAGGGTGGGATAGCGCGATGGGGGCATTGCAGAAGCAGGGAAAATGCGCCGTGCCGATGTGCGCCGGAAGGCTCCCAGCGGCGAGTGGAAGCCGGGCAGGGAGAGATTCTCCGCACGTCTTGCGGAGACCGAGGGGGGTATTCCCTGCGTGGACGTGGTTGCGACTGGTGGCGGGCGACGGTGCGCAGGGCCATGGCTGATTGCTTGACGTTCAACGCGCCGCAGTCTATCATACAGCCATGATACGCAGTTTCAGAGACCACGACACGGCGGAACTGGCTCAGATGGGTACAAACCGGCGATGGCGCGGCATAGAAATCGTAGCCCGGCGGAAACTCAACCGGATGGATGCGGCTACCCGCCTGGACGATCTCCGCGATCCTCCGGGAAATATGTTGGAACCGTTGAAGGGAAAATGGCAAGGTCAGCACAGTATCCGCATCAACGATCAATTTCGCATTTGCTTTGTATGGAAGGAGGATGGAGCCTATGACGTCGAAATCGTCGATTACCACCGTGAACGGAAAGGGTAAGAACAGGGTGCCCCTGGCGCGCCCCGCTCATGGTTGGAACTACCAGTACGTAACGACCTCGCCCGGAGAGATGCTGGCCGAGGAATTCTTGAAACCGTTGGGCTTGAGTCAGAACCGGTTGGCGATGAACATTCGTGTGCCCTCGACGCGGATCGGTGAAATTGTTCGCGGCAAGCGCGCGATCACCCCCGGCACGGCTCTGCGCCTGGCCCGTTTCTTCGATAACAGCCCGGAGTTCTGGCTCAATCTTCAACAGATGCACGACCTTACCAAAGCCAAACTCGCTCTGACCAAAACCATTGAAGCGGAGGTGCGGGTCTACGAACCGACGGCAGCTTAGCTGCCCGAGTCCATTCGGTTTCTCCGCATCATTTGCGAAAGAAGGTTCCGGCAGGCCTGCCTGGCGCTGGCATACTGGAGTCATGGCCAACCCAGAACATCTCGCCAAGCTGAAGGAGGGCGTCGAGGCGTGGAACCAGTGGTGGGAGAAGCATCCAAAGGGGTTGCCCGACTCTTCGGGATTGAGGCTTTCCACCCTTTTCAGTCGCCGCGGCGACAGAGTGAAAAGGACGGGGCGCCCGCATGCCGGAACTCCGAATATGCTCCGACTAACCCAGAAGAATGGGAATGGCTGGACCCTCGATCAATGGCTTCACCACCGGAGCGTCGTTCTTGACGTAGGCGATCTTTCCTGCTTCGATTTCATCCTGGGCGATGCGGCAGGCCTTGGTGGACTGGCTGTGAACAAGAGCGCGGGAGCCGCTCTGCAACTGGCGGGCACGGCGGGCGGCTACCAGAACCTTGCGGTAGTTGGAGTCGAAACCGGTCTCAATCGTCATCGGAATCCTCATGGTCGTCGGTGGAGTCTTCCTCATCGGAATCCTCCCCAAAATTCAACTGCTGCTGGCCGCTGGAGCCCAGAACGCCAAAGGCCTCCAGCACCGGCTTTAGCCGCTCCCGGGAGTTGGACTGCAGGCAGGCCGCGGCCACCTCCAGCACCCGGCGCGAACGGTAGGCGATGGTCTCGCCATTGCGATAAAAGCGCTCGGCGAGCACAATGGCTTCCAGTTGCGCCACCGCCCGGTCTAAAAGGTCGTTGACCAAAATATACCCGTACTCGCGATAATTCTCAATCTCCTTGCTGGCCTCGCTGAGCCGCCGGAACACTTCCTCTTCATTCACCACGCCCTCGGCGCGGCTGCGGTTGCGCAAGCGGGTGCGCAGAACCCTGGGGTTGGGCGGCAAGACAAAGATGCTGACGGCCTCCGGCATTCTGGCGCGCACCTGCGCGGCGCCCTGGACGTCGATATCCAAGAGCAGATCGTGCCCCGCGGCGCGCGCCTCTTCAAGCGCCTGGCGGGCAGTGCCGTAGTAGCTGCCGAAGACCTGGGCGTACTCCAGGAAGACGCCCGCCTCGATCATTTGCTCGAATTGCTCGCGGGTGGCGAAGTTGTATTCGCGTCCATGCGCCTCAGAGCCGCGCGGCGTCCGCGTGGTCCATGAAACGGAGAAGTCCACGCCGCCGACCTGCTTGCGCAACTCGCTTACCAGCGTGCTTTTGCCCGAGCCCGAGGGCGCCGAAATAATGAAGAGAATGCCTGCCACGATTCGATTGCCCTTCAGTCCGTTGTGCCGATGAATCTATTCCACGTTCTGAATCTGTTCGCGGGCCTTTTCGATCTCCGCCTTCATGGCCAATCCCAATTCGGTAATGCGGGTACCGTGGCCGGCCACTCCACTGGTCTTGGAGAGCAGCGTGTTGGCCTCGCGGTTCATCTCCTGAAGCAGAAAATCCAACTTCTTGCCCACTTCGCCCTTGGCGGCCAACAGCGTGCGGAAGTGATCGATATGCATGTGCATGCGGGTCAGTTCCTCGGCAATGTCGCTGCGCTCCACAAGCACCGCAACTTCCTCGAGCAGCCTCTGGCGGTTGAACTCCGGTCCGGTGGCCGCAAGCAGCCGCTGGGTGAGGCGTTCCTGGTAGCGCTGCTCGATCTCGGGACGCAGCACAGCCACTCCGTCGGTAGACTCGGCCAGACGGTCCATGGTGGCGTGGAGGTTAGCCGCCAGCGCCTCGCCCTCGTGCGCCCGCATGGCCGTCAACTGATCGAGGAGCGGCCCAACCTGGCTTAGCGCGCTCGCAGCAATGTAGGGGATATCCTCTTCGCTGCGATTCTCCGGCTGCAGAGCGCCGGGCAGACGCAGCACCGCGTTCAGGTCCGGCTCCGCCCTGGTCCCGTACTCGTCGCGCATGGCGGCAAACGCGGCAAAATAGGCGGCCACCAATTCGCGATTGTAGCCGGCCTTCTGTTGGCCGCCGCGATCGACGGTAAGCGTCAACTCGACGTGGCCGCGAACCAGCTTGTCCTTGAGCGCCTTGCGCAGCTCCATCTCCAGTTCTTCCATACCGGATGGCAGGCGCAACTGCACGTCGAGAAAGCGGTGATTGACGCTCTTCACGCTCATCGTATAGCCGAGTTGATCGTGAACTTTCACTTGAACCCGCGCAAAACCGGTCATCGAATGAATCGGCATTGTCCACTGCTCCTGTTACTGCTGTGGCCCGGCGGCAAGCGCCTGCTCCAACCGAGGCGCATCCCCTTCCAAAGCATACGACACTTGAGGCTCTGGAACTTCCATGAATTGCAGTTGATAGAGGCGCTGATAGGTGGAGGAGGAGGTCAGCAGCTCTTCGTGGGAACCGATGGCGGTGATGCGCCCATCCTCGAGGACGGCGATGCGGTTAGCGCCACGAATGGTCCCCAGCCGATGGGCGATCACCAGCACCGTGCGCCCCTGCATCAGGTTGGCCAGCGCCGCCTGCACCAGCGACTCGCTCTCGGCGTCCAGGGCCGATGTGGCCTCGTCCAGAATCAGAATCGGCGCATCCTTGAGGATGGCGCGCGCAATGGCCAGCCGCTGCTTTTCGCCGCCGGAGAGCCGGAAGCCCTTTTCGCCGATCACTGTTTCGTAGCCCTTGGGCATCTGAAGGATGAAGTCGTGGGCCAGGGCGTTGCGGGCGGCCTTCTCCACCAGGCCGAAGTGGACCTCCGGCCGACCGTAGGCGATGTTGTTGCGCACCGTGTCGTTGAAGAGAATGGTCTCCTGCGTGACCTGGGCAACCTGGCGGCGAAGCGAAGCGAGGGTCAGGTCGCGGATGTCGTGGCCGTTGATGAGAATGCGGCCCGAGGTGACGTCGAAGAAGCGCGGAATCAGGTTGACCAGCGTGGACTTTCCCGCGCCGCTGGGGCCCACCAATGCCAGCACTTCGCCCGGCCGCAACTCCAGGTCCACGTTGTACAGGATCTGGTGCTCGCCCTCCGCCGTGCTGTAAGAAAAGCCCACGTTCTCAAACCGGACCGACTGCGCAAGACCCTTCAGCGCGGCCGCGCGGTGCCTTTCCCTCACGTCGTCCTTGGCGTCGAAAAAGGCGAAGATGGACAATGAGGCGCCCATGGCCTGTTGGAAGCTGTTGTAGAAAAAGGCGAACTTCCGCACCGGGTCGTAGAGCTTGAAGAGCAGGATGATGAAAGCGCCAAAGAGGCCAATGTCCATGCGGCCGTGCTGAATCTCGTTGCGCCCGATGAGCAGGAGCAGCGCGATAGCCACATAGCCGATGGTGTCCATCAGCGGCGAACTGATGGACTGAATGCGCACGCTGCGGAGATTGGCGCGAAAGAGCCGGGTGGCGGCCTTCTTGAAGCGCAGAATCTCCCAGAGTTCCGTGTTGAAGGCCTTTACGATGCGATTGCCGGTGACCGTTTCATGCAGGATGTTCTGAATCTCGGCCAGCTTGTCCTGCCCGGTGCGGGTGCGGGTGCGAACTTCCCTGCCGATCTTGCGCGCGGAGGTGACGACGACAGGAATGAACAGAAGCAACGCCCAACTGAGATGCCCGCCCAGGCGGATCACGAGCGCAATTCCGACCAGAAACGTGAAGAATTGCTGCAGGAATTCGCCAATCACCGAGCTGACCGCGGTTTGTACCTTATCCACATCGTTGATGAGGGTGGAAAGGATGGTGCCCGTGGCGTGCTTGTGGAAGAAGCTGGAGGAGCGTCGCAGCGTGGCTTCATAGAGGTGGTTGCGCAGATCGGTAATCATCCCAAAGCCGGCGTAGTTGACCAGATAGGTGCCCAGGTAGTCGCAGAGGCCTTTCACGATGGTGGAAGCTATTAAAGCAAAAGCCACCACCGTCCAGGCATTGTGCATGAAATGGGGAACCACGATCCGCAGGTCGAAGTGCCATTGGGAGTTGGGCAGGCCGAGAGTGATGGGGCCGTCGGGGGCCTTGGGGTCCAGGACATTATTGAGGATGGGCTGGAACAGGAGGGTACGAAAGTTATCGAGCAGGCCGACTAAGGCCAGCAACAACACTCCGGGCAGCAGGTGCAAGGCATAGGGAAGAGCGTAACGCAGCAAGCGCAGAAAGTTCTTCATGCCGGGCAGCCTGCCTGCCGGTCCGCCTCATCGACCAAAACCTGTCGCTGAGAACCCCGGAAGGCGGGAATCTCCGCGACGAACCGCGGCCGTTGAGCGCAAGACTCCATCTGGGTATTGTATCCGGCTCTCGTCAGGGTGCGCCAAGTTGCCTTTCCGAAGCGCGCGGCTGAAGCACCCGTAGCTGAGCGCCCGCCGAATCACCGCGCCGATGCGGGCGCATGCCCCAGGATCGATTCGTAGAAGGCGCAGTACCGGTCCGCAATCGCCTCGGCGTCGAAGCGCTTCAGGTTTTTGAAACCGGCGGCGCGCAACTGCTCACTGCCTTTGAGACCCGCTGCGATAGCCATCGCCGCAGCCTGCGGCTCCGCTGGATCGATGAGAATCGCGGCCTCGCCCGCTACCTCTGTCATGGGCGGGCGGCGCGAGGCAATCACCGGACAGCCGCAGGCCTGCGCCTCCAGGATCGGCCAGCCGAACCCCTCTTCAAGCGAGGGAAACAGCAGCGCCAGCGCGTTCCCATAGAGCGCCTGCAACTCTTCGCTGGTGGCGTCAACGGCTTCGATGACGCGGCCTTCCAGCCGCTCCCGGTGAATCGCGGCCCGCAGTTCGCCGGGCAGTGGTTTGCCGGCCATAACCAGCCTTGCAGAGGAAAACTCAACCATCCCGGCCAGCCGCGCAAAGATGCGCAGGACGCCCACCCGATTCTTGTACCACTGGTTTCCGCCCACATGCAAGAAATAGCGTTCGCCGGGCCTCAATCCCAGCCGGGAGGTTAGGTCTTCCGGAAGCGCCGCGCCGGTCCGGTAACTCCAGTTGAGCGGATTGCAGATCACGCGCAACTCGGCGCAGTTCTTGTCCGTCTCCTCCGTGTCCTTGCCCGAACTCTCGATCAGCGCCTTCAAATCGCCGGCCGTCTTACCGGAAACGCACAGCACATGACGCGCCCCGCGCAGGCCGGAGAGAATCCACCGCTGCAGCAGCCGCCCTGACCAGCCTGTAAGCGCCTGCGGAAACTCGCCGCGCGCCGCGCGGATGGCCAGCACATCGTGACAGGTGATCAGACTGGGCTTCCCGCGCACCGTGGGCAGATACATCGAGTTCGAGTGGTCGAGAACATGAACCAGATCGTGAGTTCGCGCCAGACGGCGCAACCGCGGAGGAAAAATCAGGAACTTGTCCAGGTAGCCGATATACTTCTTCAGTCCGGAGCCCCATGCCAGCCGCGAAAAGAATGCCCGCGGCTCAGCCACGGTGACCTGATAACCGCGTGCCTTGAGGGCGCGTTCCAGCCAGGCCGCGTAGCGCAACATGCTCACCTGGCCGTCCGGCTCATAGTTCGCCACAAGAAGTATCCGCATAAGTCCACCGTATCATCGGGGATGATTCGCGTTCACGAAGCAGGGCCTGTTTCCATGGCCGGAGGTTGCCCCGGAGGTGAAAACAGGCCCTGATGATCGGACAAGTTCTTAGAAGCTGATCTTCCGCTCGGGAAGCCAGGTGAATTGAATGGTGGTTGTGGTGACGGTCTGCTGGCCGGGAAGATAGATGGGCGCCTTATAGCGCTCGTAGGCGAAGTCACCTTTGACCTCGAAGTCCTTGCCGATGCGCTTGACCGCCTGGAAGTTGAGGTCGTTCAGGGTCGTTCCGCCGGGGATAAAGTCCGTGGTTGCCTTCTGGTTGCGCACCCCTACGCGCAGCCACTCGTTGCCGCTCAGATGATAGGTGATCCAGCCCTGGCCGCCCTTGTCCTCGCGGCCGATCCAGTCGCCGAATAGCTGGCCATTGTTCGTGTAGCCTTGTTGCTGGAGACTTTCGTAGTACATAAAGTGGCCGGCTTGAGGATAGCCATTGGTCTTATGGGTGGGATCGCTGAGGCGCACTGGGGGCGCGGTGGAGGCGCCTTCGACGCGAATATCCAGTTTGGGAATTCCGGGCACATGGGAGAGATACAAGCCTGGACGCCAGCCGGCGCGGCGCGGAGCGTCGATCGGGGAGACATCGTCGTGCACCTCCGAGTCGCAGTAAAGCGTGAGCCAGTTGCGGACGAAGGGAAGCCGGTAGGAGAAGTCGAATGCGCCAAAGCGCGCACCGGGACTATCGCGAGTGCCTTCCGCTTTCCCGGCGGCGGAGGTACTGAAGAAACTCTTCAGGAAGGTATGCAGGGTGATGGGCTCTATCCCCTCCCCGCCCCAGATGACGGTACGCTCGAAGCCGAACTCCAGGTCCTGCGTGGGCTTGAAGCTGACTTTCTCGACATGCGTCCAGGGGTCGTTGGGATAGGTGTGCCCCTTGAGCGACCCGATCAGAAACTCGTACCGGAAGGGGCCGGTTAGCCGGGATAACAGCGGAATACGCAGGGGCTCGATGCGGTTGATGCGGAAGGAGTAGATGTTTTCGGCGTTATTGGAGTAGGCCATGCCGCCGCCCAATCCGGGGCCCAGCCAATCGTCCTGTTTGCCGAATGAAATCTCGTGGTTAAGGTAGCGGGCGGAGGCGTAGGCCTCGACTACGCGTCCCTGGGTGGTCGTGGCGATGGGGCCCGTCGGGATTGTGGTCTGGATGTAGGGGAGTCCCGTGGCTGGATTGATGGCTATCGGAAAGTAGTTTGCATCCTCTGCCGCGAGCGTCTGGGTCAGCGCAGCCGAGTAGCCGGCGGCCGAGGGCGCGCCCTGAAACTCGCCGCGCGCATACATCAGGAACCGGCCCGCGGATACATATCCGCTGGCTCCGGAGTAGTTGTTGAAGCCGTTCTCGTAGGGACGCCCGTAGTCGTTGATGACTGTCGATCCCAGATGGTAGCTGTCGCGTAGCGGCGTGCCGCTGATGGCCCTCGCCAAAGAGTAAACCGACTCCACGCGCGTGCCGCCCTGATGCGTCAGGCACGGGCCTTGCATGTCGCCGCTCAGCATGTGAATCAGCGCATCGTAGATGCCCTTTGCTTCGTCGGTGGCTGGACCCGCATCGTCTTCCTCGTCCTCGATGCGCTCGCCCGTCTCTTCCAGCGCGTGCTCCAAACTCGAACGCGTCCAGGGGCGCATCCCCAGGTAGATGCCATCCACATAGCCCATTGAGTATAGCCGCAGTACCGCGGGATAGACCCAGCTGTCGACCGGGATATACGGCGAATCCAGTACCGACGGTGCGCAGACGGTCTCCGGACGGCCGGAGTCGCTGTCCCACTGCCCCGCCCCTGTTCCCACCTTTCCAGCCCCCGCCGTTCCCGCCTGTCCGGCCGCCGGCGCGCCGCCGTTCACAAGCACAAGGCCCGCCAGCAGCGTTGCCAGGCAAACAAGCCGTGTCCTGCCCAAACGTCCGCTCGATTTCATACGCTCACTCACTCCCTCGATAACTGTGCGCCTATCTTCGGTTATAGCTCCAGACCGGCGCGCTCAATGCGAACTTGCAGCGCCGGCCACATTGGCAACATACCACTTGTAGGCTTCCTTCATGCCAGCTTCAAACTCCGTCGGAGCGCTCCAACCCAGGGCGCGGAGGCGGCTCACATCCATGACCTTACGCGGCGTTCCGTCTGGCTTCGACCTGTCCAGCGTGAAACTCCCTTTCCACCCAACGACTCTGGCGATGCTCTGGGCCAACTCCAGAATCGTCATATCGTTTCCGGTGCCCACATTCAAGAACCTCTCGCCTGAGTAGTTCTTTATCACAAAGACGCAAGCGTCCGCCAAATCCTCCGAGTAAAGGAATTCGCGTCTCGGCGTCCCGCTGCCCCACAGCTCAACCAACGGGCTGTTGACGCTCTTGGCGGCGTGGATCTTCATGATTAGGGCGGCCACCACATGGCCGCCTTCCGCATCGTAGCGGTCTCCCGGACCGTAAAGATTGGTCGGCATCACGGAAACGAAATCGCAGCCATACTGGCGGCGAAATGCCTCGCATAACTTGATGCCCGCAATCTTGGCGATAGCATATGCTTCATTGGTCGGCTCCAGCGGCCCGGTCAGCAGCGCCTCTTCGCGCATCGGCTGCTGCGCAAGCCGCGGATAGATGCAGGACGAACCGAGAAACAATAGCTTCTTGACGCCCGTGCGCCATGCCGCATGGATGACATTGGTTTCGATAACCAGGTTTTCGTATAGGAACTCCGCCGGGCGCGTCGCGTTCGCCATAATGCCGCCTACCTTCGCTGCGGCAAGGAAGACAACGTCAATCTTTCTATCTGCCATCCAAGCGTCCACGGCCGCCTGGCGCAACAGATCGAGATCGCTGCGCGCCGCTGTCACAATTTCGCAACTCTCGCGCGCCAGGCGCCGCACAATCGCCGACCCGGCCATGCCGCGGTGACCGGCCACCCAGACGCGCCGGCCTTTCAACTCGAAACTAGTCATGACCAATCCCTCTCACGCGGGATTCTCGGGCGACGGCTTTCAAATCCGAGTTCAACATATCGGAGACCAGTTCGGGAAACGCGACCGTGTGTTTCCATCCCAAAACCCGCTGCGCCTTGGAAGCGTCACCCAAAAGCAGGTCGACCTCAGTCGGGCGAAAATAACGGCTGTCGACTTTCACCAGCGGGTCGCCGCTGGCGGAATCGATGCCCACCTCGTCAACTCCCTTGCCCTTCCATTCGATATTGCGGCCTACCTTTAAGAAGGCCATTTCTATGAACTCGCGCACGCTGTGCGTTTCACCCGTTGCCAAGACGTAATCGTCCGGCGTATCCTGCTGCACGATCCGCCACATGCCTTCCACGTAATCTCGCGCATGGCCCCAATCGCGCTTGGAGTCCAGATTCCCGATATAGAGTCTATCCTGCACGCCCAGATGTATCCCGGCCACCGCGCGAGTTATCTTCCTTGTGACGAAGGTCTCGCCGCGGATGGGGCTCTCGTGATTGAACAGAATGCCGTTCGAGGCATGCATGCCGTATGCCTCCCTGTAGTTTACCGTAATCCAGTAAGCATAGAGCTTGGCAACGCCATAGGGGCTGCGCGGATAAAAGGGTGTGGTTTCCGTTTGCGGAGTCTCTCTAGCCTTCCCGTATAGCTCCGATGTCGATGCCTGATAGAACCGCGTCTTCTCGACAAGTCCGAGAATCCGGATCGCCTCCAGAATCCGCAATGCGCCTAAAGCATCGGCATTTGCGGTATATTCCGGCGTTTCAAAGCTGACCTGGACATGGCTCTGCGCGGCCAGGTTATAAATCTCGTCCGGCTGCACCGCCTGAACGATGCGGATCAGATTGGTGGAATCCGTCATGTCTCCGTAATGAATCTGGAAACGGCTGGCCGGCGCATGGGGATCCTGGTAGATATGGTCGATGCGTGCCGTGTTGAACGATGAAGAGCGGCGCTTGATGCCATGTACAATATAACCCTTGCCCAGCAGAAGATCGGCCAGATACGCGCCGTCCTGCCCGGTAATGCCTGTGATCAAAGCTACCTTCTGCATGGATGTGCCTCGCTAAGCGAATTTGTCGAGCGGTGAATCGGTGTTTTCCCTGCCTCGCATGAACCTTCGGACAGTGACATGCCGGCGACAGGAGGATGGAGTTGAGAGGATCGACGTTACGGATGCTTCCAGTCTAGTACACTGCCGCCTGACTTGCCGCATGGGAGGGACGGCCGGAATCAGCCGTCCAAGAATCACTGCGCCGCGCGGAGTCGAACATGCTCAGGATGGCATCGCCCCCAATGCTTCGGCCTTGGCATGTACGGATAAGCCCTGAATTGCATGAAAAACCTGCACCGTGAGCGACCCAAGCACCGTATAGATATTCATCTTGAGAACTCCCTCGGAGGTGTTCAACGGAAGAAATATGACACAGACTATCTGTATCAGTATAAGCAAGATCATCTGCATCGATCCGCTCCACCAGAATACCCACTTCCGCGCCACCGCAACGGCCCACATAGCCCCTGCGACGTACCCAATCGCCGATGCGTAAACCACAAGCCGCACCTGCGGAGTTAGATTGCTGTAACGCGCGCCAAGCAGGAGGAGGTAAGCGCCGGGGCACAACCAGGCGGACGCAGCCACAAGCAGGGCAACCGCTCCAACGGCGCACATGGCATATCCGTATCGCCTGCGAAAAAGAGCCCTCGGAGTCTTCGAGAAGAACGGCACAACGAGGATCCCGTTCGATGAATTCAGCAGCAGAAACAGTTGACCGATCCTGCCCGCCGCGGCAACCTCCGCAATCTGGCTCACGTGTCCAAATACTGAGATCAAGAAGAGTGAAATCTGGCCCTGCAGCGCCTGATACACGGTTCCAGGCAGCAGCGGCAAAAGGTACCGCACCATCTCCCTGCCGTGTACCTTAGAAGCTTTACGCGGCACATCGATCCACGGCCGCGCCAGGAATCTGTAGGACGCCCCCATCACGACAATGCTCAGCGTGTTTGCGATGATCACCGTTGTGGAGGATATCCAATGCATGTAATACAGGACAACGGAACTGACGATGCGCAGAGCGGCGGCGGCAATCTGCGGGCTGTAATACGCAACCAGCTCGTTGTTCAGCAAGAGGGGTATCTCGTAATACGAAGCCCACGCCTGAAACTGCACCGTAAGCAATACCGCCAGAGCCAGCAACACAAACTCTTTCCGGCCATGCGCCTCGACTTCGACATTGCGGAATGCAACGGCAAGCACAATGCCGGCGCCCGCAATGACCAGCAGTAGAACTTGTCTGAGATGGCTGGCGGTTCTTATGTACGATCCCAGGATAGCTCTGTCCCGATATCTTGTGCCCACAAGGCCGGCAATGGCTCCTCCGAAGCCAATATCGGTGAGAATGCCAATCATTCCCTGAATTCCGAGAGCTATGGCATAGATGGCGAATTCGGCCTTCGACATCAATCGAAGCAGCAGCAGTCCGGTCGCCGCGTTGAGCAGTTGGACGGTGCTCTGCCCGCCGACAAAGGTCGACAGCCTCTTCCCGATTCGCGAGACGGCGCTGGATGTCATAAGCTCCCTAGGTGTGGAGGCTCAAGAGGTTATTCCGATTCAACCCGGCACGGGAAGCCGGAGTGTAGAGGTTAAGGCTAGCATGCGGGCGGTGGAAGTTGTAGTCATGCAGCCACAGGTCGAGTTGCTGTTCTCTTTCCTCTGAGTGCTGATAGGTGCGCGCGTAAGCCCATTCTCGCAGTGCGGTCTGGATGAAGCGTTCTGCCTTGCCGTTGGTACGTGGCGTATAGGGCCGCGTGAAGCGATGCCTGATCTTCTGGTCGCACAGGGTTTTGCGAAAGATCCATTGTTTGTAGCATGAGCCGTTGTCGGTGAGCACGCGGCGGATGGAGATGCCGAAGCGGGCAAAGTACGCGCGGGCCATGAGGAAGAAGCGGATCGCTGACCGGTGGCTCTGATCAGGCAGGATGGCGGAGAAGGCGATACGGCTGTGGTCGTCGATGGCGACGTGCAGATACTGATAGCCAGCGCCGCGTACGTGGTCGCGGGGATTGCCCGTGATGCCGTGGCCGGGGCGGACGATGTGGGCCAGGCGCTTGATGTCGAAGTGGATCAGATCGCCCGGACGCTTGTGTTCGTAGCGCTGAACCGGCGGCGGCGGGTCGAGCGAGCGCAGCCGATTCATCCCGGCCCGGCGAAGCGCTCGGCTGACCGTGGCTCGGCTGAGGCCTAGCTCGCGGGCGATGCGCCAGCCGTTCCAGCGCAGCCGGCGAAGAACCAAAACCCTTTCCAATAAAGAAGAAGATGTTTGCCGGGGTGAGCGATGCGGCCTTGAACTGAGGTCGCTGAGTCCAGCCCTGCCCAGCTCGCGGTAGCGGCGCACCCACTTGGCGGTGGTCTTGGCGCTGACGCAGAAGGCGGCTGCAGCCGCCTTCTGCGTGAAACCCCGCTCCACAACCATTTTGGCCATTTGCTCTCGACTGTAGACGACGAGTCGGGCATTCTGGTGATAGTCCATTCGGTCTCCTCCTGAAAAACTGATTGCCCGTCACAACCAGCTTCTCTCGTTCAGATCGAATGGACAACCTGTTGAAACTTCACACCTAGGGAGTGATTTGGCGGACGACGCGCGCGGGAACCCCAACCGCCAGCGACAGGGGCGGAATATCCTTGGTCACCACTGCGCCCGCGCCTATGATGCTGCCTCTTCCAACGCGAACGCCGGGAAGGATGATCGCGCCAGTACCAAGCCAGCAATCCTCTTCGATCACGACCGGCGCCAAGATCCCACGGTCGCGCGTGGCAATCTGTTCAGAATGCGTGATCGAGGCAATCGAACACCCCGCTGATATCCTGGTCCTGGCCCCGATGTGCACGCCGCCCGCGCCGAAGATGTGCGTGAAGGCGTTAATACCCACATCGTCCTCCAGAGTCACTCCGGCCGTGCCCCAAATTCTCGCGTCGGGACTTATTGAAACCCTCGCCCCGCAGAAGCGGAGATCTCTTACAAGCTTTGCGTCCAAATAGTCCTGATGCCACTTGACGAACTTGTCTACCACTCTGAATATGAATCGTTTCACGATAGCTTCTCCCGACTTGAAAACGTCATACTCTCCGGAGATGGATCGCGCCGGTGAATCATCCCCGGCCGCCGGAAGAGGCGCAAGAATCAAGCCTGCTTCTGGATGACGAGCAGGTTGTTGTCATAATGATTGAAAGGGTTTGTCACTGCCGCCAGAGCGAAGTCGCAGTTCGGAAACCGGTTTGCATAGCTTGGCAGCCGCTCCTTCCAAAACCCGAAGTCGAGGTTCCGGATGTCTTCTATGAAATAGAAGCCGCCGGGACGAAGATGCTCCAGGGATTCATCCAGAAATGAAGCATTTGCCGGGAATGTGTGCAGCCCGTCATCGATGATGATATCCATTCCACCCTGCATCGCCGGTTGCGCCCATAGAGCGCGGATCGCGCTGCTGTCCAACTGGTCGCAATAGAAAGTCTGAATTCGGTCCTCGGTGAACAGGATGTCGCTGTCTATGTCCGCTCCGAACACCTGGGCGTTCGGAAAAAGTTCGCGCCACCCGCGGAGGGAGGCTCCCGGAACGCCACCCGCTCCCATGTTACACGGCACGCTAAGGTCGGTCGTACCGATGCCAAGCTCAAACATCCGGAGCGGACGATCATGAAGCTTTCCGAAGAGCTTAGAATAGACAGCCGTGTAATTATGCCACCGATTGCCCTTATCGCTTCCGTATTTGGTCATGATACGGCACATCCCGGTTGCGGCTACGAGATTGATTCTATGCAACCGGTCCACTAGCTCGGAGGGCCGTCCGTGAACGACGGGAGTGCGCCGAATGAAAGTTGAGGATACGCGACGCGGCAGGTAGACCCTGCAGTACCAAGAGCATGCTCGGACTCGCTCATAGGTCTCGGGGTCCAGTTTCCGTTTCAATGAACCCTTCACTCTGGCTAGAATGGCCAAGGACACGTCCCCCCGCTGCTAGTCGGTCGAATGGAATCGATTCGCCAATCTCCGTCTCCGATGAAGCTGACCACAGCGAACCCGATGCGCGGGAATGCGCAGGGAAATCGTGACCCCGGCCGTGACGTCATTCTTCATCCACGTCCTGCCGCGAGGATAGACTCGTACATCTTGAGGTAGCGTGGAATGAGCACCTTCCAACTGTAGCATTCGCCGGCTCTCGCCTTGCCCAGCACGCCCAAGCGGCGGAGCACTTCGGGTTGACCGGCGACCATCCGGATATTCGACGCCAGTGCGCCAGACACCGCCATATCGGTGTAGAGCGCCGCATCTCCAAGCGCCCACCGGAAATGGGAGGAGTTATGGCAGACAACGGGTACACCGGCCGAGCAAGCTTCAATCAGCACCATGCCAAAGCCCTCGCTGAGCGATGCCAGCACGAAAAGGTCGGCGGCGGCCAGAAGCTCCGGAATCCTGATCCGGGGAACGGTCACGAATGTGTGGCGGCCCGGAAGAAGCTCTGCCGCCAGGTCTCTCAGTCCGGGAGTTTCAGAAGTCGGCTGGCCAGCCATGCACAAGAAAACAGAATCATCGCGCAGGGCGGCAGTTTCCCGAATCAGGTAATCCAGTCTCTTGTGGCTGCAATTGAGAGCGGCGATCGACAGAACAATGAATCTGTCATGTGGCAGAGAAAACTGGTTTCGCGCAGCCTCGCGGCTCAACGGTGAACGGAACTCCTCGGGATTGACGCCGTACGGCGCCAGATGCATACGCTGCGGAGCAATGCCAAACGCCAGAGCGTGCTGATGACACTCGCCGCAGATTTGATGGATGAACACGTCCGGGCGGAAGTGCCCGGGATCGTGAGGACCGCCATTCGAGTGCAGCAGTTTCGTTCGCAAACCGAACCAGCGCCGGAAACGAGCCAGCGCGTTCGATAGATTGCCTTCGCTGTAATGGAGGATGTCGACTTTGTTCAGCATCAAATACGGAATCATGGCGATGGCAAAGGTGATCTGTTCCCAATAGAATGCCCGCTCCGGGTTCATGAACCTGGCAAGGAAGTCGCGCCGCAGGCAGGGCACCACCACCTCGTTGGGCTGGCGCTTCCCTGAACCTTTGCAAAGCGTGACATCGGCGCGCCCGGATAAGGCGCCAAATAGCTCGCGGGCGAACGATTCATAGCCGCGCAGTGTGTGTTCCAGGCCACAGCAAGCAATAACCACGCGCATCGCCGGATTCCCCAGGAGTGCCGTTGTGCAGAATTGAAATCGCTAAGCCCAATTATATGCTTCGCCGTGGGCCGCGGTGGGAGAATCCACCTATACCGGCCGTTCCCTGAAATACTCCGAGTGCCACTTCCAGGCTGAGCGGACAATGCAGCTCAGGTCGGAGTACCGTGGATGCCATGCCAATACTTTGCCCGCGAGACGGGAATCGGCGACAAGAATGGCCGGATCGCCCGCGCGCCGCGAAACAATGCTGTGCGGCACCTTGCGACCGGTCACCTCTTCCGCGACGCCTATGACTTCCTTTACCGAATGGCCCTTGCCTGTTCCAAGATTCAGAGCAATCGAGGCTCCTCCGCGCTGCAGATAGTTGAGAGCCTTCACATGGGCATCGGCCAAGTCGGCCACGTGGACGTAGTCGCGCACGCAGGTTCCATCGCCGGTTGGATAGTCGCCGCCGTAAACTTCGAGCGATCCATTGCCGTCTATGGCCTTCAATACCAAAGGAATCAGGTGCGTTTCCGGGGTGTGAACCTCTCCAAGTTTTCCCTCTGGATCGGCTCCGGCGGCATTGAAATATCGCAGCGCCACAAAGGTGAAATCGTGTACCGGCGCATACCAGCGCAATGCACGTTCCATGATGAGCTTCGTTTCACCATAAGGATTCAGCGGGTGCTGCGGGGCATCCTCGGCAATCGGCATCCGGTCCGGCAGGCCATATGTGGCGCAACTCGACGAGAAGACTATGTGACGCACTCTACAATCCACAAGGGCATCGAGCAGGCCAAGAGACTTTGTCACATTGTTGTCGAAGTACCGCTCCGGCTGCCGAACCGATTCTCCGACATATGCGAAGGCCGCGAAATGCATCG
>JBEKPA010000013.1:0-25348 GCA_049521195.1 Occallatibacter sp.
CAATATGCCCCGTTCGGCATAAACGCCAAATGCGAAGCTATGCTGTCCCTTGATCCAGTTCACCGTATCTGTGAGCGTCGGCACCGCCTTCTTCATCCTGATCTGATTGTTGTAGAAGCCGCCCGCCATGAGCATGTTGGGATAGCCCAGGTCGCCGTAGTCCGACAGGGCGGGCACCGAATAGTCCCCGTTGCTCTTGTATTCCCCTAAGTAGTTGAAGTTGTCGCTGGAGTTGTTACTTGGGAGCGTATCGCATGTCGCCGTGGCGCGCAGGGCCGCATTCGAGCAGTTGTATTTGTTCATGTAGAACCGGCTCACCGCTTGGGGATTGCCCATATTGCCGGGGTTGCTGATGAAGGACATGGAAGCGCTGGCCGTGTTGGTGACGCTGGCACCGAAGATCCGCGAATAGTGCAGGGAGAAGATGTTCGAAACGTCGCCCGACGTGACGCCCCCTGGATACTCCATGGACCAGAAGGGAACATATCCCCAGGCGACAGGTTCATCGCTGATTTGCGACTGGCGGCCATAGGTGGCGTAAAACTTGTTGTAGTCGCTCAGGTCGAAGTCGATCCGGGCATGAGTTACCGATCCGTTTTGTGTCTGGACTACTTGCTGGATGTAGTTGTAACCCTGCTCGTTGACAAACGGGTCCGCATTGGGCAGCGGCAGCCAGTTGACCAGCGCCGCGCCAGAAGAATTGGCATATTGAGCTACGTTGCCTTTCGCGACGGCAGGGCCGTTCGGCAGGTAGTTCTCCGTATAACACAAGGGCTGAACCGCATTCAGATTCTGTTTACCGTCGGGACGCGCGCCGCATAACTCGGAGTTCAGTGACTGCTGGCTGTAGTCGCCCTGGCGCTCGGACATGGTCGGAACCCACGAGCCAAGGGTCTCCGGTGAGAAATTCTGGTTGTAATACTCGTAACCCACGAAGAAGAAGAGCTTCTTACTATGCGGTATTGGACCGCCAAACTGCCCACCGGGATAATAATAAGTTCCGGGGGGGCGTGACTGCTGAAGATAATTGTTGTACCAGTCGTTGGCGTTCAGCACGGTGTCGCGGTAATACATGTATGCATCGCCGTGATACGAGGTGCCGCCCCCCTTGGTGTTGGCGGTCAGCACCGCAGGGCCCTTCGCATATTCGGCGCTGAAGGTCGACGTGGTGGTTTTGATATCCTGAATCATTTCCTGATTCACCATTTGCACGGTGCCGGTATTGTTAGCGATATCCTGGATGGAGACGCCGTCGAGAACGGTCGCCAGTCCGGTAGGGCCGGCCCCATTGGCGGAATAGGAGCCGGTGGGACCGCTCATGCCCACCACCGCGGTATTCGGTCCCTGGTTGTTGACCTGGTTGCTGACCAGGGCGAATCCCGGCAGCATTCCGATCAGCTCCGTCGCGTCGCGGCCCACGAGGGCCAGCGTATCCAGATCCTCGGCCGTAATCACATCGCTGCGCTCCGGCGTGTCCAGAGGCTTGAGCGTCTGGTTGCCGGAGGCTTCCACGGTCACCGAGGAAACGGCCGTCTCCAGCTGCATGCGGATATCGGTGAAGCCAATCCGGTCCCCGGGCCGCAGCGGGAACGGCTGCGACTGCCAGTTCGAAAAGCCCGGCATTTCCACCCGCACCTGGTACCTGAGGCCCGCCGTAATCCCGGGCACGGAAAACTCACCGGTGCCGTTGCTCACCGTCTTGCGCTCGGAGTTATTGTCCAAGTTCGTCACCGCGACCGAGGCGCCGGGGATCACTGCGCCCGTCATGTCCTGCACTACGCCGGACACAGTGCCCGTGGTCTCTTGCGCCAAAGCGGGCGGTTGCCACAACAGCAGGGCCGCGATCAGCAACCCCAAACATGCGAACGCCGGCCTAAATTCAGGAAAACGCGTCATCGGAACACCCCCCCATCGGCTGCCAAGCTGTGCGAGATTCGGAGCAAAACGGATGAACGATCGCACCGTCCACGGACGATTGCACCGCCACGCAGTCGCGAACGATACAGTGCCCCAAGAATCGATGAGCTGATTCGATCTGGAATTATGTAGCCTGCGAGCGATCAAGGTCAAGGGATTTTTCAAATAAACTTCAAAACGAAGAACCGGCTGTCACCCACGGATAAACTGATTTACGAATATGTGGCCGTTTTCTGAGCCAAATGGGGCCCTGCACCAACCCGCGGGCGGTCCGCATCGTGGGATGCGGTCTTCCGGGAATTCGGGGCAGTTCAGACGATCTTCTGCGGCGGTTTGGCTGTGCGGCCCGCCATAAGCCGATCTGTATCCGAAGCAGGGCGATCATTCGCCGATGCCCCGGCCGCGCCTCACCAACGCGCCCTGGCGACCGGGGCGGAGAAACGGGAGCCGGGCCGGAAGAGCGCAAACTAATCCTTTCCGCAGCGAGCCTGCGGGGCACCGCGCCGGTCTATGCCGCTTTGAGGTCTATGCCGCTTTGATTATAGTCGTTACGGGTCGTCAACCAAGGCGATTTACTCGCTGCTCCTCGCTATTTTCAAGCCCCTACATAAATCTTCTTGACAACCATGGCTGGTGGAACGAGAATGATCCTGCATTTTTCAGCGCATCTATGCGCACGCGGCGTCCGGGGCACTCGGAATCGAATTGTGCTTCGGGCAGGCGCAATTGAGGCGGTATCGGGGATGGCTTTGGCTGGGGATTTGGCGTGCCTCCGCATCGGTTCACCGGCTGCCGCACCGGTTGCGGCAGCTCGCGTGGAGTTGTACAGGAGCGTACGGCGCCGCACTCCGTTTTGCCTTCTTGGTTCTCGCATTTTGAGCCATCCCCGCCAGCGCTTTGGGGGGCTGGGACGGAGCGCGCAACAAACGGCAGTTCATACATGACGCTTTAGCAGGACACTCAGCGCGAGCGTAAATGGGGCGCTCACGCCATCGATGCATGCGGCAGAATCGCTTGACCGGAGATGGCGGAGTTGCCGGATGGGTTTCAAAATACGGCGTTGAACGCATAGGCCGTTCCAATGACGAACGGTTTATACCCGGAGGAATTGTGATGCTTACGAAATTAGACAGACTCAAGGGGTACTCGGCGCGGGAAACCTGCGTTGCCCTGATGTCCATGCTGGCTATCCTGCTGTTCGCGTCTGCGATCGCAGTTGCACAAACCCCCATCGTCGTCAGCCAGCAACTCTGGGGAGCGAACGAGACCAACAGCGCTGCCCCCTACGAGAACTACACGGTCTCCACGTCCGGCGGTAACTGGGGCCCGGCCTCTCCCGGCGGCCATTCCGCAGCCGTCAATACCTACGGCGTCTTCGTAGCCGGCACCTCTACCGGAGGCTTCGTAGAGCAATTTACAAACCAAAGCGCGGTGATGACAGTCGTTGGCGAAAGCAACATCCTCCCAGGCGGCATAGCCATCGATAGAAACAACTACCTCTACATTTCGGGCGAGTCCAGCAACGTCATCTATAAGATTCCCATGAACACCACCGCCAATGCGACGTATGGGGACTACGGGGTGGGAACCTACGGGCCGATCTATGGGTACTGTCCGAATAGCGTCAGCAATTGTACATTTGTAGTCGGCGCCAATGGCTCGGCTGGCACGCCTCCACCGACCTGCCTCGGCGTCGGCCAGGCGCCTGACATTAACGGGATCTGCCAGATCAATCTCGGCAACGGGAAATACGGCTTCAACGTGGCCAGTATCGCGGTCGACAGTAATCACAACTTGTTTTTCACCACCGACGGAAATGCCGGTTCCGTCACCCCCAGCGCTCCGTACTCGGTTTTCGAGTGCAACACGGCCTGCCTCTATCCAACCGGGGGCGCGACGCCTGCGCCGGTCCAGATCTACGTTGAGCCTGCCGGTTCCGGCGGCCAGCTATACACCGGCGCCATTGCCGTCGATCAAAACGACAACGTGTACTTCACCGACACGTTCATTTCGAGTTCGGGGACGTCAGCTGGATACAGCACCTCCTCCCACTTGTACCAAGTGACGTACAACTCCACAAGCAAGACCTGGGCCGCCACCCCCATGCTGCTCGCAACGCTGACGCCGGCTTGTGCAACAACCAGTACTCCGTGCAACGATGCGATCACCACGGTTGCCACCGATGCGACGGGCAACGTCTACTTTGGCACCGAACTCGACGGCGTATTCGAAATCGCGAACAACGGGAGCGCACTGGCAGGCAATCCTCCCGTCATCCCCATCTCCGGAGAGGGCGTGAAGACCATTGCCCCGGATGGCAAGGGCAACTTCTACTTTGTGAGCACCAACCCCACAACCAAAAGTGACACTGCCGGCTTCCTGGCGATCGGCTCGGTTGTGGACACTGCCCAGGCGTGGTCGGCAGAGCCGGCAGGCCAGGGGTCGGTTAGCAATGTTTCGGTGGTCGACGCCGACGCCGGCGGCGCCTGCCCCGCGCTCTCCAATGTGACTTTCGCCCAGAACTCCACCAATTACGGCTTCAGCGGCGCCGTAACCGCCTGCAACCAATTGCCCTTTGCCAGCGGCCTCAGCTTCCCGGCGACCATCACCTTGAAGCCCACCAGCGCCACGGAGACGGGTCTTTTTAACACGACCATGACCGCGACCAACTCCGCCGATGCCCACACCGGAACGTTCTCGGTATCCGGCGAAGGCGCGGCCACGCAGACCATCAGCGTCACCGCGCCCGCAACGCTTACGCCGAAGTGTGGCGTTCCGCCAGTCGCCCTGGAGGCGACCGCGACCTCGGGTCTGCCGGTCGTCTTCACCACGCCGGCGACCACGATCACACCCCCAGTTTGTACGGTCTCCGGAGGTATAGTCACCTTCACCAACAATGGCACCTGCCCCGTCGACGCGAACCAGGCGGGCAACTCTGCCTACGCGCCCGCGCCGCAGAAGGTGATTACCTTCACGGTCGGTGCGCTGACGCAAAGACTCACCACCCTGACGCCGCTCACGACGCCATTCACGACAACCCCGATTCCGCTCCTTGCAGCCAGCTCCAACATGACCTCCACTGCCGCGCAGATTTGCTTCGCTTACGGCTCCGGTAACGGCAAGGTCAGCGGTCAAGCCACTGCCACCGATCCACAATGTGTGCCACCCCAGTCTTTGACGCTTACCGGCACCGGTTCGATCGGTATAACAGTGTCCCAGGCCGCAAGCGCCTGCTACGCGGCAGCTACATCGAATCCGACAATCACGGTCAGCCCGGCGTCACAAAACATCGTCTTCGCCACGCCATCCGGCACGTTGGCAACCGCTCCTGCAACCATTGTCTACGGCTCCACGTTGACTCTGGCTGCAACCGGCGGCGCTTCGGGCAACCCGGTCACCTACACCATTGACCCGTTGAGCACCGGCTACGTTCCCCCGACGCCCGCCAGCGGGAATACAGCCGCCGTCCCCGCATCAAGCACCGCCGGATCGATCAGCAAAAGCGGCGTGCTGACCGCAACCGGTCTGGGTACGGTCGTGATTGACGCCAACCAGGCCGCCTCTGACACCACTACCGATCCCGACTACGCGGCGGCGCCCCCGGTCCAGGCGTTCCTCACCGTCGTTCCGGTTAGCTTGACCACCACCCCGGTGATCGGCCCGGCGAACGGCACCACGATGTACACCAGCGGCAACCTGAACGTCGTAACCATAACGGACACGGTAGCCGGCGCCGCCATCTACTACACCACCGACGGCAGCGCTCCGGTCGTAAATGGGGCGCCCAACCTTCCGCCCACTGGGACCGCCACCCTCTACACGGCGCCCTTTGCCTTGACGGCTACCGGCTCTGCAACCGTCAATGCGATCGCTATCGCGCCCGGGTATGCGCTCAGCGGGGTTGCAACCGCAACCTTCACTGTGTCTGCCACGGCCGCGAGCTTCACCGCTTCGGTCGCTCCGGCGACGGTAACTGTCTCGCCCGGCTCACCCGCCATCGTCGACATTACCGTAACTCCTCAGTACGGGTTTAACTCCGCCACTACGTTCGCTTGCTCGACCGTGCCGTCGAACCTCACTTGCAGCTTCAACCCGGCAACGGTTACGCCGACAAACGGCCAGAGCGCTTCTACCGCTCTGACGTTAACCGAGAGCGGCAGCGCCGCTCTCCAACACCGTTCCAACCCGTTCCTTCCCGAGGGGGCCACGTTGGCGATCGCTGCCTGCTTCCTCCTGGGATGGAAGAAGCGGCGCGGACTTTTCCTGGCCCTGGCGCTGATCGCTGGCGTAATCGGAGTCGCGCAGCTTACCGGCTGCGGCAGCAACAGCAGCGCAGCGTCCACCTCCACCAGTGTGGTGGTCACCGCTTCCGGCGGCAACGTCACCCAAACGATCCAGCTCAAGGTCACCGTGAATCCGTAATCGGTGAATTGTGTCCGGACCTGACGCGGCCTCTCCTTCGGGAGAGGCCGCGGTATCTCCGGGTTCTTTCGAATCGCCCCGCCGCCCGACGGCGGTTCTCCAATTATTGTGGGGTTTCGGGTGAGCGCCATGTCCTTCGGATCGTCGGAAGCGCAGCCAAACTACGAGGAACTGCAGGGGGTAAGAGCGCCATTTATTCGCTAGATCTTCGCCATCCCTGCGCCGGCTTTCACTGCGGCGTTCCGTCGGCCTGCGGATGACCGTGAAGAGTCCCTGAAATCAACACTTTCAGGATTGACGGCAGAGCAATCGCGTCTGTGTTTTACGACAGCGCCGGCGGCGTGCAAACCATAAGCCTCGATCTTCAATGGAGGGCCGCTCCCGGGCCTCATCGAACCCCAGGGCGGGACTCCCGGTGACCCCGGCAACTGACCAGCCGCCGGCTGCAAGGGGCCTGATAAACCCCCAGCGGCCGTTGCCCGGAGCTGAGGAAAAAAAAATCTGTACAAAATCGATTTGTGTGTGTATTCTTTGGTGGCGCTGTATTCGGCGACTCTATTCGTTCCGGAAGTGAACGAGGTTCGCTCGTAGCAGCAATCTGCGAAATCAGGTGAGCATATGAAGATTCGAACCTCTCGGCTATGCGTCCAGACTTCATTCTGGGTGTTGGCGTCGGCATTTTGCGTTGCGGGCCTTTCCGGTTGTGGCGCTACTGGCAACTTAACTCAGGGCCTTGGCCCAGACACCGCTGTGACGGGTCTAAGTGGAAGAGTGCATGGGGGTCCAAACCCGGTTGTGGGTGCGACTGTTTCGCTCTATGCGACAGCGACAGTAACATCTCCTACGGCTGCCAATAGTTATGGCTATGGCCAGCCGGGAACTTTGCTCGGTCAGACCACCACGGGCGCCGGTGGCGCGTTTACGCTTGTCGGCGACGCCTCAAAGTGCCCTGCCGGGCAGCAGGCCTATATCGTCGCTGCCGGTGGAAATGCCGGCGCCGGTTCCAATTCCGCGGCGCTGCTGATGGCCGCACTCGGTCCCTGCGGTTCGATTTCGGACAGCACCGTGGTCGTTATCGATGAGCCGACCACGATTGCCGCGGCCTATGCGCTCAGCGGCTTCATGACCGTTAGCGGCGGGACCACGGTCAACATCAGCGCGCCGGCGAACAACAACGCCGCCACGGCAGCCTGCACGGTAGTCAGCAACGCAACGACTGGTTGCAAGGCCTCCGGTCTGGCGCACGCCTTCCTGAATGCGGCGAATCTGGTCAATACGACCACCGGAGTGGCCAATTCCGCCCCGCCGACCAACTCCGCGGCAACTGTGCCGCAGATGCTCATCAACACGCTGGCCAACTCGGTTGAAGCCTGCGTCAACTCGAGCGGAGACATCGTCACGCCAACCGCGCCCTGCGCCATCCTGATGACCAACACGACGCCCACCCAGCTCGCTTCGCCCACGGCGCCCGCCGACACCTTGGACGCCCTGCTGGACTTGGCCCTGTACCCGTCGGAGGCGAATGCCTGCTCGACGGCGGGTAATACTCCGCCGGTGCTGTGCGCCCCCGGAACGGGCTCAGGGGCTCCGGTCGAAAAGAACGCCAGCGGTGCGGTCCCCTCGGCCGCTACGACGAACCTGTATAACGTTGCATTCAGCAACGCCTACTATGCGCCCGCGCTCACCGCCGCGCCGCTTGACTTTACCATCGCCATCGTCTACCCCGAGACAGGCGCTATGTGGGGGAGTGCAGCGACCATTGACGACAAGATTTATGTGTATGACAACGAGACCCCTGTTACAGTCTTTTCCATCAGTTCCGATGGGGTAGCCGGTTGGTCCACCCCAACCGGCACGACGTCCGGTTGCGGCAGCTATGGCTACCGATGCAGCGTGGCTGCTGACACCCTTGGCAATCTGTGGGTGGTGGACACTTCGGGTGTGACCAAGCTCAGTACTGCGGGCGTGCTGGGTACCACAATCCCTCCCCTTACCGGTTCCAATTTGGAGAGCGGGAGTGTGGATCTGGGCAACAATCTCTGGTTGGCAGTCAAAACTATCGGGACAGAAACCGGCGCCAGCGGCCTTGAGGAGCTCCCTCAGGGCGCATCCGCAATTATCGATGTCAATGTGGGTGGCTTGCCGGAACCGTATGCCTGTAAGCAACCCGTCTTCGACAGCGCGGGCAACCTGTGGGTTGAATCGGATAATACTGCCGGCTCAAGCGGCCCCGGGGCGATTCTGATGCTCAGCGACACGGGCAGCTTGACCTCGCCGGCCTTTACGAACACCGGAAGCGGCAACGGCAATCCCGTTAACTTCCCTGGTGGGGACGCCACACCCGGCAACGCCCCCATGATTGACCCCAGCGGAAACTTCTGGTTCAGCGCTCAGGACGACCTGCTTCAGATCCCGAGCAGCGGCACCGAGGCCGGAGGCGGACTAAACTACGGCTCGCTCACCATCGAATACGGCCCAATTTATGAGGCTGGCGTGGACCGTAATGGGGCCATGGATGGAGACGGCAAAATCATCATCGATGCCACCAGCACCGGCCAGGGATATCTGAGTGTGTACTATCCCAATGCACCATCCGATGGCCTCTTCACCGTCTCGTCAAGCGTCGGGGACACCGGCGCGGACGTCTATCTGAATCCGTGCTACGTAGCGCCCACCACGACGGTTTGTGCAGTCGAAGCTGCTGGCGGCCAATCCACCATAGTGAATAATCCGCGCTCAACGACGATCGATGCCACCGGAGCCATCTGGGCTCCTACCCAAAGTTCCGGCTTTGTGGTTCAGGTGCTTGGCCCCGGCGCACCAACATGGAGCCAGAAGTCCTGGATCCCTGCGGCCCTGGCGCCGAATTTGAGCGGGAATTCGACGAGCTTGCGCCCGTTCTAGTCCAGCCCCCGGATTGCGCCTGGCGGAAAGCATCCCGCCGGGCGGAATCCATAGCCTGAGTTTGCGGTGCGCTCCGAAACCATGTAATATGGTTTCGGAGCGTGGCAGAACGCTAACAGACTGAATTGCCCAAGGGTTTTCGGTCAAAACGAGGATCGCGAGTTCTCACAGCGAAAGGATTACGTGATGAAGAATAAGTTTCGGGCACTGATAGTGCTAATTGCCGTGATGTGCATTCCTGCCTTAGTCCGCGCGCAGACCGGGTGCGACGATTCACCGGAAGATCCGACCCTCGTGCTGGCGCTGGTCGCCTCCGCCGGCGCTCTGATCGCCACAGCGCGCGCCCGCTTCAGAGCGCGCTGAAACTCTGGCAGGTAGAACCGCCAGACCGAATCGAACGCGGCAATTGCCGGCGCAAAATGGCCTGCTGTTGCCGCGCGGCTTTGCGCGGTCCCCAGAGATTGCGCAGCCGTATCTGTAATGCAAAGTACGGTGTCTGGATTATGCAATGGTCTGAACAACGGTGAGGACACGATGTGTCTTCACCGTTTTTCTTGCTGCCTATCGGTCGTGAAAGGGCCGGTGCGGACGAAGGAATCGGCGAGGCTTTAGCCCCCGAGGGACGTTTCCAGCGCACTTGGGCTTTCATCAAGAGCTGCTGGGCTGGGCTTCTTTCAGATTGCCGTGGGCGACGGAAGAGTACTCTTTTCGTGCGTGTTGCCTTGCGCAGACATCTTTCAGCGGACAACTCTTCGAGGTTTTCTTTCATGCAGCTTCGATTTTTAAGCTTAACGTTCAGCGCTGTTCTGGCGATATTGGGAGCTGGAGTGGTGGCCGGCTCTCTGACCGGCTGTGCCGGAGTTGTCAAATCAAACTCCAATAATAACGGCTATCAAGGTCCCGGTTTTAGCGGTAAGGCGCTGGTTGGTCAACAGCCTCTGATCGGAGCTTCGGTCGAGTTGTATGCCGCGGGCACCAGCGGCAACGGTGCAAACGGTGTTGAGCTTCTTTCGAACGCACTGATTACCGACAGCACAGGGACGTTTTCTGTTCCGGCGGGGTACGACTGCCCCTCGGCCGATTCCCAAATCTACCTCGTGGCGCGCGGCGGCGAGCCGGGATCGGCAGCTTCGGCGGACAATGATTCCATTGCGCTGCTCACGGCTCTGGGAGCCTGCAATGAGGCGGCCTCGGCAAGTCCGGTCGTAATCAACGAGGTCACTACGGCGGCCGCTGTGTATGCGCTGGCACAGTTTCTCTCGGCTGGAGGCAATCTGGGTGCAAGTTCCACCAATACGGTTGGCCTGAAGAATGCCGCTGCCACCGCTCAGGCGCTGGCAAACATCTCTACTGGAAGCAGCCCAGGGCCGGCCTTTGCCGCCAACGGCAGTTCTCCCGCTCCGAAAATCGACGCGCTGGCCAATCTGCTCAACTCCTGCGCCTCTGCGACTGCCGGCGGAAAAGCGTGCAGCGGGCTGTTCTCGGCAACAGCCACATCGAGCGGTGCGCCCGTCAATACTCTGGACGCCGCGCTCAACCTGGCGCGCAACCCGGCCCAGAATGTCGCCACGCTGTACGCCTTGGCGTCAGCCGATTCGGCCTTTGCGCCGGCATTGGCGGCGCAGCCCTCCGACTGGACGCTCTTTATCAACTACACCGGGGGCGGAATGAATCTTCCGACGTCGTTGGGGGTGGACGGCGCGGGCAACGTCTGGGTTGCCAACGACCCGGAAACCCTTTCAGCACAAATTAGCGCGGTCGGCGTAGCGTCTTTGTTTTCACCGCTGGGCGCGCCCTTGTTTGCGCAGGGTGTTACCGGCTCTGGCCTGGGATACTCCTTCGGCTTGGCAGTGGATGCAAACAATAACGCCTGGATCACAAATTGGCCCATTCCCGGGGAGGTGGCGGGAAACACGGTCAGCGTCTTCAATAGCAGTGGCGCGTCCGTGGCCGGAAGCAGCGGCTACGCGACAGGCGCGTACACCTATCCAAACGGCGTGGCGATCGACACCGATGGCTCAGCCTGGGTGGTGGACTGGGGCGATTCGGAACTGACGCACCTGTCCGGTTCGGGCCAGGAACTTTCAGGCTCCCCCTACTCGTCAACGCAGTTGGGGAATCCCTTCGCTGCCGCGATCGACAAGAGTCATAACGTCTGGGTCAGCAACCAGGGCTTTACGACTGTCACCCGTGTTACTCAGGATGGAAGCCAGTTCACCAGCTATGACTGTTGCAATGACCCGGAGGGGTTGGCCATCGATCAAAGCGGCAACGTCTGGGTGTCCAATTTCGACGGCAACAGCATCAGCGAGATTTCCGGCGCCGGCGTGGTGCTTTCCAATGGCGGCATTACCAGCGCGAGCCTCGACCATCCGGATGACATCGCCATCGACGGCGCGGGGACCGTGTGGATCTGTAATTACCGGGGCCCTTCTCTGACCGAACTGGCTGGCTCGACTGCTTCTGTCCCTGGAACAGTCCTTTCACCGGCGGGTGGTTTGGGTTCAGATGCCGGCCTGCTCGAAGCCTACTCCCTTGCTATCGATGCCAGCGGCAATCTTTGGGTCAGCAATAAAGGCAGCAATACCCTGACACAGTTTATCGGACTGGCCGCGCCAGTACGGACTCCCCAGATTGGCCCTTCCGTGGCGCCTTGACAGGGTCAGTTAAGGAAGTTGAGTGGTGCGGAACTTCTTGATCGATGCGAGCCCATAAACCGTAAGCGTCCGAAGCTCCCATCTGGCGTCGTGACGGCAAGTGTGGCAGACTTTTGCGGGAGCAACGAAGTGTCCGCCTGTTTTTCAAGTGGATAATTCAAGCACCGGTGTTTGATGGATTTCAGGCGGCCTGCGCGGCGGGCTGGAGGGTAGCGGTCAGGTTCCAGGGTAGCAGATCGCCGATACGGTTGACGGGGTGATCGGCGATTTGAGCCAGCACCGTGCGCGGGTAGAGTTCCGGATCGAGGCCGCTAAGTTTGGCCGAGCCGATCAGCGAGTACATGGCGGCGCGCTCGCCGTTGCGATAGGCCCGCCGCCAATCGAAAACCTGATGTGAGTTCACTCCCTCGGCTTGCGCAACGTGCGAAACGCTCGCTCCAGGCGAGAGAGTCAACTCCACGATCCGCCGCTTCTCCGCCACCGATCGATATACCCGCGCCCGCCGCACCGCCCGATTCCCGCCCGAATAAACCATGTACTTATCGTTTAGGCATGCACTGCGAACTGTCCAGATGGAATCTCCGAACGCTTACTTCTCTCCAGCCCCCCAACAGCCGCGTTTACGCACGTTACCGCGGGTTTCCCCTAGGAAACCCGCATCGATCGAAAGCTTACAACGAATCACTACAGAAGTCGAGAAAGAGCAGAACCGGCCTGCCAATGTCTGTGCTATCCCAGGTGCCCAAAAGCGAGGCACCTGGGGCACCCATCTTCAGTGGGTAGTGCGCACAACTACCCCGGCACCTGGGCCACCCGCCAACTTCTTCATAGCCGGAGATCATGGAACCGAACCCATTGCCCATGAATCGCAACCCTCAACAAACCAGCCCGCAGAGTGATAGCATCGGGCAAGGAATCTTCATGAGCATGGCCCTGGCACAGTTCGCGCTGCCCCTCAGCTTCGACCGCCTGCAGCAGCTTGTGGTGGTGGACCACGCCATTGCCCGTCTGCTGCTGGCCTGCCTGCTGGGCGCGCTGGTCGGCCTGGAGCGGGAGTTCAATCGCAAGGCCGCGGGGGTGCGCACCAATTTGCTCATCTGCATGGGCAGCGCGTTTTTTACGCTCATGTCGGCGGTGCTGGCCGGCGACGCCAACGCGGACAAGGGCCGCGTGGCATCGAACATTGTGCAAGGCATCGGCTTTCTGGGCGCGGGGCTGATCCTGCACAACCGCAGCCGCATCAGCGGGCTCACGAGCGCGGCCAGCATCTGGGTGGTGGCCTCCATCGGCATGGCCTGCGGCGCGGGACTTTACGGCGCCGCGGCGGTGGGGGCGATCGTTGTCATTCTGGCGCTGGAGGTGGTCGGCTTTGTGGAGCGGCGCGCCAACATCAAGATCTACCCACTGATCTACGAGGCCCGTGGACGCGACCAGACCCTCATGATGGAGTCGATTCTGAAGGCCATGGACGAGGCGGGAGAGCGGCTGACCGGCGTGGAGAACGACGCCATCGGCGAACTCCAGCGGGTGAGCTTCGCAATGACGGTTACAAGAAAGCGGCATGAGCGCCTGCACGGTAAGCTGCTCGCCGAGCCTGGCATCGACGCGCTCCGCACCTTCCGCGATCCGGAGGAAGATTGATCCCCTTTACCAAGGCCCACGCCTGCGGCAACGACTTCCTGATCGTCACGCAAGACGCGGCGGCAGGCTGCGATTGGGCGAATCTGACGCGCCGCCTTTGCGCGCGCAATACCGGCATCGGCGCCGACGGCATCGAGTTCTTTGCCTGGACCGGGCCGAGGGCGGGCCGCATCCGCCTGCGCAATGCCGACGGATCGATGGCCGAGATCAGCGGCAATGGCACGCGCTGCGTAGCCGCCTGGATGGCCGATGCGCTCGGCTCCGTGCCCGGCGACGCGCTGGAGATTGCGACCGACGCCGGGGTGCGCATCTGTCAGGTGAATGCGGTGAGTAGAGCCGGCGGATTCACGGTGGAAGTGACCGCCGGGATGGGTGTTCCAACGTTTGAGCCAAAAACAGTCAATCTCACTGAGGCATCCGCCGCGCCGTTCGTCCAGCCGCGCGGATTAGGCAGGTTCAAGCGAGCCAAGCAGCACGAAGATCCGGTAGTGCAAGGGATGACGGTTTCCACGGGCAATCCACATTTCGTGATTTGCGTGGAAGATGCAACGTTCAAGCTGAATGGACACAGTTGGGGTCACTTCGGTGCGGAGATTTGCTTTCATCCCGACTTCCCCCACCAGACCAATATCGAGTTTGTTCATGTTGCCGGTCCCAATGAGATCGAGATTCGCATCTGGGAGCGCGGCGTGGGGCCAACTTCCTCTTCGGGCACCGGCAGCTCGGCCGCAGCCACCGCTGCTATCGCGCTGGGGCTGGCCAAGTCGCCGCTCACGGTCGTGGCTCCCGGCGGCGCGCAAACCGTGGCCTGGGACGGGCCCGGCACGGAACTCAAGCTCACCGGCCCGGCGGCTTTGATTGCCCGCGGCGAGGCGTGGTAGAGATGAAAGCGCCCATCGATCCCAAGCCGATTCCAGAGCCGCTCCCGCTCCTGAAGCTCGTCCCCGTGGCTCAGGGCGCCGGCGTGAGCGTGGTGGCGCCTGCGGCCTCCGCCAAGCTTGAGATCGCCGAACGGGGCTTGGAACGTTTGCGCGCGCTGGGCTTTTTGCCCCGGCTTGCTCACCACGCCCTCCAGAATGGACCGCTCTACTTTGCCGGAACCGAGGCGCAGCGGCTTGAAGACCTGCATCGCGCCTTCGCCGATAAAGACACAAGCGTGGTGGCCTGCCTGCGCGGCGGCTACGGCTCCAACTACCTGCTTGGTGGCCTCGATCTGGAGCTGATCCGCAACCATCCCAAGCCCTTCTTCGCCTATAGCGACCTGACCGGTATTCAACTCCATCTGCTCGACCGGCTCGGACTGCTCGCTTTTCATGGACCCATGGTCGCGGCCGATTTTTCAAGAGACAAGGGCGTCCACCTGCCCAGCTTTCGCGCGGCGCTGGCCGGAGCGCAATACAGCGTGGGGCCGGCGGAGGGACTGCGCATCTTGCGATCGGGCCGGATCTCGAGCCCGGTTCGCGGCATCCTGTACGGCGGCTGCCTCAGCATTCTGGTTTCACTGCTGGGCACGCCTTATGAGCCGCGAACCGAAGGCAAGCTGCTCTTTCTTGAGGACACGGGCGCCAAGCCCTACCAGATCGACCGCATGCTGTGGCAACTGCGCCAGACCGGCAAGCTGGAGGGCGTGCGAGGCATCGTCTTCGGCGAGATGCTCGATTGCTCCTCGCCCGGAGCTTCCCCGACTCTGCTCGATGAGGTGATTCTGCGCGTATTTGAAGATTTCGATGGACCCATTGCCATAGGCCTTCGTAGCGGCCACGTTTCGCACGGCAACGTTACCCTGACCTTGGGCGTGGAGGCCGAACTGCGCATCACCGACGAGGCCGAACTGCGCCTGCTGCAACCGGCGGTGGAGTGACATGGACCGAGGGACTAAGGGACTAGGGACTAAGGGACTAGGGACTAAGGGACTAGGGACTAAGGGACTAGGGACTAGGGACTAAGGGACTAGGGAATAGGGAGTAGGGAATGGGGCTGGGGAACAGCGAACAAGAGGCATGGCGGCACTGGAATCAAACAGGGGTGGCTCGATGACTCTGCATTCCCGGCACATTCACCTCAGCGGCATCTGCGGCACGGCCATGGCTTCGCTGGCTGGCCTGTTGCAGTTGCGGGGCCATCGCATCACCGGCTCCGATAAGGCCGCCTATCCGCCCATGAGCGATCTGCTGCGCTCACTCGGCATCCCGATCCTCGAGCCCTACGCCGAATCCAATCTCGATCCCGCGCCCGATCTGGTGGTGATCGGCAACGCGCTCTCCCGCGGCAATCCCGAGGTCGAGCGCGTGCTGGACGAACGCATTCCCTTCACCTCGATGGCCGCGCTGCTTCGCGAGGAGTTCCTCGTGGGCCGCCAGTCGCTGGTCGTGGCCGGCACCCACGGCAAGACGACCACCACCTCCATGCTGGCGTGGATCTACCAGTCTGCCTCCAGAGAGAATCCGGCGCTGGAGCCTTCATTTCTGATCGGCGGCGTGGCGGAGAACTTCGGAACCAGCTTCCAGCTTCGTCCCACGCGCGCCTTCATTGTCGAGGGCGACGAATACGATACCGCCTTCTTCGACAAAGGCCCCAAGTTCCTGCACTACTTTCCCGATGCATTGATCCTCACCAGCGTCGAGTTCGACCACGCCGATATTTATGCGGACCTTCAAGCGGTGAAGACGGCGTTTAAGCGGCTGGTGAACCTGGTTCCGCGGCGGGGTTTGATTGTGGCCTGGGACGGAAGCGCCAGCGTGACCGAGTGCGTGGCCGGCGCGCTCTGCCGCGTCGAGCGTTACGGCTTTACCGCCGAAGCCGACTGGCGCATCCGGAACCTGCGCCATGAAAACGGCCTCACCCGCTGGGAAGTCTGGCGCGGCGGCGCGCTATGGGCTGAGTTAGAGATGGGCCTGGCCGGCGAGCATAACGCGTTGAACGCCACCGCCGCGGCTGCACTGGCCGCCGGGCAGGGCATCGGCAAGGAAGCCATCCAGACCGCGCTGGCCAGCTTCAAGAGCGTCAAGCGCCGGTTGGAGGTGCGCGCCCAGGTCGGCGGCGTCACCATCATCGACGACTTTGCCCACCATCCCACGGCCATCCGCGAAACGCTGCGGGCGCTGCGCTCCGTTTACCCGCAATCGCGGCTGTGGGCAGTCTTGGAGCCACGCTCGAATACGTTGCGGCGCAAGGTGCTCCAAGCCGATCTGGTGGCCAGCCTGCGCCTGGCCGACCGTGTCCTGCTGGCCGGCGTCTATCAGCAGCAACGCATCCCCGACGCCGAGCGCCTACACCCCGAAGATGTGGTCGCTGCGCTCAATGAACAAGGAACCGTGGCCGAACTCTGCCCCGATGCGGAAGCGATCATGAACCGCATTTCGCCGCAACTGGAGCCCGGCGACGTGGTTGCCATACTTTCCAACGGTGGATTCGACGGCATCTACGAGAAACTGCCCGCGCGCCTCAGGGAGCGCTTTTCTGAGGACGGCGGGGCGCAAGGCAAGAGGCAGGCGTGATCTCTTCACTCATCTTCATGGCCACGATGGTCGTCACCGGAATTCCCACGGCGATGCTGTTCATTCCCTGGTGCTGGCTGACGGGCAACGTGCTGCCGCTTTACAAGGGAACGCGGTTCATGCTCTCCAGCAGTTGCTGGATGGCCGGGGTGCGCTTCCACGTCACCGGGCTGGAGCGTATACACAGGGATCGGGCGTGCATCTTCATGTCGAACCACGTTTCCAACCTGGACCCGCCCGCGCTGATCTCGCTGATTCCGGGGCGCACCTCGGCCTTCATGAAACGTTCGCTGATGGATCTGCCGGTGCTGGGTACCGGCTTCCGGCAAGGCGAGTTCATCGCCGTGGATCGCAGCGGAAACGCCGCGGACGCCAAGGCGAGCGTGGCCGCGGCCCAGCAGGTGCTGGCCAAAGGCGTGCATATGACGACATTTGTGGAAGGAACGCGCTCGCCGGACGGCCGCATGATGCCCTTCAAGCAAGGCCCGTTTTATCTGGCCATGGCCGCGGGCGCGCCGTGCATCCCGGTCTCTATCCATGGTACAGAGAAGATTCTCGGCAAGGGCAGCCTGCGCATGACTCCCGGGCCGGCATATGTGGTCTTTCATGCGCCAATCGACCCGGCCGGCTTTGCCACGCGCGAGGAGCTGATGCAGGCGGTTCGCGCGGCCATCGCCTCTGGACTGCCGGAGTGGATGCGGACGTAGGTCTGTGACCAAATGATTTCGGACCTTGAGTTCAAGCTATCCCAGGTCCCTCCGCCGCGGCGGACGGGACCTGGGGCACCCAGCAAGAACGAATCAAAGATTTCTGGCGGAACCTTCATGATCGTGTCGCTTGTCGTATTCGTCGTCATTCTCGTATTGAGCATTCCCGCGGCGATGGTTTTTATACCGCTGGCCGTTGTTACCGGCAACGTCGGACCGCTCTACGCGGCGACCTGCTGGATTGTCAGCGTTGGCTACCGGGTGGCCGGCATCCGCATCCGGGTTGAGGGGCGGGAGAAGGTTCCTGCCGGCCAGGCGTGTATCTTCATGGCCAACCATGTCTCGAATCTGGATCCGCCGGCGCTGATTTCGCGGATTCCTGGCCGCACCTCCGCCTTTGCCAAGCGCTCCGTTTTCAAGCTCCCCGTCTTCGGCTACTGCCTCAAGCTGGGGGAGTACATCCCGGTGGACCGCACGGG
Organism: Occallatibacter sp.; assembly: GCA_049521195.1. Classification (GTDB taxonomy): domain Bacteria; phylum Acidobacteriota; class Terriglobia; order Terriglobales; family Acidobacteriaceae; genus Telmatobacter. Next base: position 18,225 of record JBEKPA010000013.1, read on the forward strand.
AAACGCGGCCACCGCGCAGGAGAGTGTGGCCGCGGCGGCGCGTCTGCTGGAGAAGGGCCTGCACATCACCACGTTTGTCGAGGGCATGCGCTCCAAAGACGGCCGTCTGCTGCCCTTCAAGAGGGGACCGTTTTATCTCGCGCAGCAGACCGGCGCGCCGTGCATTCCGGTTTCCATCTACGGCACGGAGACGCTCATGGCCAAGGGCCGTTTTGCCATCCGCCCCGGCACGGCGCACATCGTCTTCCACGAGCCTATATTCCCCGCCGAGTTTGCCACCCGCGATGACCTGATGAAAGCTGTCCGGGCGGCAATCGCCTCGGGACTGCCGGAGTGGATGCGGAGTTAGGGCTTATCCGTAAATTGCGAATTTGTAGCGCCGCTCTCCAGAGCGGCTGTCGTGCATCCGCCGCGGCGGACAGACCTGCACTTACCTCCCCTGGCGGCTTGGAAGCCGCCAGTACAGCCGGTCTGGAGACCGGCGCCACAATTTGCGGATAGACTCTTAGCCTGTCGGTCTCCGGCCCGAAACCATGGATATGAGCAAAACGGCACAGACGCGAGCCTGCGCCAAACGCGACGATAGCAAGTGCTTGAGTGTAATCGCCCTCAAGCGCTGAGCAGTCTTCTCCTATGGGACGGGGCTCTGCCTGAACCTGCTTGGGACAGCGCTGGATAGGGTCGTCTCGGCTGAATCTCTTTCTCCGCAGTTTCGACGGATTCGAAACCGTTACCGGTTGTTCCCAGTTCGAAGTGGCGTTTTGCGGGCGTTCACCCACCACATCGGGTAAACCGTTTGGAACGGGGCTATGTTATGAAGAATAAAGACAATCAAAGGGGATTCGAATGCGGCGCTTTTCTTGCGCACGCGGGGCTTGGCCGCAAGATCGTCGAGTTGGAGCCCAAAGAGACGTTCTTCTCCCAGGGAGATCAGGCCAATACGGTCTTCTATCTCCAAAAGGGACGCGCCAAGCTCACTGTCGTCTCGAAGAACGGCAAGGAGGCCACCATCACGCTGCTCGGAGCCGGCGATTTCGTCGGCGAGGAGTCGCTGGCGTCGATTCCCGGACTGCGTTTGGCGACTGCCTCCGCTGTCAACACCTGCGTGGCGCTCAAGATCACAAGGGATGAGATGGCCCGCGTGATGCATGACCAACCCTCCTTCGCCGACTTCTTTCTGAAATTCATGCTGGCCCGCAGCATGAGAACCCAGGCGGATCTCGTCGATCAGCTATTCAATTCCAGCGAAAAACGGCTGGCAAGGATTCTCCTATTGATGGCGGAATTTGGCAAGCCGGGCGAACGGGAGCCCTTCATACCTCCCATTTCACAGCAAACACTGGCGGAAATGATCGGCACCACGCGGTCCCGCGTCAGCTTCTTCATGAATCGCTTTCGCGCGTTGGGCTATATCAGTTACAACGGCCGCATCCAGGTGAATAAGTCGCTGCTCAATGTCGTCCTTCTCGACCAGTTGCCGGAGCACAACTCCCAAAAGCCGCTCCTGCCCATAGCCGGAGTTGTTCTCAAGCCCGCCAAACCAATCGTCGAAGCTGCCAAGCGCAAACTCTCGGATGTGGCTGCCGATTGAGAAGAGCCAGCCGGATCCTACGGCCTGTGGTGAAAGTCGTGCCCTGACACAGGTTCTGTCATTGGAGGAGTTATACGACGGGCTGCTACGGCGACTAACCCGATACTCACCTCCGCGCTATCGTCGATCGTCAAGCAGGCATGGCGGCGCCAACGATCTCGGCGAAGTGCGCGTTATTGCTCAGACTTCGGCGATGCCGGCTGCTAGAGTCAAGAACGTAAGGGTAGATAGATGTCGGCCCCGTCAAAGTATTGGGCATTCATGTACGAACTGCACCCCTTATAGTGGCTGTTCGAGCCGGGTTGATCTTAACGGCTGCGGGGCATCCCACGCAACACAGCCAACCGCAGACACCTTAAAGGGGGTCACATATGCGCGGACTCAGAACTTTACTCGGCACTACAGCGTTGCTCGCGGGCCTGGCCATTGCGCCGTCGGCTCACGCGCAAATCGTCGTCGGCATCGGCATTCAGCCCGTCTGTTCATACGGCTATTACGACTATGCACCTTACTCCTGCGCTCCCTATGGCTTCTACGGGCCGGGATATTTCTACAACGGCATCTTCCTGGGCATGGGCCCTTGGGCTGGCTGGGGTTATGGCCACGGCTGGGGCGGCCATCGCTTCAGTGCCGGCGGTGGCGGAAGCTATCGCGGCGGCGGCGGGGCCATGGCCGCTCGCAGCAGCTATGCACGAGGCGGCGGAGCAGTTCGCGCCGGCGGTGGATCGGTCCACGCCAGCGCTGCGGTTTCCCATGCCGGAGGGGCGCGTCCCAGCGCGGCTCACGCGACGGCAGTGCGTACCAGCGCATCCCACGCCTCCGCTTCGCATAGCAGCGGCGGCGGTGGACATGCGGGCGGCGGCGCAGCGCACGGTGGCGGCGGCGGTGGCGGCGGCGGACGCCGGTAACCTATAGCTGCCGAATCAGGCGGCGGATCGTACAGGGAGCGGCGGAGCTTAACATAGTCCGCCGCTTTGCCTTGTGGTGCTCCAGGCCTGTTCCGGCACAGCAAGCGGTCCATCCCCGCGTCGCCCCGTTTGCAGATTCTGCCCGCCGGCGTTGACGCGGCACGGCACGCTTCCCGCAGCGCGGCCTGGGTTCTATATATTGAGTTAATGAGGTGTCGTCGCCTTTTTCCCTCACTGCTGTTTCTGCTTCTCGCCACGACCGTCTGTGCCCTTGGTGCGCGGGCCCAGGACATCGCGCCCGATCCCCGCAACTTTGACGCGACGCAGTTTGGCGAGCGCGTCACCCTCGGCCCCGACTGGCTCTTCGCCCCCGGCGACAACCCCGCTTGGTCTTCGCCTGCCTTTGACGACAGCGGCTGGAAGACCGTCTCCACGCAGAAACAGCTCCTCGACTATGGCATCCGCGATCTCCACTACGCTTGGTATCGGATCCACATCCATCTGCGCCCCGGCAGCCGCAGCCTGATGATTGGCATCCAGGATGTGGGTGGCAGTTACGAGGTTTACGCCAACGGCGTTCGCATCGGCGGCAGCGGCAAGATGAATGACGAACTGTATGCGTGGCAAGACTCGCTTTTCGCCTATGCCGTGCCAGACAATCCGGCTGCCGCGCGGGGCGATCTGGTCGTGGCCATTCGCTTCGCGGTCAACTGGGAAAGCAGCTTGGGCCGCGGCACCGGCGCACCCCTCCAATCCGACTCCGTCTATCTCCTCACTCGAGAGTCGGCGCCGATCTACGCCAGCTATCTATCGGCCCACAATGCCGGGCCTCCTCTCCTGCTCTGCGGCCTCGCCCTGGGCGCCGGCCTGATCTCCTTCGCGCTCTATTTTGCGCTGCGCACTCAACTGGAGTATCTGGCCATCGCCATTTACCTGCTTGCTTCCAGTATTGTGTCGGCTGGTTTTCTCTGGCTCACTCTCAACTCTTTCTCCTCCCCGGTCCTCTTCGCCCCGTATGTTGTGCTTAGCGTGGAGAATTTCGCGCTCATCGAATTCGTGCGCCTGGTGCTGCATCTGCGCCGCTCGCGCCGTCTGCTGGCGCTGGAAGTTGTTTCTTCCCTCGCATTCCTCGTGAATCCCATGCACATTGTGGGAATCGTGCCAACCTACTTGTTTCTTGCGGGATCTTCGCTTCCCGTCCTGATGGTCAAGATTCTTCTGCCGGTGCTGCTGCTGAGGGGATGGCGGCGCGGTAACCGGGAAGCCCTCCTGCTTCTGCCGGCGATTCTTCTGGTCAGCTTTGCCGATTACTGGAAGTTCTTCCGCGATTTGGCCGGCGATGCGCATCTGACCGCGCTGCTCCCCTATTTGCCCTTTACGCTTCTTTTTGGGAGTTATCAGGTAGATTTCTACAGTATTGGCGACCTGGCCTTTTACATCGCCGTGCTGCTCTTCCTCGTTCTGCGCACTGTCCGCATCGCCCGCGAGCGCGCCGAGGCAGCAGCGGAAATCGAAGCCGCCCGTGTAGTCCAGCAGGTTCTCATCCCCGATGAAATCCCCACCGTTCCCGGCTTCGATCTGCACAGCGTCTACAAGCCGGCAGGGCAGGTGGGCGGCGATTTCTTCCAGATTCTGCCGGTCGGCGGGGGCGGCGTCCTGGCCGTGATCGGCGATGTGAGCGGCAAAGGCATGCCCGCGGCGATGGCCGTATCTCTGCTCGTGGGCACGGTTCGCACCCTCGCGCACTACACCCAAAGTCCAGGCGAACTCCTTACCGCCATGAGCCAGCGCATGATGACCCGCAGCAGTGGCAGCTTCACCACTTGCCTTATGCTGCGCGCCGACCCAGATGGCACGTTGACCGTCGCCAACGCCGGCCACATCGCGCCTTACCTTGCAGGCAAGGAACTCCCGCTCGAGAATGGCCTGCCCCTTGGCCTCGCCGCTGAGTCAACCTACGCTGAATCCACCTTCCATTTGGCTCCCGGCCAGCAACTCACCCTGCTCACCGACGGCGTGGTCGAGGCGCGCGACAAGACCGGCGCTCTCTACGGCTTTGAACGCACCGCTATCCTCAGCATCCAGCCTGCCGAAACAATCGCCCGTGCAGCGCAGGCCTTCGGCCAGGACGACGACATCACCGTACTAACCCTCGCCCGCCTGGCGGCCGGCGCAGAATCCGCCTCGTTGCAGACCTCTCCGGCGCTCGCCCCCGTATAACTGTTTACTCTAACTTAACAGCCACTCCAGTTAGTCGCGAGTACAGAGGGACTTTCAGCGCCATCTAAATACAATAGAATCATCGAGTTTTGGTGGAGGCGGCGGGAGTCGAACCCGCGTCCGAAATCGCTGTCAGCCAGGAGAGTCCATGCTCAGTCCGGTTCCGAAGATTTCACGTCGGGCGCTCAGAACGGACAAGATGCGCCAGAAGCAAGTCCGATGATCTCGCGCGATCGACACGGACCGAGCCGCTCACGCCAGCCTACTGTGCGACGCCCGCTCACGGCCCATAGGCAAAGCCGTGGAAGACGGCAGCTTAGTTAATTAAGCTGCAAGTGCCAGATTGTCGTTGGCAACTTTTGTTTTGCAGGCGATTACGGGTGCCCACACCCCGACATGCCTCCCAAGCCGCAATCGATCCCGTCGAAACCGTGACGCCCCCAACTTCCACCCAGCGACGAGAACCTGTCGCCAAGATCCCGGCACCACCGAGGTTGGGTGCGAGCATTGGCCAACTGGCTCGTGCTGCATGGTTCCATTCTACGCCAATTCCGATTTCGCCGCGGGAGGAACTACTGCTTCTCCAGATCGATGCTCTCGTAGTCGCGGCGGGCTATGCCGGCGCGAATCTCAGCCGGGGTCTTGCCGAGCCTGGTCTGCGCGTAGGCGAAGAAGGCCTCTTTGGCGCAGGTGTCGCACTCGGTGCCGTGCGCATTCTCATAGCAACTGCGCAGGCTGGTGTGTCCCAGCGAACGGTCGCAGCGGCAATTGCAGGGGAGCTGGTACAGTACGTTGCCAATCTTGGCCGCCTGCTGGTAGACGTGGATCTGCCAGGGATACTTGAAATGCTCTCCGGTGAGCTGGCCGCCGGCCAGGATGGGCGGCAAAGCGCTCACCTTGAGCGGGGCGGAGGGGTGATAGGCAGGAACATCGTCGGCCGGGTTGGACCACTGGGCATAGCTGGCCGCGGTGAGGACGACGGCGACGAGACCCAGAACCCAGCGGCGCTTGAGCAGACTTCTCATGGTGAATTCCCTCCACCTCATTGTAGACGGAAACCAGGATGCACCGGTAGCGAAGCGGAAGAGGCGGCAGGGGGCCGTGCGCTACGGCATATTGCGGGGTCCAAAAAAAGACGGCACGAACGGTCTTGCTGTTCGTGCCGGGAGGCCAGTGACGCAACTTGCTTCCAGTTCCGAAGCGGCAAGCTCTACCGGCTCCTTCACTGGAATATATACACCATAGCATAGATTCGGTAGAAAGCAAATACAAAAATCGAAATTATTTTCGGCGTCCGATAGCCCATCGTTTTCAGAGAGTACGGCACCTAAACCGCAGCTTCCCCCGGGTGGCGCACATGGCAGCGGCATTCGGAGAATAGGCTCTGCAAGGATATGGCAAACTCTTTGGAATCTTCAACTTCTTCCACTTCAGAAAAGGCAGGCTCTGCCTCGCCGGGCTGGCTCAAACTGGGGATTGTTGCCACTACATCGGTGCTTGCTGGAGGATTGGCGGCTGCCTGGTGGTACCGAAAAGCCTTCATGCAGCTCCGTCAGGCTGACGAAAAGCCCTCAAATTCACGTTATGGGATTCCTGCAGACGATCCAGCAGACGAAGACTGATGGCCGGTGTTCGGGCAAGCTGATCCGGCAGTCAGACCAGCTTGTCTGTGGCGGCGGCAAGAGCGAAGTCCTTGTCCGTCAGGCCGCCCGCGTCGTGAGAGACCAGGGCGAGGCGAACCCGGTTGTAGCGAATGTCTATATCAGGATGATGGCCAGCCTCCTCGGCCGCGCCGGCCACCTTGTTGACAAAGGCCACGGCGTTCGGGAAGGTCTCGAACTGGAAGGTTCGCACCAGTTCACCGCGTTCGATCCGCCAATCGGGATGGGCAGTCAGCCGGGAAGCGATTTCTGCTTGGGAAAGAGTGGACATGTTGGCTCCAGGGAAAGCGAATTGGCAATTCCATTTGGTTCAGATGCGGGAAGGCGGCTCCGGGGTGCGGACGACGCCAGGGCGTCCGACAATGCCATGACATCGATGCCCGCTGTATTAGCCGTCGTTTCGAGAGCGGCGAAGGCTATCTCGTCTCGACGCGGAGGATGCGAACCTCAGGGTAAGCGCCATCCCAATCCGGCGAGACCCCGTCGAAGATCAGGCGGAAGTCCTGCTCGCCGCCGGGCTTGAGCGGCGCGGCAGAGACCGGTTCCACATCGACATAGGGATCTCTGATGCGGATCAGCTTGAGCGGCTGGGTCTCGTTCTGCGCCACTTCGCGGGCAAAGGTGCGAAAGAGAACCTGCACGGTGACGCCGGTAACGGTGCGGGAGCCGGTGTTGGCGATGTGCCCGTCAAGGTAGGTGATCTTGCCGCCGGCCAGGTTGCCCGCCTCGCTCATGGCCAGGCCG
>JBEKPA010000014.1:0-23499 GCA_049521195.1 Occallatibacter sp.
TGGCGGTTGAACGATCGGAGCCTGGTGATACGCAGAATAGAGCTACAGTGAATCTTAATCGGGCGCGTGCCCAGGCAACACCCGAGCAAGTGGAAGAGGCCGAACGGCGCGCAGAAGAAATGCGGGTCAAATGGAAGACAAACACCGCCCCGGCAAGCAACACACATTTCTGATCCGGGTTGCTAATCTGGGCTAGAAAGAAACGCCGGCCAGTCCATATCTCAGAGCCCTAATGCAGGAGCGGATGCCCAGGTTCCGTCCGCCGCGCGGAGGCCCTGGCAAACCACCACCTTCCACTCCGCTCATTGCTTAAAATAACCTCTCGCCGGCGCACAATTGGAATAGAGAGAGCGGCCACGTCGCCCGCCGGGAGACCCATGAAGAACACCGCGATAGCCGCCCGAATGGAAACCCGGCCGGCCTTCCCCGCATCCGGCTCCGACCTGCCCGGCTAGTAACTAGAAAAAATAATCCCCCCCACCCCCCCCTATACCCCAGGGGGTATATCGTTAGTCGTGGAGCTGCAGCTAACAGTCATAGTCTCAATGGTTTACCTCAGACAGACGCACGGGAACACGCATAAAAAGCCGTGATTTTATGCCTCTTTTTCACGTAAAAAGCCCCCATTTGTCCCCTGAAAAGCCCTAGTTTGCGGCGATTACCAGCAGCGTTGCGTCGTCCTGGAACTGTGCGTTGCAGAAGGTCGTCACCTTCGCCAGCAGCCGGTTGTTCAACTCGCGCGCGGAGAGCGCGTGGTTGGCTTGTGCGAATGCCGCGATGCCCGCGTCTTCAAACTCCTTGCCGTCCGCATCGCTGGCTTCCGTGATGCCGTCGGTGAAGAGGAGCAGGCGGTCGCCGGGGCGCAGTTCGACGGTCGAGTCCTCGTAGCTCCAGACGGGAAAGACGCCCAGGACCGCGCCGCCCTGGTCCAGCGTGCGGACAGAGACGCCGGAGGCGAGGATGGGATAAAGATGGCCGGCGTTGCAGAACTGGAAGGTGCGCGCATCGCCATCGAGAACGCCATAAAGAAAGGAAACGAACTTCCCGGCAGCAATGTTTTCGCATAGCAGCCGGTTGACCTTGGCGCACAGGCCGGCCGGGCTCTCGGTGTCGCTGGCGAAGGCATGAACTGCGGCCTGGACATTAGCCATGAGCAAAGCGGCGGAGACGCCCTTGCCAACGACGTCGGCGATGCAGATACCAAGGCGGCGGTCGCCGAGGCGAATCACGTCGTAGTAATCGCCGCCCACCGTGCGGGCGGGCAGCCAGGCCGCGGCCACCTCGAAGCCGGGAACCTGCGGAATCTGGCGGGGCAGGAGGGAGCGCTGTATCTCCTCGGCGCGCTGCAGCTCCCGCTCCTGGAGTTCAATCCGCGCCGTGCCTGCTTCAACGGTGTGCTGAAGCTCGGCATTGCGACGCTCCAGCCGCTCCGTTCTCGAACGATGGAGATACACGAGCATGCTGAAGACGAAGGTGACGACGCAGAAAAACTTCCATCCGGTCGTGATCATCTGGCCAAGAGTCTGCGGAGATGGCGGAGCGATCCACCAGGCAAAAACAGTAGCGACCAAATAGACCGGGGTCGCGACGACCATCACGAGAGGCAGAAAAATCATGAAGTTGTAGGGAAACGGGCGGTCCGCAAAGAGGAATTGCAATCGCTGGATTGCATAGCTGACCATGTTTCCAACGAAGAGGGTGTAGACCATCGTGGTAACGAGATTGATGCGCTGCCCAATGGCCCAGAAAAAGGCGGCGACTATAACGGAAAGCGCTATATACACGCCTTGCTGGCGAAGGAATCGGACTAGCGATGGGGCGTTGATGTTCACTTTGTCCCGCTCCGGGCGATAGACGCCATTCTATAGGCAGGCGGGCGAATCATGCGCGGGAGGCGGGCCTTTCAGCTCGGAAATGGCAGGCTCAGAAGCCGAGCAGCACTGGCTCCATCTCCAGTTGAATGGCGAAGCGGGCTTCGACGGCGCTGGCGATCTGGCCGGCCAGGGCGAGTATCTCTGCCGCGGTTGCCCCGCCGCGATTGACGAGGGCCAGCGTGTGGCGCGAAGAGACCGCGGCCCTGCCCAGCGCATGGCCTTTGGCGAAGCCGGCCTGCTCGATGAGCCAGGCGGCGGGCACCTTGACCTTGCCCTGATTTCCAGCGCCCGGCCCGGCGGAAAAGCTAGGCGGCTGCTTGCCGCTGGTCTCGGCGATGCGGTGCAACTGCCCCTCGGCGATCGCCGGATTCTTGAAGAAACTTCCCGCGCTGCGGCAGTCCGGATCACCCTCGACCAGCAGCATCCCCTTGGACCGGCGCACGCGGCGCACCGCGGATGCCGCGTCGGCAAGGCTCACTTCCCTGCCCCCGGCGCGCATGGGCGCGAGCGCCCGTTCGAGCTCCGCATAACGCAGCGTGGGAGCGCAGCCGGGGGTCAGCCGGTAGTCCACGCGGGTAACGATATAGCGCCCCCGGTCGGCTGAATTGAAGCGGCTGCGGCGATAGGCGAAGCCGCACTCCGCGGCCGAGAACTCGACGAAGGCGCGCTCGTCACGGTCGAAGGCCCGCACCCGGTCGATCACCGAAGCAACCTCCTGCCCATAGGCGCCGACATTCTGCACGGGAGTTCCACCCACCGTGCCGGGAATGCCGGCCAGGCACTCGACGCCGGCGCAGTTCTCCTGCACGGCGCGCTCGACGAAGCCGTCCCAGTTTTCGCCGGCGGCGGCCTGGTAGATCCGTTGGCCTGAATCCGGGGTCAGCTCCGCAACGGCAACGCCGTGCAAGGCCACGCGCAGCACTAGACCGTTGAATCCGGCATCGGAGACCAGCAGGTTGCTGCCGCCGCCGAGCACGAAGAGCGGCAGAGCGCGCTCCCGCGCCCAGGCGGCTGCGTCACCGACATCGTCTTCGCTGGCAGCTTGTGCAAACCAGCGCGCCGGGCCGCCGATCCCGAAGGTCGTGAAGGGCGCGAGCGGCTTGTCTTTCTCAATGAGCATCGGTTCAAGGCTACACCAGGAGCGTTTGACGGTAGAATGGATGCAGGCAACTTCCCTGCCGGAGGCGAAAATGTACCCAGAGTTGATGGTAATTCCGATGCGCGAGGAACTTGTGCGCGCCGGTGTAGTGGAAACGAGGAGCGCCGAGGACGTGGACGCGGCGCTGGCCCAGCCGGGCACAACCATGGTGATCGTAAACTCAATCTGCGGCTGCGCGGCGGGCAAGATGCGCCCCGGTGTGCGGCTGGCGCTGGCCAACTCCGCCAACCTGCCCGACCGCAGGATTACGGTCTTTGCCGGCCAGGATCGCGAGGCCACCGAGCGCGCCCGCAGCTACTTTGAGGGCAACCCGCCCACTTCGCCGGCGGTCGCCATCCTGCGCGACGGCAAGCTGGTCTACCTGATGCAGCGCTTCGTCATCGAGCAGTCCACGGCGCAGCAGATTGCCGGCGAACTGGTCCGCGCCTTCGAGGAGTTCTGCGCCACGGCTACGGCGTAACGCGCCAGTCTCGCGTCACAAAACGTCGAACGGCCTACCGCGCGAGAGGCCGTTCGGTTAGCCTGCGTGCACTCGCCAGATCAGTCGCCCTCTTGCGCCGTGGGCAGCGCCTGCACCTTGCTGTGCTTAAGGGAGTAGCCAAAGTAGATCAGCAGCCCGAAGAGAAGCCAGCCGATCATCACCATCCAGGTAATGCGCGGCAGGTTGCACATCAGGTAGACGGCAGTGATGATCCCCAGAATGGGCACCAGAGGCACAAACGGTGTTTTGAAGGGCCGGTGCAGGTCAGGATGGCGAACGCGTAGAACCCACACCCCTGCGCAGACGATGGTGAAGGCTAGCAGAGTGCCGATATTCACCAGTTCAGCGAGCCGGCCGACGGAGAGAAAAGCAGGCAAGATCGCTACCACTGCGCCTACCGCGATCGTCGAAATCCATGGTGTGCGGAACTTGGGATGAATCGCCGAGGCCCACTTGGGCAACAGGCCGTCCTTGGACATGGAGAAGAAGACACGCGACTGGCCAAGCAACATGACCAGCATCACGGTTCCCAGGCCAAAGACCGCGCCGATCTTCACCAGCAGCGATCCCCAACTGACGCCCGTCGCATCGATGCCCAGCGCCACCGGGTCGGCCACATTCAACGAATGGTAGTTCACCAGGCCGGTCAGGATCGTGGACACCACAATGTAGAGGATGGTGCAGATGACCAGCGAGCCAAGGATGCCCAGCGGCATATCCTTCTGCGGATTCTTGGCCTCCTGCGCGGCGGTTGAGACGGCGTCGAAGCCGATGTACGCAAAGAAGATGGAAGCCGCTCCAGTTGCAATCCCGTGCCAGCCAAAGTTGCCGCGGCCGTCGGAGGGCGGAATGAAAGGATGCCAGTTGGCCGACGCCAAGGCTGGGTGCTGAAAGAGGAACCACCCTCCCAGAAGGATGAAAACTCCCACCACGCTCAACTTGACGAAGACAATCGTGGTATTCAGATTCGCCGACTCCTTGATGCCGATCACCAGGACTGCGGTGACGGCCAGAATGGCCAGGATGGCTAACAGGTTGAAGAGCGCGGATACCTGCGGCAGGCCGCTTGAATCGGTCCCGGGCGGCAGCGCGGTCAAGGGCAGCCATCGCTCATGAAAGAAGACCAGAACGGTTCCCGGAGTTGCGGTCAGCCGCGGCGGAAGATAGATACCGAGCTGCTGGAGCAGGCTGTTGAAGTATCCCGACCAGCCGGCAGCCACGGTGGCCGCGCCAAAACCGTACTCCAGCCCCAAATCCCAGCCGATGATCCAGGCCACGAACTCGCCCAGCGTGGCGTAGCCATAGGTGTAAGCCGAGCCGGCGATGGGAATGATGGAGGCGAACTCGGCGTAGCAGAGGCCGGCGAATGCGCAGGTGACGCCGGCCAGCACAAAGCTTAGCGAGACTGCCGGCCCGGCGTGCAAGGCTGCGGCTTGGCCGGTGAGCACAAAGATTCCCGCGCCGATGATGGCGCCAATGCCCAGCGTGATCAGGTTCAGCGCGCCCAGCGAGCGCTTGAGCGTGTGTTCGCCCACTTCACTCGCTTCTTGCGAGAGCATCGACATGGGTTTGATACGAAGCAGCCTGGACATGAATGAGGACTTCCCTTTCAGTGGTTGCGATGAGACTGAAACTAAATTGCCCGGAGCCTCGCTTCTCGATTCCGCGAGCGCCGCGACCAGAAGAGATAAACCGGAATGCCGAGCAGCACCAATACCAGGCCGGGCCACGTGTACTGCGGCTTGTATCGCAATAATACGATACATATCCAGGCGGCCAACAGGAGATAGAGCGCCGGCAGCACGGGATAGCCCAGCGCTTTGTAGGGCCGGGTCGCGTCCGGCCGCTTGAAGCGCAGCACGAAGAGGCCGGCGATGGTGAGGATGTAAAAGACCAGCACGGCGAAGATGATGTAGTCGAGCAACTGGCTGTAGGAGCCGGAGACGCAGAGCACGATGGTCCACGCCGCCTGCACCAGCAAGCCGGCCACGGGCGTCTTGTAGCGCGGATGCAAGTTGCCGACGGAGGTGAAGAAGAGTCCATCCTGGCTCATGGCGTAGTAGACGCGCGCTCCGGCCAGCGTCATTCCATTGGCGCAGCCGAAGGTGGAGATGAGGATGGCCGCGGCCATCAGGTAGGCGCCGCCGAAGTGAAAGATCTGCTCCAGGGTCGCCGTGGCCACGCGGTCCTCGGCGGCGAACTGCACTCCGCGCGCCATCACCGTGGCGCCATTCGGGTCGCCGTGCATGGGCAGCACCAGAATGTAGGCCAGCGACGCCAGGAGGTAGACCGTAAGCACAAACCCCGTGCCCAGAATCAGCGAAAGCGGGATATTGCGCCTGGGGTTCTTTACCTCGCCGGCGGTGAAGGTGATGTTGTTCCAAGCGTCAGCAGAGAAGAGCGACCCCACCTGCACCACGGCCAATATCACCAGCAGATTCACAAGCACTGTGGGACCGCCTACGCCCACCTGTACGGGATGCAGCGAACTCCATCCGGCATTCTTCCAGAACTGGCTCCAGCCGGGGCCGAAGTTGGCCGCCCAGGCCGTGGCGTTGCGCCCGACTGTGAAGGCGAGCAAAATCAACGCCGCCAGGCTCAGCGCCTTGGCGGTGGTGAAGACGTTCTGGATCAGCGAGCCCAGCTTGACGCCAAAGATGTTCACCACGGCGAGAAAGACGACGATGAGGATGCCGGTGAGGTTGGCCGTGCTGACGCCGATCTCCATATTGCCCAGCACCATGGGCCCCAGCTTGAGCGCCGGAACGTGGGCAATGTGCCAGAGCCAGTGAGTGGTCGAGACAGCCGGGAAGAAGACGCCGAGAAACTTGCCGAAAGCCACACAGACGGCGGCGATGGTGCCCGTTTGGATGACCAGAAACAGCGTCCAGCCGTAGAGAAACCCCCACAGCGGCCCCAGCGACTCGCGCAGGTAAACGTACTGACCGCCGGCCTTGGGCATCATGGCCGCCAGTTCGCCGTAGCTGAGCGCGGCGGTCATGGTGAGGATGGCCGTGACCACCCAAGCGCCCAGGTAGAGCGCCGGGGAGTTGGTGCCGCGGGCGATGTCGGCATCGACGATGAAGATGCCGGAGCCGATCATGGAGCCAATCACCAGCGCGGTCGAGCTGAAGAGGCCAAGGCTCTGCGCCAGCCGGGGAGCGCTGGGCGAGACGGCGGCCAAACCGTCCGCCTGCCCGGCACTCTCGGAGCTCGGATTCAGATTCCGGTTCGTCATTTGAAAAAGCATATACCATGCGCGGATTTGCCCCGGAAGCCCGGCGTATGCGCGCACAGGTCAAAGTAGCTCTGTAAATCGCCATGAGACGAGTCATGATAAGGCATGAAAAAGTATCTGCTTGGAATGTTCCTCGTCTTCTGCTTCGCTCTACCTTACGCGGCGCAGGCGCAGGTTGTGGTGGTAGTGCACCACCGCCATCACTACCACCATCACCATCACCACAACTATCTCACCCAGTAAACGGATCGGATAGAAATACGAATCTGCAGGTTGAAGCAAGCAACAAGGCATCGCACGGCGTTCTCTGTTCCGGTCATCTTTTCGCAGGCGCTCGATCTCCCAAGGACGAGCCAACCGCGGCCGACTTCCTGCGGGACGCCCGATCCATGCACCATTTGTGGGATCGCCGCGCCAAGCCTACTAAACAGCACGCATAGCTTATTCAGCGCGCCGGGCGGCCGATCCACTTGTCGACCATTGGAACCGCATAGCTGGCGAGACGGTCGAGCAGGCGGACGGGATCGTCGTCCGATAGCAGCAAGCCACGGTGAACATCGCGAAGAAATCCCTCGGCGACCGCTCTGTCGGCGAATTCGAGGAAGGAATCGTAGTACCCGTTGACATTCAGCAAGGCGCACGCTTTGCGCTGGATGCCAAGTTGCGACCAGGTCAAGACCTCGCACAGTTCGTCCCAGGTGCCGTAAGCTCCGGGCAGCGCCACAAAGGCATCGGAGAGGTCCGCCATGAGGGATTTGCGCTCATGCATGGATCTGACGACGCGCAGTTCCGTCAGCCCTAGGTGTGCAACTTCTTTGTCAACGAGAGCCTGTGGAATCACGCCGATGACGCGCCCTCCGCCGCCCAGGCACGCATCCGCCAAGGCGCCCATCAGGCCGACATTGCCGCCGCCGTAGACGAGCTCGATGCCGCGCTGGCAGAGCAGCCGTCCGACGGTTTCAGCAGCCTCCCGATAGGCCGGCCGGGATCCAAAGCTGGAGCCGCAAAAGACGCAAATTCGCTGGAACACTCTCCGATTGTAGCGGGCACGCCGACGCTGAGCAAAGAAGCGCTAGCGGGGCGGTTCAGCCGAATTCGGCCAGCCACTTGCGAACTTCGGCCGCCGGGTCGGGCTGGCGAAAGATCGCTCCGGCGATAGCCACGACCGTTGCTCCGGCAGCCAGCGCCTCGGCAGCGGTGACCAGCGTAATGCCGCCCACAGCCACCAGAACCGGACCGGGTCCAGCCTCAGCGCGCAGCCGACGCACGCCCTCAATGCCAATCGGCGGCTTGAAGGTCTGCTTGGTGCGCGTCGGAAAAACTGGTCCGATGGAGAAATAATCAGCCGGTTCAGCCAGAATTCCCGGCAAGAGCGCATTGCTGCCGCCAAAGGTTCCCACGATGCGGCCTGGACCCAGCAACCGCCGTGCCTCGGCTGGCCGGAGGTCGCCGGCATCCACATGCGCGCCATCAAAGCCTATTTGTTCAATAAGATCGACGCGATCATCTAGAATCAACTTCACCTTCTCGGCGGGCAACGCGTCGCGCAGAATCTCGGCGTCGGCCATCAGTTCGGCGTCCGAGCCGGTCTTGTTGCGGTACTCAAGCAGCGTTACACCGGCATCGGCGAGCGAGCCGCCCAGCTCGCGCAGAAACTCGGCGCGGCCTACGGAAGGGATGATCGAAGAGTCCAGGATCGGGTAGAGCTTAGGGAATGAGAAGGGCATGGAACAAGGGTAATCGATGAGGGAGTAGGGAGTAGGGAATAGCAGAAAGCGGCGATCGGCTTGCGGGGTCGGCCGCCGCGACTCGGGCCAACTGCGGCTGAACGGAAGGCCGTGAGTCGGCCCGCAACGATAGTTTCCTCGTCCCTATTCCCTATTCCCTGTTCCCTAATCCCTGCCTTTCTACATCTCGTCGGCCGAGGGGCCATAGGCGCCGGGGATGGGCTTGTCGAGCAGGCGCAGGTAGACGCCCAACTGTGCGCGGTGGTGAATCAGGTGGTCAAGCACCCAGTCTCGGAAGACGCGGTACTTGGATTCGTCGATCCAGGCCTTGCCGCCGGCGATGAACTTCCAGTTCTCGTCCCATTTAGCCGGGGCAAACGAGGCAAAAGCTGACTTGGCTTCAGCCGTCTCCTTGTCGAAGCGCTCCAGTAGGGCCTGCTTGGATGCGGGAACGTATGCCTCCCACTTGTGATCCGCGGGGAACTCCAGCTTGTCCGTGGTAAACGTGGTAGTCGCCCACTCTCCGGCGGTCTCGGCGACATGCCCGGCTAATCGGCCCAGACTCATGGACTTGGGGTGGGGTTTGTAGGTGAAATCGGCGTCGGCGGGGATGGCCTCGAGCATCTTGCGGGTCTTGGCGATCTCGCGGTCGTATTCGGCGATCAGTTCCTTTTGAAAATCCATAGTGCAACCTCCCACGTTGCCAGATCAGCATACTGGAAGTGCGAGAGAAAAGCGAAGAAAAAGCGATGAATTCGTGACCCCGCTCAGCCGGGGGCTACAATTCTGGTGAGTTGACGCACTGGAAAGGGAAGATGATCGCGAAGGTTAGACCGCGTTTGAGATTGCAAGGCTGGCTTGCGATGGTCCCCTTGGCGCTGGCGATTGCCGCTGCCGCACAGAATCCGGGCCCCGCGCCGCGCCTGGATGAGTGGAGAATTATCGGGCCGGGCGGCGGCGGGACAATGATTGCCCCCACGATCAGCCCCCACGACCCTCGCGTCGTAGTGGAGCATTGCGACATGACGGGGGGCTACATTACCGAGGATGGCGGCCAGTCCTGGCGGATGTTCAACCTGCGCGCGGGTATAACGACCTTCGCCTTCGATCCGGGCAATCCCAGGCGAATCTATGCGGGAGGTGCCGCATTGTGGCGCAGCGACGACACGGGCCGGAGCTGGCGAATGCTCTTGCCCAACCCGACCAAGAGGACTGTTGAGCATCAGGATGGCGATCACGGCGACTACCATCTGACGTCGAATGACGGGAATTACGTTACCGGGTTGAACATTCTTCAGATTGTCGTGGACTCCAGGGACTCGAATGTTGTCCATATTGCGTTTTCCGATCCGCAGTACGGAGGGACGACGGAACTGGTCTCGAAGGATAGCGGAGCCTCATTCCGGTATGAGCACGAGTTCGTGTCCGGCAAGACGCTTTTCCTGGCATATCCCGGCGGAGAGCGGCTGGCCATCGGGACGCAGGGCGTCTACCACCGGCGGGCGGAGACCGCCAAGCCGATCGCCGGCCCTGGAGAGAAGATCGCTCACGCCGGCGCCGGAGAGGCGGAAGGAAGAACGATCGTTTATGTATCAACCGGAAAGGGGGATCTTTTCGTCTCAGAAGACGAGGGCCGCAGCTGGGATGCGAGGACGCCGGCGCTTGGCCAGCAGTCTGGACGGTTCGGGGCGGTTGCGGCGGCGGGCCGCAATGGACGAATTGCGTACCTGGGCTTCCGCGAGCTCAAACTGGGCGACGGCCCTGAAAAAACGTACAACGGCATTGCCAAGACCGTGGATGCGGGCAGGAGCTGGTCGATCATATTCCGCGAGTCGACCCAGGCCGCTTCCAATCTCGATACATCCTGGATTGAAGAGCGCGCGACCGGCATTGGCTGGGAGGGCGGCAAGAGCATCATCTTCGACGCCCCTTACAGCCTGGGTGTGGCTCCCGGCAACCCCGATATCTGCTATGCCACGGACCTCTTTCGAACTTACCGGACGCTGGACGGAGGCAAGACCTGGGCGCAGGTCAACTCCGTGCGCGTCGGAGACGACCGCTGGACGACCCGCGGTCTCGACGTCACCACAGCCTACGGAGTGCAATTCGACCCTTTCAACTCGAAGCATGTCTTTATCGACTACACCGACATTGGAGCCTTTCACAGCTTTGACGGCGGCCAATCCTGGCAGTCGGCGACCAACGGGATTCCGGATAGCTGGCGCAATACAACCTATTGGCTGGCATTCGATCCCCAGGTGAAGGGTCTGCTGTGGGGCGCATTCAGCGGGATACACGACCTGCCCCGGCCAAAGATGTGGCGGCATGGAGATTTTCTGGAGCGGGCCAAGGGAGGCGTAGGCGTCTCGACGGATGGGGGGCGGAGCTGGAACCGCTCGAATACCGGTATGGATGGGACGGCATTCACGCAAGTGCTGCTCGATCCCACGAGTCCTGCCGGGGAGCGCACACTGTACGCCTGCGGGTTTGGCATCGGGGTATACAAATCGACAGACAACGGGAAGACCTGGCAATTGAAGAACGACGGGATCAAAGAGCTTGACCCGTTTGCCTGGCGAATCACGCGCGGCGACGATGGCACGCTTTTTCTTATCATTGCCCGCAGCAACGAAGGACGCCTCAGCGACACGAGAGGCAGCGGCGCCCTTTACAAATCGCTCGACGGGGCGGAGCACTGGGAAAAGATACGTCTGCCGGAGGGCGTGAACGGCCCGAACGGGCTGGCGCTCGATCCGCGCGACAATCGCCGCATGTACCTGGCCGCCTGGGGGCAGGAACGCCAAGACGTGGACTCGGGGGGCGGGGTGTATCTATCCACCGACGGCGGCCAAAGCTGGAAGCCGATCTTCAACCAGTCGCAGCATGTCTACGACGTGACGATCGATCCGAGGGCGCCGGATACGCTTTACATCTGCGGTTTCGATGCGGCCGCATACCGCTCGACCGACGCCGGGCTTCATTGGGAGCGTATCCGGGGTTACAACTTCAAGTGGGGCCACCGCGTGATTGTGGATCCGACCGACGCGTCGATGATTTATATCACCACTTATGGCGGAAGCGTGTGGCATGGACCGGCTGCCGGAGACCCAGCCGCAAGCGAAGATATCCTGACGTCTGTTCCCATTGCGCAGTAGTGTGAGGGGTTGGAGAACCGGCCTTCGGCTAGGTGCCCACGACCTTGTGGGCTACCAGGTCTTCGTCCGCATCCGTGTGAATGATCTTGTTGTGCAGACAGTACAGCGCCAGTTCAAGCCGGTCGCTGACTCCCAGCTTATCGTATATCTTGCGCAGATAATTCTTGATCACCTGTTCGGTGGTTCCCAATTGGAAGGCAATCTCCTTGTTGCGCTTGCCCTGGGTGATGCAAGTGATGATGGCCATCTCCTTGGGCGATAGCCGCGGCTGGGAGCGCGGGCTGACCAGCGCGGAGGCCTGGGCGCGATAGGCCTCGATCACCCAATTGACCGATTGGTTGTCGATCCAGGTTTCGCCGGCGGCGATTCTGCGCACACACCTCACCAGGAGGTCGGGCGAGATGAGGCGGGAGATGATGCCGCGGACGCCGCGCCGATAAAGCTCCACCGTGTGGTTTTCGTCTGCCTGGACGGCCTGCACAATCAGCTTCAGATCGGGGGCGACACGCAGCAGTTCGGGGATGACGTTGGCTGTACCTGCCAGCAGACTCCCCTCCAGCAGAACGATGTCTGTGGGGTAGCGGGCAACGGCCAGGCGCAGATTCTCAAGCGAATCTGCCTGGGCAACAACGCGCAAATCGTCTTCGAGGGCAAAGACCTTGCGAATGCCGACGCGGTAAATCGCCTGGGAATCCGCGAGGATAATGCGGATCGTCCCCGGCTTGACCGGGGCGTCAAGAATCTCGCCATCGGCTGAATCGTCCAGATAGTCCATCGTAGATGCCGCCAAGCTGGCTCCGGCTGTCACTGCTCCGCGAATTTGTACTCGTCGATGGTCGCGGCAGCCAGAAATTTAGTTTGGCTTATGGAGCAGCGTACCACACGTCCCATGCAATGAACCAGAATATCGCGTGGAGTACCCAGCACCGAACCTGGCATTTGCAGCGAAAAGCGAATATCGAGCCCCCTCCGCAGCGGGTCCGCCAATTCAAAGAGCACACCGCTGGCGGAGACATTACGGGTGAGCGCGACAAGCTCCGCATCGCCGGTCGACAGCACCACAGGCAGCACAAGAGGAAAACGCACCGCACATCGCACCTCCTGGCGGGAGGCGGTTGGCCCAGTCGAAGCAGGCTGCGGCGAAAGTCTGGTTTTCAAAGCGTTCATAGGCTGCATCCCCGAACCGGAAAGAGGTTCTCAAGCCACTCTAGCGAACTTTTCTCGTTCATCCCAGGGCACCAAAGTTCTCCACAAAGTAACCCGGCGGCGCAGAGCGATCTTCCCATGCTCTTCAATTCCCCGCGAGTCGACAGCCCATCTACAAGAGAGTCAATGGTTTACATCCAACCGGGATGGCCGGAGAAGGACTTGACCTTTTGCGTGCGCAAGCCCGCATAGCGGCTAGAAACGCTGCCCAGGCACCCACGCGCTCCCAATTCTTTGTTGTACTCGACTCGCATTCTCTTGCCCGCCCCAGGCCCGTCCCCCCAAAGCGCATTGGCTGGTGAAGCAGGAATCCGCAAATCCCAGAATTGCCTCTAAGATCCCCGCAACCCTTGCCGCGCCCAACCCCGGCGGGGTGAAAACCCGCCCAATTTTCATTCTGGCGCCCGCAAGCGGCGCCAAAACAATACATCAGGTTTCGTCGGCTACCAGCAGGCATTGGGCCGGCCAGACATCGCTCACACTAGAAATCTTAAAACACGTTACTTTTGTGGTAGACGGTGTACACAAATGGGATTACTCTCGGTACAGTGTCTAATATCTCTACACAAGGAGCCAAATCGCATGCGTTACACTTCGTTGAATTTTCGCAGATTTGCTATCGGCGCCGTTCTAGCGGCCTTCGCAGTTGGACCAGCGCTCGCCTCGCCCATCAGCCCATTGCCTCCAGGTGGACCACAGGTCGCCAGCGCAGTTCCAGTCAACCCGCTGCCTCCGTTTCCAGCCGCCAGCGAGGGCCTAGCCAGCGCAGTTCCAGTCAACCCGCTGCCTCTGTTTCCAGCCGCCAGCGAGAGCCTAGCCAGCGCAGTTCCAGTCAACCCGCTGCCTCCGTTTCCAGCCGCCAGCGAGGGATTATCAGCGTAACTTGCCGCTTCTCGGGTGATCGCAATGGACTGACTGCTACACTCAGTTCATCGCGTCGATCAGTTCAGACGCCCTACGGATGATGAGTCTGGACAACGCAATTTGGTTCGCCGGTGCGGTGATAGAGGCAGCAGTTTTGGGACTGCTCCTCTATAGGCGTGTCTGGCGGGTTTTGCCGGTTTTTTGCGTGTACAGCGCATGGGATCTGCTCACCAGTGCCGGGGCATACGCAGTCCTGCGTTTTTTCCCGGCGCGCTATTTCACGGCCTATTTTGCCCAGACAGCTGTAGATTCCGCCCTCGAGTTCGCTGTTTTAATCGAGTTGGCATGGTCTGTCCTCCGGCCGCTGCGGGCGTCCTTGCCGCGCGGCTCTCTGGCGGCTGTTGGAGGCTTGGTCGCGGCTCTTGGCGGCGCAGTCTGGCCCTTCGCGGTCATCCCGGGGTTCGGCAATCTGCCTCCGGAGTGGCATCTGCTGATGCATCTGCAACAAACCGCCTCGATTCTCAGAGTACTGCTTTTCCTAGTACTGGCTGGATGCAGCCAGTTGCTCTCGATCGGCTGGCGGGATCGAGAGTTCCAAGTTGCCACCGGCCTTGGGTTCTATTCGCTGGTCAGCCTTGCAGTGGCGATGCTCCATACCCACGAGACGATGGGACCGCTCTATAGGCACCTACAGCAGGTCGAGGTGGCAAGCTACCTCGGTTCCCTGTTCTATTGGGTGGTAAGTTTTGCGCAGAAGGAAGCGGAACGGCGGGAATTCAGCCCAAAAATGCGGCGTGCGCTGCTCGCAGTGTCCGGCGCCGCCCGAACCACCCGCGTTGCGCTGGCGGATTCCGCGCCCGCCAAAACACGGAATCGCTGAGAATCATCGCAGCAGTCCAGCCCGGTCCACTCAACCATGCCGGCCATGGCGGTCGTCTGGTCTCGGTCTCGCTGGATGTCGCCCTCTTGCACAGGCGCCAGACCGCCAGCCCGCAGTACCGCTGGCCGAAGGGGCAGGAGGCGGCGTCTTCAAACACTAAAGGACAATAGACTGTTGAGTACTTTTGGTGAGAATAAAACGAAAGTGGCACAGTTTTTCCCTCCGCGGACGGACAATTGTGTGTTACTAGTAATAGAGAAGGGAAAGAGTAGCCGGGTTTTTCAGGCCGTTTCCTTGGTTACTACAGCCCAGTGCAAGGATTACCAATGATTCTCTATCTACTCCAAGTTGCGGCGGTTGCAAGCATTGCGCTCTACCTTGTCCGTTGGCGCGTCGGAGTGCGGCGTCGCAATGCACGGAACTGGGACTCCCTCCTGGCCCAGTTGCATCCCGACTGGAGCGCTCGCGATCTGAGTGAGCATTTCCTTTGGAAAGAAGGACTTAACGCGACTCCCGAAGACGCATGGCAGCGCATGGAAGGCGCCAAGGGCCTGTGGGCGATGCACCAGAATGCGCGGGTGATGCTGGAGATGGCGGACTTTGCAGCCAAGAATAGCGACGGCGTTGACCGCCTGCTTGTGGAGACCCTGCGCAGCGACGCCATCCAGATTCGCCTTTTGGTCCTGGTGGCCCTGGTCCAGTATGCTTTCTCGCAAGCCAGCGAGGGAGTCCGCGTGAATGCCTTCCGCGCCGCTCAAATGTACACCGGCATGGCCGCGCGGATGACCCAGTTGCTGCAGGATCATGCTGCCCTAGTCGTCCCAGACTTTGTCGCAGCCATGTAATACGGCTTCTCCTGCGAAGAAAAACCCCGGCCGTGGCCGGGGTTTTTGTTTGTATGGTGTCTCGAACCGGCTTTAGACCGGATTGGCAGTCAGAAATGCGTTAATCCGGGCGTACTCATCTTCCCCAAGCCTGAAAATCAACGCTGGAGCCAACCCTTCGACCTGCCGCCCGCTGCGCCCACCCACGATGGCGGCGGTGATGGCCGGATTGTGCAGCGTCCAGGCCACGGCAACCACACCTGAGCTGACATCATGGCCGCTGCCAATCTCCCGCAACAGCTCCACAAGACGCAGGTTGCGGCTGAGCCGCGGCTCCGTGAACTCCACCCCGCGCCGCCGCCAGTCGTCCGCCGGGAGAGCCGCAATCCGCGCGGCGGTCATTGCTCCGGTCAGGAGGCCGGAGACCATCGGCGAGTAGTTGATAACGCCAATGCCGTTGGCCTGGGCAAAGGGCAGAATCTCCTCCTCGACGGCCCGGCGCAGCATGGAGTACGGCGGCTGAAGGCTGGTGATGGGAGCAATCTTTAGCACGCGCTTCATTTGCCCGACGGAGAAGTTGGAGACACCGATGCAGCGAATCTTGCCTTGTTCGCGGAAGCGGGCCAGCGCCTTCCAGCCCTCGTCGAGTTCGTCCTCCGGGTCAGGCCAGTGGATCTGGTAAAGGTCGATGGTCTCGACGCCGAGGTGCCTGAGCGAGCCCTCCAGTTCCTCGGCGAGCGAGCCGGCCTTGAGCGAGCGGTAAATGGAGCGGTCCTTGTGCCAGCGCATCGAGCATTTGGTGAAGACCAGCGGCTTGGGTCCGGAATGGCTCTTGAGAGCCCGGCCAACCACCGCTTCCGAGTGGCCCAGCCCATAGATGGCCGCGGTGTCGATCCAGTTGACGCCCAGGTCGAGAGCGCGATGGATGGCGGCAATGGATTCGGCGTCGTCCTGAGGCCCCCAGGCGAACTCCCAGTTGCCGCCGCCGATGGCCCACGCGCCAAAGCCGATGGGAGTGAGTTGAAGATCGGAGTTTCCGAGGGTGCGAAGGGGGTGCGAGGCGGAATTGTTCATGGCAAATGATTGGATGGCCTGGCTCACGATTCCGTTGCACAAGTGCCTGTCTTGGGCATGGCGCGTTCCCGAGCTCGCAAGCCAACACCGACCCCATTAGAAACGCACTGCGCATTCCCAAGTAGGTGCATCGATTCATGCGCCGTTCATTATGAATTCACGGAAGCTTGAACGCGGCTCTGTAGGCTGGCACCCATGAAGAACTTACAGAACCTCTGCAGAACCCTTTTCTGTGTTGGCCTCTTGATCGCAATCTGTGTCGTTTCCGCAAGAGCTCAATATGAGGATGGCAGCCTGATTGGCTCCATCCATGACGCCACCGGCGCGGCGGTTGCAGACGCTGCCGTGACCGTTACCAACGTGAATACCGGCAGTGTGGTCAACGCCGCTTGCAACGGTTCAGGCGAATATGAAGTGCCCTCGCTCCGGGTAGGCCTCTACAACATCGAGGCCAATGCGCCGGGATTTGCGCCGGCCGAGGCCAAGAATATTACGATTTCCGTGGGTGGGCGCCAGCATATCGACCTCACCCTCAAGGTTGGAACTGCAACCGCGACGACCGTGGAGGTCACCGATGTGGCGCTGCAGCTTGAGACCGAAAGCAGCCAGCGCGGCCAGACCATCACCGAGTATCAAAGCGAGGCTCTGCCACTGGTGAGCCGGAATTTTTCCGACTTGGTGGATTACGTCACCGGCACGCGCCCGGCGCCGGCCGATGCGACGACCACCGCGGTGACCAGCCTGACGCGCGCCGGATCTTTCAACGTCAACGGCCAGCGCAGCATGTTCAACGATTTCATGTTGGACGGCATGGACAACAATGCCTATGGCGAGAGCAACCAGGGTTTCGACAACCAGATCATCGCGCCGCCGCCGGACTCCATCGCCCAGTTTGAAGTGGTGACGAATAATGAGAGCGCGGAGTACGGCCGCTCCTCGGGCGGCACCATCAACGTGGCCACAAAAAGCGGCGGAAATCAGTTCCACACCACGCTGTACGAATTCCTTCGCAACACGGATCTGAATGCGTTCGGCTACATCAAGCCGATCTCCACCAATGCCGTCACCGGCGCCGTGTACCCGTTTTTCAAGCCGGTCTTCAATCGCAATCAGTTTGGCGCCGACTTTGGCGGACCGCTGCTGAAGAACAGGTTCTTCTACTTCCTCGATTACGAGGGATTCCGGCAGACGCTCACGCCCACCGTGGTGGATACCGTTCCCACAACCAACGAGCTCAGCGGCCAGCTTGCCGTCGCGGTGCAGGATCCGTGGCATCCGGGCACCTACATACCGGCGAATACGCCGTTTGTCAACTGGCCTGCGCAAGCCCAGGGCGACGCCGACCCGACTGCCTTGGCGATTGCCAAACTGTACATGGGGGCACTGCCCGGGAAGTGCACGGTAACCGCCGGCGTGGCCGGATCGGGCGTGGCCACGAACGACTGCCCTCTGAATGCACCCTTCACCGACCACGCGGACAAGGGCGACCTGCGGCTGGATTTTCAGCAGAGCAAGACCAGTTCCTGGTTCCTGAAAGTCAGCGATCGCAAGGAGGTAGGCAAGAACTATAACCTCCTGCCCGAGCCGATCGATATGCAGACCAATGGCCACATCCTGATTCACGATGAGCAGGTTGCGCTGGGCTATACCCAACTGATGAGCTCCAACAAGGTTCTCGACGCGCGCCTGGCGCTCTCCGGCACCAGGGCCGGCAAGTGGACGTTCGCGGTCGGCAACACTGCCTTCCCCCAATCCGATATTCCCGGCCTGCCGAGCATCGCCGGCGTCTCCGGCGGCCTGCCCTCGATGGCCATCTCGGGCGGCTTCACGTCCTTCGGACGGCAGAGCACGAACCCGCAATGGCAGAACCCATCCCTCGTTGACCCCAAAGTGAACTTCTCCTGGGTCAAGGGCAAGCACTCGTTCAAATTCGGCTACGAGTACGAGCACGTATGGCAGGAGATCGAGGACTCGAATCCGCTTTACGGCTCCTTCACCTTCAACGGGGCCTACAGCGTCTGCCCGGGGACGGTTGCAGGAGTCTCCAACGCTGGCAACTGCCCCACCGGCACCAGCGCCGTGGCAGATACCTACTGGGCCGACTTCCTCTTCGGAGCAAGCAAGGCCTTCTCGCTGGCGACCTATTACATTACCCACGTCACCCAGACCATGAACAACCTCTACGCCCAGGACGACTGGAAGGTCGATCCCAGGCTGACCCTCAACCTGGGACTGCGCTGGGAGTACGGTTCGCCCTGGTCGGAGCGGGACAACAATATCTCCAACTTCGACCCGGCGACCGGGACTATGCTCACCCTGCAACCCGGCTACACGACCGCCAGCTCTCCGCTGTGCGGGGCCTCTCCGTGCATCTCTCCATTCAGCGGAAGCGGCGTCTACGGCAAGACCCTGGTCAATCCCGCCCTGGGCGACTATGCTCCGCGCGTCGGCTTTGCCTATGCCCTTACCAACTCGATCGCGCTCCGCGGCGGTTACGGAACCGCATTTGTGCACTACTGGCGCGCCGGTTCGGGCAACAACATAGCCATCAACGCGCCCTTTGCGATGTATACGTCGGTAACCAACCCCTCCGTCGGCGCCACGAATGGCTACGTGAGGCTTTCGCAGGGTTTTCCCCCGGGCCTCGCCACCAGCTTCAGCGCGGGCACCGACAACATCGACTCCATTCCCCCAAACACCAAGGACGGCTACGCCGAGAGCTACTTTCTGAGCGCGCAGAAATCCCTGGCCAAGAACATACTTGTCGACGTGGCCTACGTGGGCAACCATGGCGTTCATCTGCAAGGTTTCATCAACGCCAACCAGAAGAACCCCTCGCTGGGCTTCATCAACGCCAACCCGGCGCTCGGCTGGTCTCGTCCCTACCCCAACTGGGGAGGGTATCTGCTTAACAATCCGACCCTCTATCCCACCTTCAACAACGGCGACATTACCGAGGCTCTCAACGGATTCTGGTCCCACTACAATTCGCTGCAAGCCCGCTACGAGCAGCGATTTGTCGCCGGGTTGACCTTGCTCAACTCCTTCACCTGGGGTCATGCGCTGGATAATGCTTCGTCCACCCTGGAGGCCAACACGCCGTGCCCGCAGGACGGCAACAACCTCAAGGGGGATTACGGACAGTCGGACTACAACCTGCCCGTCGACAATGTCACCAGCCTGGTATACGACCTGCCGGTAGGGCATGGGCACCAATTCCTCGCCGGCGCCAACCCGGCCGAGGACGCCATTCTGGGCGGATGGCAGATCAGTGCCATCAACACCGCGCAAGGCGGCACGCCCTTCAACCTGACGTATTCGCCGGCCGCGGCCAATGCCGTTTCGCCGATGCTTACCCAGAACTGGCGTGGAGAGAATCTATATCGCCCCAACCTCGTTTCCGGAGTGCCCTATATCGTTAAGACGAAGCTCTCCAGCGGATACGTTCAATATGTAAACGCGGCAGCTTTGACCCTGCCTTCAACCTATGTGGGCAACACCGCCGCCAACGGGCCGTCGAGCCCGTTTGGTAGCTTGCCCAAGAACTACGGCCGCACGCCCAAGTTCTACGAGACGGATCTGGACTTCAACAAGAGGTTCAACACTCCAGTGGAAAGAATCAAGGTGGAGTTCCGCTCCGAGTTCTACAACATCTTCAACCACACCAACCTCTACATGCCGGGCGGCTCGGGCGGCGGTACCGTCTCCGGCACCGACAACAACAGCTCGGCGCCCACCAGCATCGGCGGCGGCACCATAACCGGCACGTTTGAGCCGCGCATCGTCCAATTCGGCCTGAAGGTACTCTACTAAAGCCCGCAGCTTCCCCTGGCAGCAACCCGCGCGGCCTTTCGCGCGGGTTGTTCTTTTCTGCCCTTCTTTGCCCTCCGGTGCGGCATGTGAACCCGCTTACCGCTGCCGCACTCGCCGTTGGCTATAATGGATAGCCGAGCCGATGAGCTGGAGCCAACCGTGAGTTAGCAGTCCGCGCGCCCCAACCCGCTCGACAGGAATCGGTCGCAAGGGGGCAAGCATGAAATACCGGGTCTTGACCGTCAACAGGGAGTTTGGAAGCGGCGGAGGACGGATTGCGCAGACCATCGCCGGACGGCTGGGCTGGAAGCTGCTGGACCGCGACATCATCGACGCCATCGCCTACGAGGCCCACGTGGACGCGAATGTGGTGCGCCACTATGATGAGCATGTGGACTCCTGGCTGAGCCGCTTCAACCAGCAGGCCATGCGCTCGGCCGCCCTGGCCGCCGGCCTCGAACCCGGCGCAGACGCCGTCTTCGACGCCGAGCAGACGGTGAGACTCACTGAGAAGATCGTCGAACAGGCTTGGCGCGACGGCAACTGCGTGGTGGTGGGCCGCGGCTCGCAATGCGTCTTGCAGCACAGACCGGACGTCTATCACGTCTTTGTCTACGCGCCGCTGCGGGAGCGAATCGTCCGCTTGCGCGCTCGCCTGGAGAAGGGCGCCAACATCGAGCAGCGCATCCGCACCGTGGATGGAGAGCGCGCCAAATACCTGCAGGAGTACTTCGGCAAGAGCTGGTGCGATCCCCATCTCTACGACCTGATGATTTCGTCGCGCGAGGATGAGGACTCGATGGCGCGGGCGATCCTGTTTGCGATGACCGGGCAGGCGTAAAGGCGTCATCCTGGGTTCGTGCTATCCCACCCTTGCGGCAAAAAGTCGCCGCGGCGACACGCCGCAAGGATGGAGCATCCAGCCCTGTTCCCTGTTCCCTACTCCCTGACCCCGGATTCCCTACTTCGCCTTCTCGTCCCAGTCGAAGCTGATGCCGGCGATCAAGTCGTTGAGCTTGTCGACGGCTGATTTCTTCTGCTGCTCCAGGTCCGCGGTCTGCTTGCGCGTGGCCTGCAACAGATCTTCGGCGCGGTTCAACTCGTCCACAAAGCGCTTGGCCGCATCGTTGCCCTTGAGCGCAGTCAGGTTGTCGCGGTCGCGTGCTTCGTCGGCCGCGGCGGTTTCCTCGGTCTTCTTGGATTCGGCGATGCGACGATCCAGGTCGGCCAGGGCCGTCTGCGCGTCGATCACCGGTTTCAGTTTGTCGAGCGCATCGGGCACGCGCTTGACCAGATCAAGCAAGTAGGAGGTCTGGTCCTGGCCCGCGGTGAGGTCGACGCGGGTGTGCTCCGGGCCGCGCTCGCGCACCTCGAGCTTAGCCGTTGAGTGCGCGGCCACCGGCAGCTTGAAGCGATAGAGGTCCGGCGCGGTCTCATCCGCCTTCAGCCCCTCGTCCAGGGTCCAGCCGTTATTGCGGCGCGGGTGCTCCACCAGAACCATGCGGTCGGCCTCCGCGTGGTTGACGGCCGAGTAGGTGACTGAAACCACATCCATGTGGGTTTCGATGATCACGCCCTTGGCGATCTTCACGTGGTGCAGGGTGCGCTGGTTATCGCGGTCCGTCACCTTGACGCGGACGGCCTGGTCGGCGGCGTAGGAGAGCAGGCGCTTCTCGCCGGGATGGATGGGATCGAGCAGGCCCTCGCCGGCGAACTCGCCGCTCTCGAAGATGGAGAAGCTGCCCGCGTCCAGGGTGAGCTTGGATTTGTTCTCCAGCCACACGGCGCGGAGCGGCGTGGGCTCCCGCTCGCTCCACAGCGTGACGTGCTCGGCGGGCAGCTCCTGCTGGAGGATGGGCACCATCGCCGACTCGTTCTTGTGGATGGTGACCGGCTGGGTCAGCGCGTACTCGAAGAAGTCGTCGAAGGCGTTGGTGGAGACGTCGCCGGCCTGGAGGACGTTGGTGGCTTGGTAGATGCCGCCGCCCACATTGCCGCCCACGCCGGCGCCGTAACCAGCGCCGTGGCCAACGCCCACTCCCATGCCCGAGCCGCTACCCATGCTCCCCAAGGTCACGCGGGAAGGCGCAGACAGTTTCGCGGACATCTCGATGCGGTCAATATCGCGTCCGGCAATCGGCCCCGAGTTGATCGAGCTAATCACCTCCGCCGATTGCGCCGCCCCCATATCCTGCTTGAACTCCCCCGCCTCGTGCGTCTGCGGCGTCAATTGCGCCTCGGTGGAGATGGGAATCTCCGGCCGCCGCGTATAAAGCGGCTGCGAGAGCGGCTGGATAAAGCTTTGCGGCGCGCCGGCTACCAGCGACAGTTGCACATTGTCCCAGTCCGCGCCCACGGTGTTATCCACCACCGCCCAGCCCTGCATGGTTGCGTTGCCATTCGGCGTGCGCGGGAAGACGATGCGATAAGTCGACTTCCACACCGGAACCTCGCTGATGTAACTCACCCGCAGCTCGCGCTGGCCTTGGCCAAGTGCGTTCAACGTCAAATGCCGCAACCCGGTCGCGTGCGTAGTCGAGAGCAGCTCAAGATAGCGGTCAAGCTGCCCCTGAAGATTCCCATCCAGCGGGCGCACGCTCAGCATCGGCGTCAGCTCGATGACCCGCACCGCGCCCGAGGTGGCAATGATCGAGAGATAAAATTTATCGACCGTGTTGTCGGTGCTGCCCACCTTCTCGCTGCGAGTCTCAATGGAAAGCAGCCGCCCGATAATCGTCCCGCCAGGCCCGCCGGTGACCTCGACCCGCTGCCCTCTGAGCGCCTCGAAGAGCTCGGTCGAAGTGGGGTTGTCGGTCATGCCCAGCGAGAGCGTTTTAAGCTGTTCCGCCAGCGGCGTGGTGGAGTTGTAGTTGACCCCGGCAATCCGCCCTCCGCCCTCATCGAGCACGGTGAGCGACTGCAAGACGTCATTCAACTGCGGCGAGGTGAAATCGATGGTCACGCGCTGGTTGCCGGTAACTGAACCAGCGTGCTCAAAGTAGCCCACGCCGTTTTTGTAGAGCACCACCTTGCGCACGGGCAAATCTTTGAGCACCTGCGGTGCGGCCAACTGCGCCTTCGGCGCGGAAGGCTTTGTTTTAGCTTGGGACTCGGCTGGCGACTGGGCGGCAAGGGTTACGGTGAATACGGCAAGACAGAAAACGGCTAGAATTCGACGCACAAATCCTCCTTGGACCACTAAAA
>JBEKPA010000015.1:0-23154 GCA_049521195.1 Occallatibacter sp.
TGCTGGAGGAACGGGGCATTGGGCGGCCTTCGACCTACGCCTCGATCATCAACACCATTCAGGATCGCGAGTACGTGACCAAGATCGGCGGCCGCTTTTATCCCACTGAGATCGGGATGGTGGTCTGCGACCTGCTGGTGAAGAATTTTCCTTATATATTCGACGTCGCTTACACGGCCAAGCTGGAAGAGGAACTGGACGAGATCGAGGAGGGCCATGAGAAGTGGACGGACCTGCTGAAGGGCTTCTACGGCTACTTTGAGGATGAACTCAAGGACGCCGGCAAGAACATGGAAAACATCAAGCGGATGGAGAAGCGGACGAAGGAAACCTGCGATCTGTGCGGGTCGCCGCTGCTGCTGAAGTGGGGCAAGTTCGGCACCTTCTATGCGTGTTCGGCATACGACAAGAAAGACAAGTCGAGCTGCGGGTTTACCAAGGAGAACACCACTGGCAAGCCGGACCTGAATACGCAGGAGGCGCAGGAGGCGGGCGAGACGGAAGAATACTGCGATAACTGCGGGCGCGTGATGGTGCTGCGGCGCGGGCTCTTCGGGCCCTATATGGCCTGCCCTGGGTACAGCGAAGATCCGCCCTGCAAGACCGTTCGCAAGCTAAGCCAGAAGCAGCAGCAGAAACAGAACGTGCCTCTCCCGACGGGCGAGGACTGCCCGCTTTGCGGCAAGCCTCTGGTGCTGCGCCAGGGCGCCTTCGGGGAGTTCGTCTCTTGCTCCGGTTATCCCAAGTGCAAGTACGTGAAGCAGAACCTGATTGAAGGCATGAAGTGTCCCAAGTGCGGGCTGGGCGACCTGGCCGAGCGCAAAGCGCGGAGAGGCAATATCTTCTGGGGCTGCACGAATTATCCCAAGTGCGGCTTCACGTCGAATTACAAGCCGGTGGCGAAGCAGTGCCCGATGTGCAAGAGCCGGTACCTGGTGGAAAAGACGCTGCGCTCGGGCATCTACCTGGAATGCCCCAACAAGAAGAAGAGCGCCGAGGAGCTTGTGCCGAAGAAGCGGGCCGGGAACGCGGCCAAGGCGGCGGGGTCCGAGGTAGCGTGCACTTACTCGAAGCGGATCGGTGACGCGCCCGCGCCGCCGACGGCGGAGACGCATGGGCCGGTGGTGGAGAGGAAGGGCGGAAAGAAGGCGTTGCAGCCGGCGTAATAGTGGAGGCTGCGGCTCCGATACCATTTGAAATGAACCCCCGGCAAGGAGCCTTGCAATGCGCACCGGGCAAGATCCCTACGATTCGGTTGCCTATCCGAGTTTTCCTTATCCAGATACACATCCGGATCGCCTGGCGGCTATGGCGATTCTGCATGGGCTTTCTCCAGCGCCGGTGGAGCAATGCCGCGTGCTGGAGATCGGATGCAATGAGGGCGCGAACCTCATTCCCATGGCTTATGCCGTGCCACGCAGCGAGTTTGTCGGATTCGACCTGGCTGGTTTGCCCATCGCGCGCGGGCAGGAGCGGATTCGCGGACTCGGCCTGCGCAACGTGCGCCTCTTTGAGAGCAACCTGCTTGACGCGGGGGCGGAACTCGGCCAGTTCGATTACGTTATTGCGCACGGGCTTTACGCCTGGGTTCCGGAGCCGGTGCGCGAGCGGCTGCTGGCGCTTTGCGCGGAGTTGCTAACGCCTGACGGAGTTGCATTTGTCAGTTACAACGCGTTGCCGGGCGGTCATCTGCGCAAGATGATTCGCGAGATGATGCTGTTCCAGGTAAAGGGAATCGAAGATCCGGAGCAGCGGGTCTCCGGCGGACTTGCGTTCCTCCATTTCCTGGCTGAGGCCAGACCGGAGGGCGATGCCTATCGCCTGCTGATTGAGGACCAGTTGAAGAGGATGGAAAAGCGCAGCCCACAGGTCACTTACCACGACGAATTGGGCGGCACCTACCATCCGGTCCGCTTCATTGAGTTTGTCGGGCACGCCCGGAGGCATGGTTTGCAGTACTTGAGCGAAGCGGTGCTGCCTCCGCCAACCGATCCATGCTATCGGTCCGACATGCGGTCCGCGCTTGCGAGCGCGGCGGGCGACGACATTCTGAAGCAAGAGCAGATGCTGGATTTTGCGCGCATGCGCGGGTACCGGGAGACGCTGCTTTGCAGAGCGGAGCGCTTGGTGCGGCGCGATTTTCCGGCCGAACATCTTCGCCGGCTGCTGCTTGCTTCACCAGTGAAGTCGACGCCAGGAGAAACCTCGGGAGCGAAGGTCTTTCGTTTGTCGGATGGGATCAAGATGGAATCGAACCACGCCGGCGCGATTGCGCTCCTGGAGGGACTGGAGGCAGCGTGGCCGCGGGCGCTGAGTTTTGGCGAGATTGAGCCGCGGATTGCCGGGAGCGGTTTTACGCTCGATGGCGACGGAGTCACCTTGCTGATGCGGCTGGTGGTGGCGAAGATGGTCGAGCTGCACGCCTGGAGGGCCCCGGTCGCTGGAGAGGTTTCGGCGCGGCCCAGGGCCAGCGCCTGCGCCCGGCAGGAAGCCCGGACCCGGCCGTATGCGACCACTCTCCTGCACAGCACGGTGACGCTCGACGATCCCGTGGTGCGGAACTTTCTCAGGATGCTCGACGGAACCCACGAACGCGGCGAGCTTCTGGATGCGATGAAGGCCGATTTTCCCGCCCTGCCGCAAGAAGCGCTTGAAGAAGGAATCGAGCCTGGTCTCGCATTTTTCCACCGTGCCGGCTTGCTTGAGGGCTAATAGGAGGCCGCCAAAGCGCCGAGCGCCACCCCGCTGCCCTCGCCGGCGCAGCTTTGCCCTGCGACCCCGCGCGGAAGGGGATGCGGTCCTCCGGCTAAATCGGGTAATATGGGCAGCGGAGACCTATCGATGGAACGAATGCTTGCCACGCCAGCGGATGCCGAAATCATTCTCAGACTCTATGAACTGCGTACCGAAGCGGAGATGCGCAAGGCGCGCGCGTGGATGACCGGCGAGTTCTGGCCGGCCACTGCCGAGGAGTTCTTTGCCGTGGCCGAGAATCCCGGCAACCCGCACAATGCCTGGCTGCGCCAGGTGCTCACCTACTGGGAGATGGCGGCGGCGATGGTGCTGCACGGGGCAGTCTCGGCGGAACTGTTTGTGGATTGCAACTCGGAGGGGTTCTTCCTGCTGGCCAAGTTTTCACCCATTCTGGAGGCGATCCGGGAGAAGAATCCGGGGTTTCTGATCAAGACGGCAGAGATGGTGGGAAGGTTTAGCGCGGCGGCCCAGCGCTACGAGGCGCTGCTGAAGAACGTGGACGCCCGGCGCAACAGCCTGCCCGCCAAGCAGGAATCGCACGGGCAGTATGCCTATCCCCCTAAGCCCTGAGAGCCGAAGACTCTTGCCGAATCGGCGACGATGGGGCATGATGGTATTCGATAGAGATTTTCCATTCCCCTGGAGGTTTCTCATGAAAAGTGTTCTGGCGATTCTGTTCGCCGGTTTGGCGCTGACTGCGACTGCGGCCAGCGCGGCCGATTCAACCAAGATCGATGGGTGGATCTCCGACTCGATGTGCGGCGCCAAGCACGCCGGGTCGGGAGCCGAGTGCGTCAAGAAGTGCATCAAGGGCGGCATGGCCCCGGTGTTTGTGGATGAGGCCAAGAAGGCCGTCTGGACCATCGACAATCCGGAGGCGGTTAAGGACTTCTATGGCGACCACGTGACCGTGACCGCTAAGGCCGA
This sequence comes from Occallatibacter sp., assembly GCA_049521195.1. Classification (GTDB taxonomy): domain Bacteria; phylum Acidobacteriota; class Terriglobia; order Terriglobales; family Acidobacteriaceae; genus Telmatobacter. Next base: position 3,682 of record JBEKPA010000015.1, read on the forward strand.
CGATGCCAAGAAGAGCGTCCATATCGAGGCCATCGCGGAGGCGAAGTAGGGTTCGCGCCTGAAGTTCGCGCGTTTCTTCCCTGCTCCCGCAGTGCGTTCTACCCCACTCTGGCGGCGACAGCAAGAGCGGGGCGAGGGTGGGGCGCATGCGGTAACGAGCCTTCCTGAAAATGCTCTGAGCAACTATTCCATCTACCAGGTTATTCGCCCGGCATTAGAAATCCTGTGCCCCATGTCTTCGCAAAGGGGCTGTTCTCCGTCTATCCCATGTGAACGAAACTATGGCGACGCTCACGGGACCGATCATTCAGGGGAAACAGAAGGCCGCGGTTCGCTGGCGGCTGCCCATCATCGTTCTGGTGGCGCTGGCGCTCCGCTTGGCCGCGATCCCGCTCAACAACTTCGAGAATCTGATGGATGCCGCCCACATCCACGCCTGGGAGCAGGGCAACGTGGCGCGGGCGCTGGTGGCCGGGCAGGGCTTCGGCAGCCCGTTTGCTTCCACTCAGCCCTCGGCGATCATGCCGCCGGTCTATCCGCTCATTGTGGCCGGGTTCTTCCGTCTCTTCGGCGTCCACTCCGCCCGGTCGATTCTTGCCGTTCATGCCTTCGACTGCCTGATCAACTCGCTGGCCTGCATCCCGATCTTTTTGCTGGCCCGGCGCAGCTTTGGCGAGCGCGCGGCATGGTGGGCGGCCTGGGCATGGGCCATCTTTCCCTACGGCATATACTTTTCGGCGGCATGGGCATGGGGCACGCATTTGCTGCTGCTGTGCCTGTGCTGGCTGCTTTATCTGGCGCAAAGCTTGGAGCGCTCTCCGCGGCTTGGACTTTGGGCCGGCTTTGGCCTGCTGGCCGGGATTGCGGGCCTTACCGAGCCGTCGATTCTGGTGGTTATTCCCTTCCTGTTGGCGCTGGCGGCCTGGAGGCTGGCTCGCGCCGGCCAGCGCTGGCTGCTGCCGGGGACGGTTGCCTCCCTGACTCTAGCAGCCGTCCTCTCGCCGTGGCTGATTCGCGACGCCCTGGTCTTCCACCGCTTCATTCCGGTGCGCGACAGTATGGGCCTGGAACTGTGGATGGGCAACAACGGCAGTAACCTCCGCTGGACCAGCGACGACCTGCACCCCCTTCACGACGCCCAGGAACTGGCCGCATACAACGCCGGCGAACTGGCCTACATGGACCACAAGGCGGCGCAGGCCAAGACGTATATCGAGGACCACCCCGGCTGGTACGCATGGATGTGCGCGCGCCGCGCCGTCTATCTCTGGACCGGCTATTGGAGCTTCGATCCACGCTATCTGGCGCAGGAACCGGCCGACCCTGAGAATGTGCCGTTCGCTACCTGCCTGACGCTGCTTGGAACTCTCGGGCTCTTCCTGGCTTGGCGCCAAAGGCCCTTCGAGGTCATTCGCTACTGTGGAGTTCTGGTTCTTCTTCCCGCGATGTACTACTTCACCCATCCGGAGCCTTACGATATGCGCGCTCTCGATCCCCTGCTCGTTATTCTTAGCTGCTCCGCGATTGTGACCTTGCGCGCGCGGGCCAGGGTAAGCTCGCCGATGGCATCGGTCTCGCAGGAGAGGGGCGAACTGGCGGGCTCAATGGAGTATTGAGGAGAGTGAAACGGCAGGCCGGCTCGCACACCGGCCTCAAAGCCCCTGCCAGGTGACAAGACCGCTGGGACTCCGCCGTTGCCTGCCGCGCCCATTCCAGTGCAATCGACTGCGCCGGCCGGCTTTCCGCAATCCTGTTATCGATGCTGCACGGCGAGCTCGGTAAGGTCCAGCCCGCTCCGCGCGCGAGCGTTGTTGCGGTCGCAGGCCAGCACCGCTCGAAACTGCCTGAGCGCGGCGGGATAGTTGCCTTGCTCCCGGCTCCTCTCTGCCTGGTCAAGCATTTTGGGAAGCATGTTCGAGTCGAGATCGCAGTTGCCCGCCGCGGCAGCCTTGGGCAGGTTGGCCTGCGGCTTTCGCACCTTCCGGTCGATCGGCTCGGCGTCTCCTCCCGCCGGCTTGAGCTTGTTGGCCTGCGATTTTGCGGCGCCGGGAGACCTTGGATTGCTCAGTGCAAGTTCTTTCTGCTTGCGACCCGCTTGCGCGGGAGGGCTGGGCTTTGCAGGCTCCGGCTCGGTCGCTGCACTCGCGGGAGGGATGGGATTGACCGGCTCCGGAGCGGACGCGGCGCCCGCGGGAGAAGCCGGATTGGTAGGCAGGCTTTGGGAAGCCTGGGCGGCGACGAGCAGAGGCGCGGCGGTCGAAGAGGCCGGATGCGCCGCGACGGCCGTCGGCTTCGCAGCTCCCTTCTGGTAGAAGGCGGCGATCGCGGCCATAACAAGCAGGACTGCCGCGCAGGCTGAGACCAGAAGCCAGCGCGGCTTCTTGCGCGGACTCGAGGCGAATGCCTGAAGCTCGAAACCGGCAAACTTCACCGTGTCCTGCTCCATCGCATCCGGCAGAGTGGCCGGACCGCTATCCGCTACGGCCGGCAGCGGTTCCGCGGCAGGCCCGGCTGGCTGCTGGGCCAGTGCAGGCGCCTCGTTCTCCAACCCATTCAGTTGGATAAATCGGGAGAGCGCTTCCTCGTCCGAGGAACGGCTCGACGCTGCCTCAGAGGAGCGCCAGAGCAGTTCGCACAGACCCGCGTCCGAGGCAGCCTGCAAGGGAAGGCCGGGCAGATCGCGCAAGAGTTCGGCGGCCTTTGCGGTGAGCAGAATCTGCCCCGGGGCGGCGTTCTCCAGGGGAAGCAGCGCGAAACTGCCGGCCTCCGGCGCGGGCAGATCGGGAGCAGCGTGAACCAGCACCGCGGCAGCCGTTGCGGCGAATCGATCGGCTTCCGACAGCCCGCTGAGAGCCCATTGCAGGCGGCGCGCAGTCGAAACCGCGGGCTGAATGCCGGAAAAAGCAGCCACCAGGAACCTGCCCTGGGGCATGGTCGCGACCCCGTGCTCAGCGCCGATGAGGTCCAGCGCAAGGCAGACGGCCGGGTCGTCGCTTGTCCAGGACAAATCGCCGGGCTGGCCGGCCTCATTGGTCCTCCACAGCCGGATTGAGAGGGCTGCCGCGCTGGCGGGCGGGCTCTCTTTGGCCGGCTGAGTGGCCAGAGCCGCCGGCTGGTCGGGTTGTCGAGACTGCGAGGAGGTGGCCATTTTCTCTGCTGACGCAACTCTACAGGCTCCGGCTTGCCGGTGCGCGAAAAGATTGCACCCCTGCGTATGAGGATGGTAGTTTAACAGACGTAGCGAACTCGGGTGAAGGGGGTTCGCGGTATGCCGGCGCGGACCCCCATTGCGCTGGCAGTGCTCTGGTTGAATTCCGCCTGGAGGCATTCCGTATGCAGTGAATGGAACAGCGGGCGGGGTCAGTCTGCCGGTTTGGATCGAGTCTTGGGGATTTCATGGCATTCTCTGTCGTCATGCAAGAAGTTAGATCGAAGCGCAGTTTTCTTTTGAAGGCCGCCGCATTGGCGGTGCTTATGCTGGGCTGGCATGTGCCGGCCGCCCTGGCAAAACAGGTTTCGCTCAACGCCATCGAACTCTACGACGGCCCGTCGGGCGCGGCCTTTTTGCAACTGGCCGATGTGCTGATCAACGGCAAGATTGAGATGCGCAATTGCACGCCATTCCAGGCGGCGGCCATCGACCATTCGACCTACGGCAAGATGGAAAAGCTGATGCTCGGGCCGGGCGGGGTTCTAGAGCGCGGCGCCGACGGCGTTCTGCGCTATAGCGCCAATCAAGGCACGTCCGTTTGCGTCGTGCCCGACAATGTCAAATTCGACCACAATGCGTCTTATTCTTTGTCGGAGCTGGCTGACCGCGCTGTTTTGACGGGAACTCCGGTCGCTGTCTCCGGCGTTGAGGCAGGCGCTTTGCCGCCCTTGAAGAAGGGCGTGAAGCTCGTCTTTGTCGCCGCTCCCAACCCGGAGCTTGCCGAGTACTTGCGCGCGCAAAGAGCGGGGGACGTTGCCGGCTGGTCGGACTATCTTTCCAAGTATCCCGCTTCGCCCCATTCCGCCGATGCCAAGCTCGCCCAGGCGTCGCTGTATGCGGCTGCCGGCGAGGCGTCCCTGGATGCGTTCCGGAAGTCCGTGGCCGCGGGATCGCCCTCATATATCGACTTGAAGAATTCCAAGGCCCAGGCCGACCAGGCGAAGGCCGTTGATCCCAGCCTGGACCGGACGGCGAAGCTTATGGCAGAGATTCGCGAGCAACTCACCGCCATTTCAGAGAACGGCCGGAGCGAACTGAACGCCTACCAGGCTGCATTGAAGGACCATGCTCCGGGGTATACCCACCTGCGGAATGCCAGGACGCTCAGCGATGCCGTGCGCGAAGTCGATGCGGGCCTTCCGGCAGGCCAGGTTCTCGCCGGCGATGTGATGCAGGCCGGCAACGCCTTCGACAGCGCGCTGCGGACGGCGGAGTCGTCCGTGGTGGCCAAGAGAATGGATCAGGCGCTCGAAGCCATCGCTCCCTTGCGCCCATTCCAAGGGGAAGAGCCGCGCATCGCGGTAGTCGTCAATTCGGCTTACAGTTATTATTTGCAGTTGGGCAAGCAGTTCGGCGAGGCGGCGGATTGGCCGAACGCCATTAAGCAATACGAGAAGGCCGTGGGCGCGAAAGACGCTTCGGAGGCGCGGGATGCTCTGGCGGAGGCGCGCAAGCAACTGGCCGTCGCCGAGGACAAGGCCGCGGCCGTGAAGGCGCTGGCCGGCAGCCGTGCGTATGAGGAACAGAAAGACGCGATCCATGCCTTTGAGGTGCTGTACAACCTGCCGCCTTCCCAGCAGGCGCTGGTCTCCGCCGACATTGACAGACTGAAGGACGCCTACGTCCAAAGCGCGGTCCGGGCGGCAAAGGACCTGCAAAAGGCGCACGATCCCATCCGCGGGCTGGGAGATGAGATCGGGATGGAGAAGGCCTATGACTACCTGGAACGCGCCTATGAACTGAGCAAGGTCGACTCCTACCAGGACACAATGGTTATCCTGGGCGACGATTTGAGCGCCTACTTTGTGGACCAGGCCAAGCGTTACCTGGACAAGCCGGCCGGATCGGGCACGGAGTTGGGCTGGACCTATCTTGAAGAGGCTCTTTTCTATCAACCTTCCAATCAGTCGGCCCACGACGCGAAGGTTGCGGCTGCTCCGGCTCATGCCATGCATTCCAAGCTGTCGATTCGTGTTCAGTTCCGCGACCAGACTTCGCAGCGCAACAGCACCGGCTTCATCCCCCAACTGGAGGACGCGATCATCACCGGGCTCGAAGCGCCCACCATCAAGGCGGTTCGATTTGGGGAAACGACAGGCGGCGTGGAACCCGACTTTCAACTCGCCGGGGATGTGCTGGAGCGCGAGATCGTCGAGACCGCCAATCTGGAATCCAAGGAGTCGAAGTACCGCGCCGGGACGCATGAAGATCCCAACGAGGCATGGAACAAGGCCAATCGGGCTTATGATGCGGCCGTGCGCCAACTGGCAACGGATCAGGCCGCGCTTCAAGGCGCCGAAGCGAAAGGCAAGAAGAAGGACATCGATGAGGTGAACGCCAAGGTGGCCGCGGATCAGAAGGCGGTCGCCGATGCCCAGGCGCTGGCCGACTCCTTGCCCAAGACCAATACCATCGATGTGATTCGCCCTTACGAGTACGTTCGCAGGACCATCGATGTCAAGAACTCGGTCAAGCTGCAGTTTCGCATCGGCGAAACGCTGACCGGGCAGATGGGGGATGCGGTCGTGGTGGAGAAGCAAGACCCCAGGCAATATGTGATGCTGGAGGAAGTGAAGGCCGACGACACCGAGGGCGTGAAGCTGGGAGGGACCACTCCGAACACCAGTGAACTTCAGACGGCGCTGGAGAATGCGGCGCGCGATGAACTGGTCGAGAAGGTGCGCTTGAAGGTCCAGGACTTGCCGCGCGAGGTCTATGACGCGGGCAAGACGAGGGAGCAGGAAGAAAATGCGGATGGCGCGGGCGAATACTACCTGCGCTATCTGAGCTGCACTGCGGAGAATGGGTCGGCCGAGCGGCGGCACGCCAAGGAGTTTCTGGCCGGGAAGTTCAATATGCGGCCGGCAGGCGAATCCCAGTAGTTTCCGCCAGGCGCGGCGACAGACGGGCGAGAGGCGGAGCGAGAGCGTGGATTCCCGCAATAACAAGCCGGCGGTCGAATTGACCCAGATAGGCAAGTATGACGTCGTTGACGTGCTGGGGCGTGGCGGGATGGGTGTGGTCTATCGCTGCAAGGATCGGCACCTTGGCCGCGAAGTCGCAATCAAGACGCTGACCGAGGGAATCAAGGGCGATTCCGGCATGCTGGCGCGCTTTTACGACGAAGGCCGGAAGACGGGAAGTTTCCGGCATCCGAATATCGTTACCGTCTACGAGCTGGGCGACGACAACGGGATTCCATACATTGTGATGGAATTGGTCGAAGGCGATCCGCTGGATAAGTTGATCGCGGCCGAAGAGCAGCTTCCGCTGGTTGAGCGCCTGCGGATTATGGCCGATGTGTGCTTCGCGCTTGGCTATGCGCATCGCCAGAATGTGATCCACCGCGACGTGAAGCCCGCGAATATTTTTGTGCAGCCCGACGGGCGTGTCAAGCTGCTGGATTTCGGCATCGCGCGGCTGGAGGAGAGAAAGGATCAGGGCCTCAACCTCACCCGCCCCGGCCGCATCCTGGGGACGGTTACTTACATGGCGCCGGAACAACTGCGAGACAAGCCCATGGACCGCCGTTCCGACATCTTTGCCGCCGGCGTGGTTCTGTATCAGCTGGTCTCCGGCGAGCTTCCCTTTTCCGGCGATGAAATGGTGCTGATGCGGAGGATTCTGAACGAGCCGCATCCTCTGCTGAGCGTCAGGTGCAAAGGTTGCCCACCCTCGCTGGACGCGATTGTCGATCGGGCGCTGGCCAAGTTGCCGGAAGACCGTTACTCCACGGCCGACGAGATGGCCGCGGATCTGACCACGACCATCGCGGAGATTCAAGAGGAGCAGGCCAAGGAGTTATTGCCCGAGGCCAGGCGATGGATGGAAGCGCGGGATCTTCCGCGCGCCCGCGCCGCGCTCCAGCAACTGCTGAAGATCCAGACCAAGAATACCGAGGCGCGGGAGTTGCTGGCGGAGGTTCAACGGCAACTTAGCCTGCGCCAGCGCGAGGAGAAAATCCAGCAGCTTCGCCAGCAGGCGGAGAGCCTGCTGAGCGACAAGGAATTCGACCAGAGCCTGGCGATCGTATATGAGGGGCTGGGGCTGGATGCCGACAATCACGAGTTGATCGAGCTTCGTCAGCGGGCGGAGAAAGGCAGAGAAAAGCAGGAGCGCGTCCGCGAGTATTTGCGCCAGGCGGATGCCGCGCGGCGGGAAGGCGACTACCAGGCGGCCATCTCCGCCGCCCAGGAGGCTCTCCGCGTGGATGAGTCGAACTCCAAGGGAATCGTGCTGGTGAGCCTCTTGACCAGGGAAGCGGAAGAGGCCGAAAAGCAGGCCAGCGTGAAGGCTCTGCTGGAAGCGGCCCGCGGGGAACTTGGCGTCAGGCACTACAAGGAGGCCATCGATATTTTGCAGCGGGCGGAACGCGCCGATCCCACCAACCCCGAGCTTCCGCTTCTGCTCGCGGACGCCAACTCCGGCCTGGAGCAGATCAAGCGCAAGGAATTGGTTGCGCGGATTGAGACCGAGGTATTCGCGGCGTCCGGCTTCGAGCAGCTTCAACAATGCGCGCGGTCGATTCAGGAAGCGATGGCTTCCATGCCCGCGGATACGACCCTGATCCGGCTGAACGCGCAGGTTGAGCAGCAGATCAAGGAGCACGAGGATCGCCGCTTCGTGGACGAGACCATTCAGGCCTGCCGCGACCTTAGCCCCAAAGAGGCGTTGAAGGTGGTCCAGGAGGCCCGCCAGCGCATTCCCAGCGAAGAGCGGCTGCAGGGATTGGAGAAGCTGCTGGCCGATCGGGTCAAGCGGCAGGCGGAAGAGGAGCGGCGGGAAGAGTGCGTGCTCAAGGCGCGCGAGGCTCTCGCCGGCGGCCTGTATGCGGATGCGGTTCACATCCTGGAAGGTTGCCAGGCGGAAGGCATCGCCACGGAAGAGATTGGTTCGCTGCTGGAGTTTGCGCTTCGCGAAGAGGAGAAGCATCGCAGCGAGGCGCTGCTGCGCAGCCGGGCTGCCCAGGCGCAGGCGCTGATCGACGCATCGGCCTACGACGAAGCGATCGCGTTCCTGGAAGGCGCGCTGAAAGAGAACGACGACAAGGCCCTGCGCTTTCTTTACGATCAGGCATTGGAGAGCCGCGCGTCGCTGGCCAAGCAGGTTGAAGCGGAGTTGGCAAGCGCCGCGAGGCTGGCGCGGGAAGGAAAGCAGGCCGAGGCCATTCAGCTTCTTGAGGCGCTGCCGGCTGTCCTGCGGCGATCGGACCGGGTGCTGGCGGCAGAATCCGCGCTCGGGGAAGAGCGGCAGCAGGCGATCTTCCGTAGCATCGGCAGGGCGTATGCGGAGCTTGAAACCGGCCTTCCCGCAGGCGAGCAAACCATGCGGCGCGTGGCAGCGGCCCTGGGCGATTCCGCCCTTGCGGGACCGGTCGTGGAGACGTTCCGTGGGAGGATGCGAGCCTTTGCCGATCGAGCCGTCGCCGGCCTGATCGCCAAGTATCAGACCATGATTGGCAACGGCGACCGGGAAGGCGCCGCGGAGCTTGCTAAACAAGTGGCCGCGATCGTTGACTACGCCGGCCCGGACGCGAAGTCCGGTTGGGAGAGCATCGCCAGCCGGCCGAGAAAGATCAGAACCCCTGCTCGCTTGAGCAGATGAGAGTTGCGCCCGGCTGAAGAACTCATGGGCGCGCCCGCGCACGAAGGCTCGGTCAACCTAACTTCTCCTGAGATTCACCGAGGGGGGTTTAAAAGCAATCAGCCGGCCAGGGCGAGGAGCAGGATGCAAGTGATATTGTCCTGGCCTCCGCGCTGCTTGGCCATGTGGATAAGGTTCGCACAGGCCGTTTCGAAGGTCGAGGCCGCCAGGATGGAGGCGATTCCGTCCTCGGCAAAGTAGCGGGTCAGGCCGTCGGTGGCCAGGAGAACTCCAATGCCGGGCTTGAGATCGACGGAGTAGAAGTCGGGCTGCACCTCGGTGCCCACGCCGACCGCTCGAGTAATGACGGACTCCATGCCCCGCAGGTCCGCCAGGTGGGCATTTTCAATGGTCAGCGTGCCGTTGCGAATCAGTTCATTGATATAGGAATGATCGACGGTAAGCTGCGCGCAGCGGTCGTCTTGGAGGATGTAGGCGCGGCTGTCGCCGACGTTGCCCAGGATGAGCTTGTCTTGATCGAGCGCGGCCGCCACCACGGTGGTTCCCATGCCTTTGTTCTCCGGGATCTGCCCGCTCTCCCATACGTCGAGATTGGCGGTGTTGATGGCATGGAGCAGCCTGGTGCTGACGGGTAGCCCGGAGGCGGCGGAAGCGGCAAAGCTCTTCATGATAGCCGCGACCGTGCGCGAGCTTGCGACTTCGCCGCTGGCCATTCCTCCCATGCCATCGCAGACGACAAAGATGCCCAGCGATTCGTCGTAACCGAAGAAGTCTTCGTTATTGGTGCGCACGCAGCCAATATCGCTCAGGGCCGAAACCGCGATGCGAAAGGGCGGGGCGGCGGCTGGCTCGGCCGGAGCGGCCGGAGCGGCTAGCCCGGCTGGGCTTTCTGCGGGCTGGCCGGGCAACGCGGGAACAGGCGCGGCATCGGCGGAAACCGGAGGCTGAGCCGGCTCCGACGCAGAATCTGGCGCAGTCTCGGCCGGGGCGGCGGCTTCGACCGGCTCGCCAAGGGGTGCGCCCCATTGCGGAAGATCGTTGGTAAGTTCTTCGGTCATTTTCCAGCCTTGATTGTTCCAAGTGTAACCGTTTCTTCCGCGCACATTGCGTGTCTCCAACCCTTGCGGCAAGAATCCGCCGCGGCGGACGCCGCAAGGATGGGGCACCCAAATTGGAAGGACAACAATCGGTCAAAAATCTAGCGAGCTACATTTGCAACGCAGTGGAATCCTTTCATGAAATCCGGATTCAGCAATGGCGCTCCGGGGCCTGAGGCGTCGAAGAGGACAATCTCAGGGGTTTGATTGTTGAAGCTGAAGAAGAACTTCAGGCGGTTGGGAGCGATCTGTGGAGCGGCGAAGCCAAAGTGGAAGATCGACCATGGGCCGGTCATGGCGGGCGCGGTGTTCTTCTGCGTGGCCAGAGTGATCTTGCTCGACGGTTGAGAGACCCAATGGAAGGTGGCCGACTGTCCGCTGGCGCCGATCTGCTTTCCATCGATATTGAGCACTGCATCGGCGTTGCCGGGCCCCTTGACCTCAGACAGGGTGAAGTCGAGCGAGGGCTGGTTTCCGCCGCCCGGATAGAGGCTGGATGAGATCTTCTGGGCGTGGCTGAGGAAGTTGAGGAACGCGGGGTTGATATGGACCGTGGAGCCGGGAGCCACCACATACTGAGCGCCCTGTTGCGCCACCAGCGCATGAATGGAGGAGGTGAACTGGGCAAAGGAGCCCGAACCCGGCGCGAAGACCTGGGCGACCTCGTCGGTTGAAGCTTCCGTCGACGACTGGGGATCGAAGGGGAACTTGGCAAGCACGGGCCCGATCTGGGCGCAGAAACTCTTTGCCCCGCCGCCGGCGGCGTTGGCGGGCGCCTGGGCAGCCAGGTTCTTGATGGACTCGATGGGCGCTTCGAGAAGGGTGAAGCTGGTCTTATCCATGCTGCCGGCTGGGTCGGGAAGGAAGCCATTGCGAAGGTTCTCTGCTGCTTGTTCGGCGGTGACGGCGGCCTGGATAACGGGCGCGGCGGCGGTGGGATCGTTGGCGTTGGCGGTGTTGAGAGTGAGGTTCTTCACGGCGCCTTCAAGGCCTTGCAGGGACTGAATGTAGGCCTGGTTGGAAGGAGCAATGAAGCGATTGTCGGGATTGGAGGGAGGAACCACGGACTGCGGCGCCTGGAAGACGGTCGCTATCTCCGGCGCGGCGACGCCGGTGTGGATGGAGATAAGCGAGAAGAGCTCCAGCATGGCGGAGGTATTGGAGTCCAGCGCGCCAAGCCTGGTTCCGGCATCGGCGAACCGCTGGTAGGGACGGAATTGCGCTTTGGTCAGGTAGGTCCGCCAGTTCTGGATGTAGTCGGCAAAATAGGCCGATTTCAACTGGGTGGAGAGGACGACGCGGTCGATGGGCGGCCCGGATGAGGGGCCGAGAACCCATTCTTCCCCGCGGAAGTAGGGGTCGGGGTGGAGGATGGCGTCCTGCATGAAGGCGAAACCGTCCTTGGTGAAGGCTCCCTGGACCGTATAGCCATCGACAATTTCCTGCACCGAGCCGGGGAACTTGCTGTTGAAGTTGACCGCTGGGACTTTGTGGTTGGCGGCGGCAAGCATGCTTTGGTAGACGTGCTGGAATCCCTGGAAGCCATTGAGATAGAGGCGGCCATGGGCGACCACAACGTCATTCACAGGAGCGCCGGTTTGCGCCATGCAGGAGGATGGCTCCGCCAGCAGATTGGCATAAAACGCGAACTGCGTCTGCGCCAGTTGGGCGAGGTCCGGCGCGGGGGTTGCGCTGCCGGCCCATTCGGCGGCCAGGGCGGCGGGAAGGAAGTCCAGCGTGTCCTGGGCGGAGTCGGGATTGGGATTGGTGGCCGTGATGAGGTAGGCCTTCAGCGGCCTGTAGGTTGCGCTGTAGTCAGCATCGGCGGCCGGAGTGACGGGCACGGCGCGCAGCTTGGCGAGAATGTTCTCCTGCGTCGGAGCCAGGAGCAGGGCGCGGAATCTGTTCGAGTAGGCCTGGCAGGCCACGGGATAAAGAGCGTCGCCGCGGTAGAGGCCGAAGCGATCCATGAAGGGCGGGCCGTTCTTGCGGTAGCCGTCGAGTTCATCCAGGACCGCTCTGAGCCTTTCCAGGCTCTCAAGGTCGGCGGAGGAAGCGAACGCGCCCGCGGAGACCGGAGCAATCGGCGCGCCCGCTGCCGCGGCTACGCGCTGTTCGAGCGAGCGATTGTGGAAGAAGGAGATGGTGGTCAGCGTGAGCAGAATGAGCACGACCGCGCTAACGCAACTGAGCAGCGCGCACTTCAGGAAGCTGGTCCGGGTGCTGGCGCGGCTGGCCTCCAGGGCCGACTTGTCGGCGAGCAGGATCTTCGAGAACAGGTGGGGCAGAAAGACCCACTGCGCAACCTTGCGCGTGCCGCCTCGCCGCGACTGCGGCGCTGCCGCTTGCTGCTGCTCCATGGCGGCGAGAGAAAAGATGCGCGTGGCTCCGGCGTTGACGGGAGGCGCTGCGGCCTGGGGCTGAGCGGGGCCGATGTCGAGAACGTCCTCGACGATGTGGGCGCGCATGCCGGCGAAGAAGAATCCGCGCAGGAACGGGTTGACGCCGATCTGGCTGGGACGGGCAACCTCGGCAAGGAAGGAGACCACGCCGGCCCGCAGCTTGCGCAGGTCGCGGGGGAATTCATAGGCTCGCGCCAGGTCCGCGAGTTCGCCGCCGCGAGAGAGAATATCGAGGCGGAACTCGGAGAGCGCGTAGAGGAGCTGGTCGAATCGGGAGCCGATCAGAGCCGTGGCTTGCTCCGTATAGAGGCCGGTGCCGGAGTCGAGGGAAGACAGCAGCGTGCCGATGGGGAGCTTGACCTCGTCGTCCGAGAGCCGGCTGACGTAATTGGCAAAGGGAGTGACGTTGTCCAGCTTGGTGAAGAGCACGTAAACTGGCAGCGAGATTCCCAGGGTTTGCGAGAGCTGGCGGAGGCGCTCGTTCAGGGTTTGCGCCAGGGCGCGAATCTGTTCCGAGGTATTGGGGGCCATGATGCGCTCGATGCTGACGCAGACCACCACCGAGCGCGCCGGGAGGCGGCTGTCGCCGAAGACCGAGCCCAGCCTGGCGGGCATGGTGGCTTTGACCAGTCTCGCCCAAAGCGGGGGCTGGCGCAGGAGCGAGCCTCCGGCTTCCACCAGAACGTAGTTGCCGGCCAGCCAGACGTTGGCAAGCTGGGTGGGAACGATCGTTCCGTCGCGATAGACGTTGCCGGCCAGCAACTCGGGGTCCAGGCCGGACTGGAGAACGGTTTGGGTCTTGGCGGAGTTTTCATCCCCAATTACATAGATGAGGGGAAGGGAAGCAAGCGACTTGGCGCCGGCTCGGTTGGCCTGGCGAATGCGGGCATCGGCATCGCGGAGCAAAGTGCCCAGGTTGATCGAGTCGGGAGTATCGGGCCCGGATGCCCGCCCAGAGGCCTTGTCCAGACTGTGCATATACCAGAGAACGAAGACGGTGGCCAAAGCGCCCAGCAGGCCGAGAATCACACAGAAGAGCACCAGCCTCGTGCCTTCAAAGTGCAGGGCAAACGCCCCCACGATCACCAGGGCCATATAGACGAGAAAGATCAGTATCCCAATCAGGATGCGTTTCATAGGGATATCTCCGCAAGGCTGGTTGCCGGGTGGGACACCAGGGTTGGACGGGGTTGCTCAATGCCGCGAGCGGCTGTGGGCATCGACTGGCCGAGGATCAAAATGTATCCGGCGTAAGCCAGAAGCGTGAAGACGGCCAGGATGACGGCGGTTAGCGCCAGGCGGAGAACCCAGGGGTCGCGCTTGGCCCGGGGCGGGGCGGCCGGGGTTTCGGCGGGGCGGAAGAGCGCATAGGCGCCGCGGATGCGGGTGATCTTGTCGCGGATGCGGCTGAGGATGGTGTGAATCTCCGAAGCGTCTCCGAAGGCAAAGCGGCCGCGGTAGCCCAGCAACAGGCAAAGGGCATGCAGCTCCAGCACATCGGCAACCTCGGCGGATTCGGGACGATTGAGCAGATCGGTGACGTTGCGGAAGAAGTATTCGCCGGCGAAGTGTCCGCCGAACATCTCTTCCTGCAGCGGCCGGCGGGCCCAGTCGGCGAAGGTCGGATCCTTGGAATTGAGGACGCTCTCATCGAGGAATCCGATCATGGCGTAGATGGCCATCTTGGACGCATCGTCGCTGTAACCCATGGCGGAAGCGTCTTTGACCGCCGCGGAGATCATTTTGCGCAGGGTGGCGCGGAAGCTATCGGCGTTATCAACCCGCTGAACGAAGAAGCGGGTACGCAGGATAACGGTGAAGACTTCCTGGAACGCGAGAGCCAGATTGTTGGTCTTCATCTCTTGAGGAGGCGAAGCTGGAGAAGGAGTCATGCCGATGTCTCCGTGATGACGGTGAGTTCGAAGGTTGCGTCGCCGAGGTCGCCGGGCAGATAGACGCCGACCTGCTTGGTCTGGAGTATATGCTGCCAGCAGGGGCCGCTGAGCGAGATGGAGAAGTAGTGCATGTCCGCCTGGGCGCGCAGAGCGGCGGGCGGCACGGGCAGGTGCAATAGCTCCATGCCGGGAAGGGCGCGCTGCACCAGCTTTGTCACCCCCTCGCCCGAACAGACCTTGACTAGCTTGGGCGTCTGGCGCAGGATCAGCGACTCGGCGATCGAGGAGCGGACTCCGAGAATCCATCGCGCGCGCCGCAGGCACCGCTCGTCCTTGACCTCAGCCGCGTAGATGTAATTGTCCGCCTTGCGGAACTGGAGAGTGATGCTGTTGGATGGGGCCACAATCTCCAGGTAGCGCCGGATAAGCGCATCCAACTCCTTGAATGTCGAGGCCAGGTCGCGATGCCGGTAGGCCGGCATCTCGTCGCGCGCCGATTCGAGGGCAAAGGTGCTCAGGGCGCCGGCCAGCCGGACGAGATCCCGGTAGACTTCTTCCGGGTGGCTGCGGCGGTCCTGCAGATGATGGCGCAACGCGGGCAGGCTGGAGCACAGCGCGTGGAGGAACCAGTAGTTGGCCACATCCAGGGCCGATGTGCCCAGCTCAAAGCGGCCGGAACCGGCCCTCACGCTGCGCGTGGAAACGATCTTTTCATCGATCGCCTGCACCAGCCGGTGCAGGATCAGAACCAGGCCTTCGCAGGCGCTGATGCGCAGGCAGGGAGGAATAAACTCGGGGTCGCAGGCAAATCCCCCCTTCCCGTCGCGAAAGACGCGGGCGATGGGAAACGAGACTGTGCCTTCGGAAAGCTGCGCCTGGCTCAAGAGAACGAGATTCTTGCGGGCAAAGGAGACGCTGTTCTCCCCCTGTCCGGCGGCGTCGTCCCGGAGCACCCGCTTGACGGCGCCGTACCGTGCGCTTGAGCCGCCGCCGAGATCGCAATCCAGACCCTGGTCCTGGCGCGGCGGGATCGCCAGGTGAAGGATGATCTCACTGTCGGTGGATGCGAACAGGCCGCTCAGTTGCGCCGGCTCCGGAACCGAATCGCAGTCGGGAAGATCGAAGATGAGTCCGTCGGGCAGGATGCCGGATGCGAAGTTGAGAATGGCGAGACCGTTGCTGAGGGCCTCCGTGTCGATGGAAAAATGAAGAAATCCCCATGGCTCCTGGCGAAGATTGGAGTTGAGAAACCACAGCGTGTCTTCGAAATACCGGCTCTGCGTCTGAAAATGATGCGGACCGAGATGCATTCCTTCAGACCAGACGACCCGTGACAGGAATTTCATAGCAGGAAGACCACCATGGGCGAGAGTTGAACAGCAGGTTGGTTTCCGGATCGGTCGAAGGCAAAACTCCAGCGAGAGCAGCCTGGCCTCGATCCATAGAATATGCCGTCTGTCCGGACGATACCCGCAAGAAACCTTCGCTGAGTCTATTCGTCCGGCGTGGAAGGGTGCAACCGCATTATACGCAAAATCTTTTTGGGTAAATAGGCAAATCGGGCGCGACGGAATGATTTATGCTACCCGCATTGCACCGGAGGCCTGACTGCATGGACAAACCGACGAAACCAGAGGAACCGAAGGCGTCACCGTGGCCGGAGGAATCCAGCTCCGACCAGGGCTTTGGTGCAACAGGCGTTTTTCAGGTGGTGAAGGCGCCCGATGCAGCAGCCGGCCCGGCGGCTGGCTCGGGATTGGAGTCCTATTTCCCGGAATCCCGAGCACCGGAAGCCCCAAAACCTGCGCCCCCGCCGGCGCCCAAGCCGCTTGCGGAGCCGGTGGTCCACAAGGTGGTCTTCGGCGGCGGCGCGGAAAGTTCGCCGGAACTGCTGGACCGGATGCGGCAGGCGTCGGCGGAGAGAGCGCCTGTTGCAGAGAAGCCTCCTGCCGCCGGTTCCAGCGGCGCGGGCAGCGGGGGATTCACTGAGCTGCTGCGCACATTGGGAAGCGATTCGGCCACGGCCCCGCCGCCTGCGCGAGAGATGCCGCCGCCCCAGCGTCCCGCGCCTCCGTCGGGGTTCACCTCCTTGCTGCAAACACTGAACGCGCCGGAGGCGGCCGCGCCTCCGGTTGAAGTCCCAACGCAGCCCGCGCCGTATGCTGCCAGGTCTGTTCCAGAAGAGCCCCGGCGAGCGCCAGCGGCCTCGGGATCGGGCGGGTTTACAGAGTTGTTGCGGACCACGACAGGCGGAGATGCGGGGGCGAGCGCTCTTCCGATGCAACCTCCGGGACCGGCCGAGGCGCCATTTTTCGCTGCCGGGGCCGGGGCGATTCCGGCTCCAGCCGAAAGCAAGCCGGGAACCTTCACGCAGTTGTTCGGCGCCGTTGGCGGCGAGGCAAGCGCACCTGCCCCGCCGGCGAGCGACCGCGCAGCCGGGGATTCCTCTCGCGGAAGCCCGGGTTCCTTCACGCGGATGCTGTCGCTTGAACCGCAACCTCCCGCCGCTGAGCCGGCCTTTCAGGAAGAGCGCAAGCCTCTGCCCGGAAGCGTGAACTACGGCATTACCCCTGGAATGCCAGGGCCGGCCGCGCCGGTTCGCGATCCATTTGCTCCGCCGCCGGTCGAGGCCAAGCCGGCTGAAAGCAACCCGCCGGGCTCCGGATTCGGCATTACGCGCCTGATTCAAATGCTGGATGAGCCTTCAAAGCCGCCGGCTGTGCGTGTGGAAGCCGCGCCGGTGAGCCCTCCGCGGGGTGCGGAGCCAGGCGTCTGGACGCAGACCTTCGCGTCCCTTGCTACGCCCAGCGAGCCTGCCCCGCCACCGGCCAAAGCGCCGGCATGGGCCGCGCCTCCAACCCCCGCGGTCGCGGCCCCACCGGCGCGCGAAGCTCAATTCCCCGGTGGCCCGAACGAGCCCGTCGTGCATTCGGCGGCGCCCTCCGGACCGAGTGAGTTCACGCGCATTCTCGATGCGTCCAGGATGCGTGAGATGGCCATGAGGGGCGGTCCTGGAGCGGCGAACCTGCCCCAGGCGCCGCTGCCTCAGGCTCCCGCGCCGCTGCCCCCGCCCACAATGCCCAGTTATCCGCTTCCAGCGGCGCCACCCATGGGTGGAATGCCAGGGATGGGGGCCATGCCTCAGCCTGGCCTCTACCCTCCCCCGCTGCCGCAGCCGCCGGCTTATCCCATGAGCTACGCGCCGCATGCCGGAGCGATGCCCGCGGCGGGCGGGAGCTTGCCGCAGCCGCCTGGAATGTATGCTCCGGCCCCGCCGCCCATGCCCGCCGCTCCGCAAGCCCCGCCGTTGAAGCCGGCTGATGCGGGGATGAGCAAGCTGGTGCCTGTTCTGCTTGTCGTGCTCGTCGTTTTGGCGGTTGCGATCCTGCTCGTCCTTCTGTTCAAGCATTAGGAACGCGCCGGGAATCGTTTCCCAGGGGACTCAAAGGAGGAAAAAATGCTGAAAGGCTTTCGGGATTTCATTCTGCGTGGAAACGTTGTGGACCTGGCCGTCGCCGTCATTCTCGGCGCGGCCTTCAACGCCATCGTCGCGTCCTTCGTAAAGGACGTGCTCACGCAGTTGATCGCCGCTATTGCGGGCAAGCCGGACTTCAAGGATGTGGTCCTCAAGCTGAATGGCACACCGATCTATGTGGGCAACTTTCTGAATGCCGCCATTTCGTTCCTCATCGTGGCCAGCGTTGTCTATTTTGCCGTCGTGTTGCCCTTGAACGCGCTCATGGCCCGGCTCAAGAAGCCCGCGCCGGAAGCTCCATCCACCATCAAGACCTGCCCCGAGTGCCTGAGCGAGATTCCGCTGGCCGCCAAGCGCTGCGCCCATTGCGCCCAGCCGGTGGCATAGCGCCTTACTGGCGCCTGAAGCATTTTTCAGGGAAAGTCCAATATCCTGGGTGCCCCGCCCACGCTGTCATCCTGAGCAGCTTGACTCGCCGCGGCGAGTTGCGCCGTCAATGAACCAGCCAACTCGCCAACTTGCTTTCACCGCGAAGCGGTGGCTAACTTGCTGATTTTGTTTATAAACCGCCTCATCCAACTATCTTGTTCATAGGCAGCGAAGGTCGCTGCGGCGACCGAGTCGAAAGCCTGCCCTGAGCTTGCCGAAGGGGACCTGCGGCTTGTACTCTCGGCGCGACGGTGAGAAGCAGCGACAGCTCGCGCTATCGTTCCTCTTCCCGCGCAAGCTCAGCGACCTCATCCTCCGCCTCCGGCTCGTCGATCCACAAGCACGCGATCCACCACACCAGGACGGCCAGATACACAGCGCTATTGGCGTTGATCGTCTTCTCGCTGATGGCCACAATGCGCTCAGACGCCGCCCGGCTTTCCGGCGTCGCCGTCATCGCCAGGCGCCGCAGCGCCCCTTCCATCCGCCCCAGCGCCACCATCAAGGCCAGTCGCGCCATCGCCGCCGTCCACAGGCCGATCACAAGCCGCTGCGCATGGCTCCGCCAGCCCGCCCTGTACCTGCGCCCGAACAGGACGACAAGCAGACCCAGCCCAACCGTCAGCAGAATCACCAGCAAATCGGTCTTCTCCGCCGCCAGTTGCATCAGCCGCAGCGCCGCCACCTGCGAGTCGGCGGTCAGGGTCTTCCATGCCGGCCAAGGTCCTAGCACGGCTGCCACTACTCCAGCCACCACCAGCAACCCCGCGCTGTTCACGATCCACAGCGAACGCGCAAGCCCGTTGAACGCCCGCCGCGCCATCTCCACCAGCACCAGCACGCCAACCAGAGCCATTGCATCCGCCAGCGTGACGAAGATCGTCTGCAACGTGAACTGCGGCATCCGCCCGGAGAGCTCCCGGCTCGCCAGCATCTGCAGGGCCACCAACACAATGCTCACCGTAAACCACGGAAAGCGCCGCGCCCGGTCCCGCCCCAGCAGAACCACCAGCAGCACCAGAAGCGCTGCAAAGGTCAGCGTCCAGAGTACCTGAACGGTGGTGAACTCAAAGTTGAAGCGCATCTCTTGCCTTGTCCAATCTCGTCCAATCTGGTCCGGCCCGCGGGATGAAGCCGCGCAGGCCCCTTTCAGTCTAATCGCCGCCGGTAAAACGCCGCCGAAGATCGCGATGAGGGGGATGGCGGAGATTGTGTAAGGAGCGGAAAGAAGGAATGCCTGGCGCGCCCGGAGATCCGCCGCGGCGGACGAACTCCCGGCCTAACGCCCTGAGGGAAAAACATGGTGCGCCCGGAGATCCGCCGCGGCGGACGAACTCCCGACCTAACTCCCTGAGGGGAA
>JBEKPA010000016.1:0-22775 GCA_049521195.1 Occallatibacter sp.
AGGAACACTACGCCCCCCCAGCCAATCCAGGGTCGAAGCCCAGGTCTCGTCAGACAGCGAGTCAGAATCAGCATCGAGAGGAGAGAGAAAAACAGCGCCATGGAATAAGAAGTGGCGATCTGGGAATACCAGATATGAAAGCCCGAGACAGCCAGAAAGACCGCGGACCAAAAGGCCTCCTTCTTCCCCAGAGAATCGCGGACGAAGAAATAGAGCGCGGGAATGCTGGCGGTCCCGCAGAAGAAGGAAGGAAGATGGGCGACGAATTCAGAACGGCCGAACAACCCGTACAAAACGTGACCGCAGAGGGCATACAGGGATCGCCAGACCTCCGCCCGCGCCAACAAATAAGGGATGCCCCTCTCCATCATCGACATGGAGACCACGATTTCGTCGTAAGAGAACCCCACTCCCAAGTGGTACAGACGCAGTGCTGCTCCCAGGAATGTCACGGC
The DNA here is from genome assembly GCA_049521195.1 of Occallatibacter sp. Classification (GTDB taxonomy): domain Bacteria; phylum Acidobacteriota; class Terriglobia; order Terriglobales; family Acidobacteriaceae; genus Telmatobacter. The sequence continues at coordinate 456 of JBEKPA010000016.1, forward strand.
TCCGATCAGGCCCAATTCCGATCGAGACACGGGATCCGAACATGCCAGAATCTCCTTCCCGTTGGCAGGCCCTTCGAGCCATCGGCTCCAAAAAGGAGCTAACAGGCAGAGAATGCCATCCAGCACAAGAAATCCCTTGGTCAGCCGGAGCCCTTCCACCAAGCCGGTTTCGTACCGTGGCAGTGATGGCGGCAGAAAATGATGAACAATTTGGGCCGGATGGATTGCTACAGAGCCAAGGATGATCAGCAATCCACTTACAAGCCAGACCGCAGTGGCGATTCTCTTCATTGAAACCCTCGTTCAGGGACCACGGATGGCCGGCGGCCTTGCATTTTCAGGTCGGGTTGACGCGCAGTTTCATTCATCCTAACCAGGATTTCCGTCTTTGACACCGCGCAATCTCTGTTCACACCGGCATTGTGCGCAGGTCAAGCCAGGAAGGGCATCCTATGCGTCATTTGTTCAATACGCAGTTATCCGTCAGATGGATTGGCGTTCCCATATCGACGACTTCGAAGTCAGTAACTTTCAGTCCAAACATAGAGTGGGAATCGAAATCGAGGTCGGAATACTTTGCTTTTGTATCTTGGTCGCTCTGTGCTGTGAGGGCGATATTGCCGCCGTCAGACAGGAACATGCCGTACTTCTGTAAGGCGCGCGCGACGACTTGTGCTTCTGGCATCAGCTGCGACACGTCGTACGACGCCTTCAGGCGGAAGCGGGCGCCGATTGGTGGGGCATTAATCGGCCCGCGCGGGGCGCCGGCGTGCGTTGCCGGATGCACATAAACGTGGGCGCGAATCCGTGGATTTGGCAGTATGAAGCGGATGGCGTGGTCGATGTGTCCCACCGCGAGTTCGTCGGCATTGAAGAGCAGAGGCGCAATGGGGAAGCCGGCGGAGTCGGCGCTGGTGCACTGCTCTCCACGGCCTGACGGGGGATAGACGCGATTGAGGTCCCAGACTGCAACAAATGTTGCCGTAACAGCGTCCGCTGTGGCAGTGGTCTGATAGGTCTCGTAAAGCTTGCCGTGGCTTCGGTCGACTACGAGGAGCTGGCAGTCGCCCTCGCACGGACCCAGAATGCCGCTCGCGGTGGGAAGCGGAAAGGTCGAGATGTTGTCGGAAACCCCTTGATAGAACCCCGGACCCTTGCGAAAGGGAACAAACGGAGTCTTGGCGTCTGCCTGCAGAACGCGAATCGAGAAGTCGACTTGGAACCTATTGTTGTTTCCCCATCCGCCCGCATTCGCGAGCCATCCAATGATGGCGTCGGACTGGGGATCGAGGGGCGCATGGCTCACGTCCTTTGTCCAGACAGCGCCGGGAGGAAAGTATGGCGCGGGCGGGGCGATGTGCTCCAGCTTTGCGGCTTTCACTTTGACGACGTGGTTGTAATACACGAAGCCGGCGGCTACGGCTCCGATTCCAAGTATGGCGATGAACAGCACGTTCTTCCTGCGGGTCATGGCGCTTCGATGCTCCTTCAGTTGATGGGAATCATTGCAGCGGAGCTTGCCGATGTCAATTGCCGCCGCGGCGGCGGGTTCCGGCGGATCATTTTCCGATTCGGGAGTCGAAGCCCTCGCCGCCGGCTCGCTCGAATTCCATATCCTCCAGAGCGGGCCGCGCGTCGCAAGAAACTTGTAGAGCCCGGCGACAGCCGCCGCATTAAGCACCAGCAATGCGCTGGCCGGAGCCGCGATGCGATTCAGCCAAGCGATCCTGGAGCGCAGGCCGGCGACGGAAAGAGCCCAGCCGAAGACCTGAAGAGCCGCGAACGCCGCGTAGACTCGCGAACCGGCGGAGAGCGCCAGGCTGGAGACCAGCAGCAAGACCAGCAGGTATGGCACCGCGAGGCGCGCCACCTTGTGCGAGACGAGTTGAAAGAGAACTCGATTCCGCGGGGTCAGCGTCCAGGGCGCGAGCTGGAAGAGCTGGAAGTTCCCCGCCAGGGTTCGCACTTTGCGATGAAACTCTCCCTCGACTTTCTTCGGCCAGGTGTCGTAGACACAGGCATGCGGGTCGACGACCGACCGGTAACCCTGGCGAACGATGGAGAGCGGCTGAAACATGTCGTCGAGAATGATCCCAGCCGGCAGGCGTGTAGCCAGCTCGCGGCGGATGGCGTAAAAGCCTCCATAGACGCCGACCGGAGAGTCGCTTGCCGCCTCGCAGGTCCTGAGCCACTGTTCGTAGCGCCAGTAGAATCCGCCCACCGCTCCGGAGGCCGCGTCGTGGCCTTCCTGGCGCAGGGTGAGTTTGCCGCAGACGCAGCCGACCATCGGATCGGCGAAGTTGCTCACCAGTTGCTGAATCGCGCCGGGAGCAATCTCCGGCCGGATGTCCACAAAGAGGATCACGTCGGCGCTGGCATGAGCCACACCCGCGTTGACGGCGACCGCCTTGCCGCCGTGCTCTTTCAGGACAATGGTCTTGAGAAGCGGATGCCGCTGGCGGGCGAGCAATTCCGCCGTGCCGTCGGTCGAACCGTCCGAGACGACGATGATCTCCTTGATGTTGGGGTAGTCGAGGTCGAGGAGATGCTGAATCTTGCCTGGGAGCAGCGCGATGCCGTTATGCACGGCGAGCACGACGCTCACGCCGGGGGCGATCGGGGCCGCCTTCCAGGGCCGTGGACGAATCCGCGCCAGCATCCACATCGCCGCGGGGTATCCCATGTAGGTGTAGAGAATGCCGATCAGCGAAAGCCAGAAGACGAGCTTCACTGGGCGCCCCTTCCCAGCAGGATCGTCTTCACCGTCTCAAACATGATGAGCAGGTCCAAACCCAGTGACAGGTGCTTGACGTAGTAGAGATCGTATTCGAGCTTCTGCTTTGTTTCCTCCAGGCTGGCGCCGTAATGATAGCGCACCTGTGCCCAGCCCGTGATCCCTGGGCGGATCAGGTGCCGCAGCTCATAAAAGGGGATCTCGCCGCTGAGCCACTGCACAAACTCGGGGCGCTCCGGTCGGGGACCGACAAATCCCATCTCGCCGCGCAGGACGTTCCAGAGCTGTGGAATCTCATCCAGACGAGTCCGGCGCATGAATCTGCCCAGCGGGGTAACGCGAGGGTCGTTCTTGGTGGCCCACACGGCTCCCCGCGATTCGGCGTCCTGGCGCATCGTCCGGAACTTAATGACGGAAAAGGGACGCCCCCGCAGTCCCACGCGGGTCTGGCGGAAAAAGATGGGCCCCGGCGAAGAGAGGCGCACGGCAAGAACGATGAAGGGGATGAACGGCAGGCAGATCGCCAACAAGATGAAAGAGGCGGTGATGGAAACCAGGCGCCGGAAAATCTGCTGCGAGGCCTTCACGTTGAATCCGTGAGTGAAGATAAGGGAGCTGGGATTGAGGCCGTCCAGCGGCAGCTTGCCCAATAGCCTTTCCATGACGGCGCTGGCATCTTCAATCACAACGCCGCGCAGCCGAAGGTCGAGGAGTTCGCGCACCGGCATCGATCTGCGACGGTCTTCCATGGCAACGATGACACGGTCAATGGCCGGCTTGGGCTTCGAAAAGGCGCGAAGGTCGGCCGCAAAACGCTCGAATTCCCCGCCGGACGCGCCTTCGCTGTTTCCGCCCACAACTTCCATGCCCGCATCGCGCCTGGCGCGCAGAGTCTCGGCGACGGTGTGCGCCCGGTTGCCGCCGCCCAGCACGTAGACCCGTTCGCGGAAGACCGAAAGGCCGATGATCCACTCATACAACCATCGCCAAATGACGAGCGCGGCAACGAGAATAGAGACGCCGAGGACCAGAACATTGCGGCCTATGTCCAAATCCGGGAAGAAATAGACGAGCCCCGCGAGAATAAAGGACAGAACGCTCAGAAGCAGGAGCAGCCGAAAGTAGATCTCCCAGCGGCCTGAGATGCGTTGCGGTTCGTACAGGTCGAAGTAGTGCGAGAGAAGCAAGGTGACAACGGTGACCCCCGCGATCTTCAGCATCCCGTTCTCGTAGACCAGGGCGATATAGGCATCCGGCCCAAGCAGGTATGCCGTAGCCAGCAGGAACGAGCCGCTCACCAGAAGCGCTTCGCAAAGCAGCAGCAGCAGGGTCCGGGTCGGATAGTAGACATTGAGAAGCCTGATCATCCCTTTCTTCCGCGATCCTTTCCAGGCTTTTCCCGGCCGCCTTCCTCTGCCCCGCCGTAGGAGTGGTAGTAGTAGTAGTATCCGCGGCGCGGAACGTGCTTGACGTCGTTGAGCACAAATCCAAGGATACGCGAACTGCTGAATGTGGCCTGCGCGCGCTGTGCGACATCGTATGGCGTGGTTGCTCCGCGCGCAACCAGCAATACCGCATCGGCGGCGCGGGCAAGTTCCACGGCATCGGTAACCGCCAGCACCGGCGGGGAGTCGATCAGTATCCAATCGAAATGCGGTGCGAGGTTCACGACCAGTTCTTCGATGCGGCGATTGGCCACCAGTTCCGAGGAGTTGTCGCCGCACTTGCCGGCAGGGATGAGGGTGAGGTTGGAGCTGCCGCGCTGGGGAGCGTTCTCAGCGGCCTCGGGGCCTGAGTCGCGCTGCAGGATGGCGTTCAGTTCCGCTGTCCCCGCCAAATACTCCGTCAATCCAACCTCATTGGGGGCGCCCAGCAAACTGTGAAGCGTGGGACGGCGCAAGTCGCCGTCGATGAGCAGGATGTTATTGACGCTGTTGCGCGCCAGGCTCATGGCCAGATTCGCCGCGACAAAGGTCTTGCCTTCCGCGGGCATGCCGCTGGAGACGAGGATCGTCTTCAGCGGAGCCTCATAGCGAGCCTGATAAATGCGCGAACGGAGGCTGCGAAACTGCTCGACGCCTGGGCCGCGGTCCGCCAGCGTGGGAAAGGAAGGAATGGATGGCTTCCATCGATACTGCGCGATGTTTTCGAGGAGGGCGTCGGCACTGGCCGGCGGAGGCTCCTCGGCGTCGTTGACAACCGCCGGCTCGGCAAACTGGCCGACTCCCGATCCTTGCGCGGCTTGCCGCTCCCGATCCGCTCGTTGCAGCGCTTCGTATATCCGGCTCATATCTCACGTTCCTTCAGGGGATCCCTAACATTCGCCATTGGCTTCGCGGTATTGAACATGGCGGTTGGCGAGGCGTTTTCCGGCAAACCTGTCGCAGCCGCCGGCGAAATCAGGAAGGGCTGCTGGTACAGTTCGAGTTCTGCGCAGACCGACTCGACGATGCACGACGGGATGGGCTTCATCTGCTCCACGTAAGCGGTGATCAGGGCATGCTCGCAGATCAGATTGATGAGGCGGGGAATTCCCCCCGAGCAGCGATGGACAAGCTGCACCGCATCGGGCGCCAGCACGGGTTCGCTCGCTCCGGCTATGCGCAGTCTCTCAGCGATGTAAGCCTTCGTCTCCTCGGCGAACAACGGCCGTGTTCTGCACCATACGGCAACTCGCTGGCGAAGCTGGCGAACGCAGGGGTCGCGAAGCTTGTCTTCGAGCTCAGGCTGGCCGGAGAGCACAATTTGCAGCAGCTTCTCCGAGGACGTTTCCAGGTTGGTCAGCAAGCGAATCTCTTCGAGAAGGTCCCAGGAGAGATTCTGCGCCTCATCGACGACAATGACGCACAACCCGCGGTCGCGAAAGCGCTCGATAAGCCAGTGATTAAGCTGCAGCAGCATGCCGGACTTGGTCCGTCGTTCGGGCGGAATGCCAAAGTCGGCGAGTACAAACTCAAGGAAGTCGAGCACCTCGAGACGCGGATTGAAGACGAAGGCCGTCGAAACGCGATCGCTGGAGAACGTGCCAAGGACGGTCTTGAGAAAAGTCGTTTTCCCCGTGCCCACTTCTCCCGTCATGACCACAAAGCCCTTCCGTGTTGCAATGCCGTACTGCAGGCAGGCAAGCGTCTCCCGAATCTGCGGCGTCATGTAGAGAAACCGCGGATCTGGACTGGCTCCGAAAGGGAGGGCGCGAAGCCCGAAGAAGGTTCTGTACATGGTCAGCGGCCCACGCTTTCAACAGGCTTGTGCAATCGTGAAAACAGTTTCCAGCGGCTGTGTTCCTTGGCTGGATGGGGAATGCCCTCAATGTGCGACAAGATGGCGAGCGTGGGGAGTTTGGTGAAGGCCCAAATGTCCCGCTCATTGCGCAGGGAGGTATCGCGATACTCAAGCACCGCCGTGATGAAAAGCCCCAGAAACAGGCCGGCCGCAAGCCCCCCGCCGGCGAAGACCAGACGGTTGGGGAAGCTTGGCTCTTCGGGAAGGTTTGGAGCATCCATGACCCGGAACTGCTCGCCCTCCTGGCGATGTTCAAGAGCGGTTGCCATGGTCGATTCGTTCATCTTCTTCAGCAGGGTGTTGTAGAACTCCAAAGCGGTCTCGTGGTCGCGGGTGACCTGCTTGTACTCTTCCTCGATCAGCGGGCTGGCCTCGATTCTCGCTTCATAGGTGCGAATCTGCTGCTGAATCCGAGCCTGTTCCTGCTTTCCGTTCACGATGGCCTGCTGTACGCTCTTGAGTTGAAACTTGAGTTGCTGAAGGTGCGGCGGGTCGGGACGGTTGGGATTGGGAGCCACTGGCGCCTGCTCGGCGGGAGCGTGCGCGATCTCCGCCTCCAGATCGGCAATCTTGCGCGAAATCGCCGCCACGTCGGGGTAGTCCGGCGTGTAGTGCGTCTCCAACTCCTGCCTCTGCGCTATCAGAGACTTGAGTTCGGCCCGGCGCTCATCGGCAGAGATGCCGGAGCCCGACTCGGCACTCTCCACGTCGCGCGTCTGCTGCGAGACCAGAGCCTGGATAAAAACCTCGTTTTGCTGCAGGCGGTCCAGCGACTGAGTCACGGCGTCCAGCTGCGTGGTGAGCGCTTGAAGCGTGCTTTCGTTCGCGCTTCCCATGGCCAGGCTCATATCCCCCAAATGCACCGTCTGGCCGGGAAGCCTGCCGATATTCTTTTGTTCAAAGGCCGCCAGCTTGGCATCCTGGTCGTCCAGATTCCTCTTGGCATCGGCGAGTTGCTGCTTCAGAAACTCGGTTGTGCCTTCGGCGGACTGCTCGCGCGCATTCAGATTCTCGCTCACGAACAGTGAGGTGATTTCGCCGCATACCTGCTGCGCGGTGCGCGCGTCCTGCGCCTTGAACGTGATATAGAAGCCCGGCATCCCGCCGCCGGCGGATGGGATTGGCTTGACCCCGATAGCCTTCTGCGTCATTTCCACCCGGTCGTCCATGGTGTTCTGCCCGCCGGCGAACAAATTGAATCGCTCGATGATCGGCTCGATGCGCGAGCGGCTCAGTATCTGCTCCTTCATCGACGCCAGGCGCTCGCCCAGGTTTTCTTCCACTACCGGCTTTACATAGTCTTCGGGAACCTTCTGCTGCTCAATGATGACCAGCGTCTGCGACGTGTACTGGGGGGGGATGACGTGGCAGACGCCTACGCCAACAGCGAGGAGACCGATCGCACAGATCAGAATCAGCCAGAATCGCCGTCTCAGAATACCGGCGTAATCTTCGATAGTCAGTTCACGATGCCCGAGCATACGACTCCTTGAAGATTCAGCGCCTCAGGTGTATTCCCCGAGGCGAATACCCGATGCCGAAGCCGATGACTTGCGTCAGCCCGCTGAGCGCGTTGGTGGAAAGCGTGGAACTCGACGACTGGGCCAGGGCCGTATAATTCGCGAAGACGTTGAAATCCCTGCCCAACTGCCTGCTGGCCTGCGCCCCCGCATATTTTCCGTTGGTAACCCCGTTGTGATTCAGCCCAGCGGTGCGCCTGTACGAGCCTGTCACCCCGACGGTCGCTTTCCTGCCCAGCTTCCGCGTGAAGTCCGCGCTGGCAACATCGTTCTCCGCTCCAAGATAATACCCGGAACCGCCCTGCACGCCATGGCTGTAAAGCAGGCTGGCGGTCCCAACTCGGAACGAGTCGCTGACCGAGGCGCTCGCCGCGACATTCGTCGACGAGGGCAATATGGTGCTGTCCGAACTTGAGATCCACTGCGGTCCGGCGGATGCGCTTGTGTGGATCTGGCGGCTCCACTGCCGGATGAAGCTGAGTTGCGCCGTGTTGACCTGCATGAAGCTGAGCGGCGCGGTATTGGCCGAGGAGGTGGAACTGGCCCCGCTGTAGCTGTAGCGGGAAAAGAAATATTGACCCCCAAGCGAGTTGCGCGCGTTCAGGCGGCGGGTGATCCCCGCGTCGGCCATTAGAATATCCGTATCCAGTCCATTGCCGTCGATATAGTGCAGTTGACCTGAAGAACCTCCTACATTGAGGGAGGTTGCAAAGTCGAGTCTGTGTCCGGCCGCCAGGGTCGTGAAGTTGTCGAGAGTGCGGGCATTCAGAGTCAGGACCGTCTGGTCGGGCGGGGTGGTCGAGCCGGAGCCGCCGATCGGTTCTCCGCTTCCCGGAACTCCCGAAAAACCCGTGGTCGGAGTCTCGAAAGTATAGCTCACGTTGTCGCTGGCGGTGAGGTTCCACGAGCGCCCCACAATGCCTTGCGTCAGCGACAGGTGCTGAAAGACACCTCCCGCCTCGGGCGGTCCGGCCCAGGTCCAGCCGTAGCCGCCGCCATACTGCATCGTGAACGGGAGCCGCTCGCTGTCGTTCGCGTAGCCGGCGTCACCAGAGGCGTAGCTGCGTTGTTGGCCATCCTGGTAGCCGCCGAACGCGGCGGTTTCGGAGTAACGCAAATCAAAGTGCAGGTTGCCGCTGACCGGCAGTCCTGGACCCGTCGCTTCGGGCACAACCTGTGCAAAGCCCGCGGCGCAAACGGTGAAAAGGAACGCCAAAAGTGTGAGAGTCGCTTTCATCGATGCGCCTTAAGGAACAACAATCGTGTCGCCGGGTTTCAGAACAAGATCGAGCGCGCTGTCGCCCTTCAACGCTTCCTTGTAATGCACCGGAATCTTCTCGTGCTTTCCGGCTTCGTCGCGCAGGATGTAGATCTTCTTGGCGTTGGCGAACTCGGTAATTCCACCAGCGCTGCCAATGGCCTCCAGCAAGGTCATGCCGGGCGTCATTTCGATCGGCCCCTTCTTCCCCACCTCGCCCATAAGGTAGACAACCTTGCTGTGGATCTGGCTGACCACCACCGAGACGTTGGGGTCCTGGACGAATTTCTTTAGCTTGGTCGCGATCTGATCGGCCAATTGCAGCGGCGTCAAGCCGGAGGCCTGAACGTCGCCCAGCAGGGGCAGCGAGATCATGCCGTCGGGGCGGACCAGGAGGCTGCCCGAGAGGGTCGGCTCCTTCCACACGCTGATCGTAATTACGTCGGATGCGCCGATGACATAGGTTTCCGCCGCGGCTCCAGCGGCCAGGGCCGGCGGGGCAGGAGCAGGAGCGGCCTGGGCCGGCGGCGCTGGCTGGGCTGGCTTGCCCGCGGACTCCTTGACCTGGGCGGGGCAGAAGAGGCTTGGCACAAAGAATGCCAAAACAAGAAGTCTTCCCGGTTTCATAGTGCGACTTCCTTTCTGTCGGACGGGGGTTGGTCTTGCATTCCAATTCGCTTGAGCTTGTACAGCAGGGCCTTGTAGCTGATCCGCAATTCGTCCGCGGCGCGCTTGCGATTGCCGCCCGTGGCAACCATTACCTCGCCGATCAACCGGCGCTCGATCTCGGCGGATGCGGCCCGCGTGGCTTCCTTCAGCGAAAGAGGCTTGCGATGTCCATTCGACTTCACCGATGGGGCCGCCGCCTTGAGCGCGGCCAGGGAGATCGACTGGTCGCCGATGGCGACAAACGTCTTGATCGCGGTCTGAAGTTCCGACAGATTGTCGGGCCAGCTGTGCTCCATCAGGAACCCGATGATCCCCTCTCGTAGAACCGGCTTGGGACGATCGAACTGCTTCGCGTACTGCGTCAAGAGGTCATCGGCGATGGAAAGAATCTCCGCCCTCCTGCAGCGCAGGGGCGAAATCCGGAGCGTAACGGCCGAGACCAGGTAGTAGAAATCCTCTCTCATGCGCCAGGTCTTGACTTCCTCCAGAAGTTCGCGGCTTGAACCGCACAGGAGGCGGCTGCATTGCGCTTCCCCGGAGCGAAAATAGCTGTTGACGATCAGCTCCTGTAGGGCAAGGTTCAGGTCCCCGATTTCGGACAGATAGACCGTCCCCTTGGTGGAAAAAGCCGACCGCAAAGCTTGTGCGTCGGCATCGGCGCCGCAAATCTCAGTATAGACGCCGCGGGACCGATGCGATTGGGCGTGGATTTGCGCGGCAACGGAACGCTTGCCGACGCCATGCTCACCCACAATCAATACCGGGCAGTCGCTCTCGGCAATGCGCGCAATCGCGCGTTGAATCTGCGCCTCAATGGGGCCAAACGGTTTCGTCTGTCGCTTCACGCTGTGGATGGTTGCACTGGCTGCCATGACGAATCCTGGGGTCACACCCTTGCTGTTGCAATGCGGGTTCCAAACCCGGCCGCGGGAGGTGGAATAGGCTTGCCATGCGGTATATCCGCTCTCGAGCGCGATTCCGGGAGGCGGCGGGTGCCGAAGAAAAGGGGAAGTCTTTCCATCCCGGTGGAAGAAGTGTGACATTATTTTCCCTATAAAGTGGAAAGTTGTTTCCACTCGCGCGGGAAGAATGATTCCCGTTGCCGGGCAAATCATTGGGAATTCTCTTGGATTGAGCCGTTCCATTTTCGGCATTCCGATTGCTAAGCAGTGTGTGGCGGATTGAAATGCCGCAGGTTCCTTTACGGAGAATATGGTCGAAGACAGAAGCACGCCAGCGATTTCCAAGAGCCTCCGGTTCTTCCGAAACGCTCATCTTGCTTGGGGTTCAGTACTCATCGCCGCGCTCACGATGGCGGTTTACTACCGCGTTTTGGCGAAACTGGTGACCGACTGGTCGCAGAATCCCGATTTTTCTCACGGCTTCCTGGTGCCCGTTTTTGCGGCCTACCTGGTGTGGGACAAGAGAAGAATCCTTCTCGATACCAAAATCGCCCCCACCTGGAGTGGGATTGCGGTCGTTGCCCTGGGCCTGGCCGTTTTGCTCCTGGGCGTCTACGGAGCTGAGCTGTTTCTCTCCCGGGTTTCACTGCTGATTCTCTTGGCGGGCCTGGTGCTTTGCTTTGGCGGGTGGGAGCTGCTGAAGGAGCTGCGCTTCGTGCTGCTGGTCCTGCTCCTGGCAATCCCGATACCTGCTATTATTTTCAATGAGATAACCCTTCCCCTGCAGATCCTGGCTTCGAAGCTTGCCAGCGCTCTGCTGCCTTTGTTTGGCGTGCCGGTTCTGCGCGAGGGCAACGTGATCGAACTCCCCGCCATGAAGCTGGAGGTGGCGGAGGCCTGTAGCGGCATCCGTTCCCTGGTCAGCCTGTTCACCCTCTCGATCTTCTATGGGTACTTCCTGGAGAAGTCCTTCTGGCGGCGGGCCCTGCTCGCGCTGGCCAGCATTCCCATTGCGATTGCGGCCAATGCGGTGCGCATTCTCGGCACCGGTTTGTGCGTCCAGTATTGGGATCCGGATAAGGCCGTGGGCTTTTTTCATGAGTTTTCCGGCTGGGTGATGTTTCTGGTTTCGCTCGCCGGTCTTTTCATCGTTCATCGCACCATGTGCCTGTTCCCGGCCCGCAGGAGGCAGCCATGAAGAGCCCTCGATTCTGGACGGTTGTCTTACTGCTGGCGGGAACGGCGCTGATTCTGCGCGCCCGCGGCGATTCCGATCTGATTCCCGCCAGCGAACCCCTGTCGCAGTTTCCGCGCGCGATCGCGGGATGGACGGGGCGCGATTTGCCCATCGATCGCGAGACGCTCGACGTTCTTGGCGCCGGTGACTTCCTGTCGCGCGTCTACACCGGGAATGGAGGGGCGCAGCCGATCGGGCTCTTTATCGGCTATTTCCCCAGCCAGAGAACAGGGGCCTCCATCCATTCGCCAAAGAACTGCCTGCCCGGCGCCGGCTGGGCTTTTGAATCGTCGCGCTACGTCGATCTGAACGACGCCAGCGGCAAGGCGCACCGGGTGGGCGAGTACATTATTGCCAACGGCGAGGATCGGCAGTTCGTTATCTATTGGTATCAGGCGCATGGGCGCAGCGTCGCCAACGAATACCTGGCTAAGATATACCTGGTAACCGATGCGATGCGGATGAATCGCACCGATGGGGCGCTGGTGCGGGTGATTGCGCCCATCGACCCCAGAGAAGGCGAATCGGCGGCAAGGGCCCGGGCGGAGGCGTTTGTCGCCCAGCTTGCGCCCATGCTCCCCCGCTTTATTCCGAACTGAGCGGCAGGGAGCCGGAACAGGTTTTGCGTAGGACTTCAGGCTATGGCCGTACCCTGGCCGGCCGGCGAGGATGGAAGACAGTGAAAGGTCCGTTGAAGACAGTTGAAGCGAGTTTCGATGGCCGGCGGAGATCGATGAACCGGCGGGGATCTCTTGGCGTGGCCGCGCTCTTTGTAGCGGTCGCTCTGCTGGCTGGCTGCCACCGCGATCCAAATGTGCGCAAACACAAGTACCTGGAGAGCGGAGACCGGTACAGCGCCGATGGCAAGTACAGGGAAGCCGCCATCCAGTATTTGAACGCGTTAAAGGTCGACAAGAGCTTTCCCGACGCTCACTTTGCGCTGGCGCACACCTACTTGCACCTGGGTCAATTCTCCGCGGCGTACGGCGAACTGACGCGCACCGTGGACCTGCAACCGGCCAACTGGAAGGCGCGGACCGAACTCGGCAACCTCCTGCTTGCCGGGGGAAAAATCGACGACGCGCAAAAGCAGGCCGATGCCATCATGGCCGCGCAGCCGAACAACCCCGACGTTCACGCCATGCTCTCCGCCATAGCAAGCAGGCGAGGGAACAAGGATCAGGCGCTGGTCGAGATCAACCGGGCTCTGGCGCTGGAACCGAACCGGGCAGCGTTCCACGAGGATCTCGCGCTGCTTCAGTCGGCCGATCCAACCAAGGCTTCTTCTGAAGAAGATGAGATGAAGAAGGCTGTCGCGCTGGATCCGAAATCGGTAAGCGCCAAGCTGTTCCTCGCCTCATTCTATGCCCGGAACAACCGCTTGCAGGAGGCCGAAAAGACCGGCTGGGATGCCGTCGCAACCGACCCCAACAGCCTTGCGGCTCGGGAGAGCCTGGCCCAGATTGTCTTGCGCGAGGGCGATCGGCCAAGAGCCGAACAGATCCTCAGCCAGGCCTCCAAAGACTTGGCCGACAATCCCCAGGGCGTCCGCATTCTGGCCGACTACTTCGAAGGCTCCGGACAGATGGACAAGGCTAAGGCCGAGTTTGCAGGCCTGGCCGCGAAGTATCCCAAGAACACGTCTGTGCAGAAGGGATACATTCGCGTTCTTCTTCAGGTCAAGGACTACGCGACCGCGCGAACCGTGGTTACCGAATTGATGAAGAAGAACTCCAAGGATCCGGAAGTTGCGGCTTTGAACGGAATCGTGCTGCTCAACGACGGAAAGGCGAGCGATGCCGTAAATGCCCTCATGGATGGCGCCAAGAACTACCCCAAGGACGCTTTCATACAGTACTGGCTGGGCAAGGCGGCGCTGCAGAAGGGCGACGCCGATCTGGCTGAGAAGAGCTTTCGCCAGGCAATGGACCTGAATCCCACCAGGCTGGGCGCGGAGGAGGAACTGGCGCGGATAGCCGCGCTGCGCGGCGACATGCAGTTGATGGAGGATGTGGCCGATAAGACGATTGCCGCGGCGCCGCGCTTTCCTGGCGGCTATGTCTGGCGCGCCACCGTGGAGATGAGCCATAACGCGCCGGACAAAGCTGAAGCCGACCTGAAGACAGCAATGAGCATTGCCCCGCAAAGTAAGCAGGCCTACCTCCTGCTGGGCAAGATTCGATTCTCCCAGAAGCGCTACCCGGAGGGAGTCTCGCTGTTGGAGCAGGCTCTCCAGGACGATCCAAATTCCCTTGAGGCCATGCGCCTGCTGGTGGGCTACGAGATCTTCCAGAAACATCCCGACAAGGCGCTGGCGCGGTTGAACGCGCAAATCGAGAAGAGTCCCAAGAACAGCGGTTTCTACGACATGCTGGCGCAGTTGCAGATTCAAAACAAGAATCTGGACCAGGCCGCCGCCACGGCCCAGAAGGCCATGCAGATGAATCCAGGGGATGCCGAGGCGGTCATGCTTTTCGCCCAGCTTCAAGCGAACCGCGGACAAGTGGCGAATGCGATCGGCGCCTGGGAACAATGGCTCAATGCCCATCCCAACGATGCCGGCGCACTTGCCATTCTCGGAACCCTGGAGGAATCGCGTGGAGATATTGCCAAGGCCGAGGCCTACTACAGGAAGTCCCTGCAAATCCAGCCGCAGCAGCCTATCGCTGCCAACAATCTTGCCTATCGCATGCTGCAGAACGGCGAAAATGTGGATGTGGCCTTGACGCTGGCGCAAACCGCCCGGCAGAGCACCCCGAACTCACCCAGCACCGCCGACACGCTGGCCTGGGCTTACTACTACAAGGGAACCTACGCATTTGCCCGCGACCTGCTGGAGGAGGCGGTCAAGGCCGACCCCAACAATGCCGCCATGCAGTATCACCTGGGAATGGTATACGGCAAACTGAAAGATAAGAACAACGCGGCCCTTCACCTGAAGAAGGCCGTGTCGCTGGCGCCCGACTCGCCCGCTGCGAAGGACGCAAAAACAGCGCTGCAAGGACTCGGTTAGACTGCAAACAGCGCTTGACGGCTGCCGGCAGCGCGCGGAGCGCTGCCGGTTCCGTCTCGGGGTTCCTGGCCGCCGCGCAACCAAGGCCCGCTAGTCCGCATCGGAAACACAGCTGGAAATCTATGTCCAACACAAGAACGATTTTTAGGAACTCCGGCTGGTACGGTACTGAAACCATCGTCAGCGCCGTCGTTGGTCTGGTGTCCTCGATTCTGATTAACCGCTATCTGGGACCGGAAAAGAACGGCTACATCATCTATGTCAACTATATCGCCCAACTGGTCTGCAGCCTGGGCGGGTTCGGCATTCCCGCAACCGCGCGAAAGTATATGGCCGAGTTTATCGGCATGGGCGATCGGGGCACCGCGCGGTACATCTTTTTCCGTACTCTGATCTTGCAGACTGTTCTGGCCACGCTGGCCACCGGCGGTTTTCTCTACTGGGTGCTGGGCGACGCCAATCCCGATTACAAGCTGGCCGCGGCCCTGCTCGTGCTTAGCATCTGGCCTTCGATGGTCAACTCCATCCCTGCGCAGGCCAATATGGCTACGGAAGATTTGTCAACCAATCTGCCCGCCTCCGTCGTTTCAGCCCTTGTTTACCTCATCGCAATCGCGGCCACGGTAGTGTTCCGTTGGGGCGTCGTCGGCGTCGGCGCGGCGGCGCTCATCATGCGAACGGTAGATATGCTTGTGCGCTTCTTTCCTACGCTGAAGCGTGTGCTCGCCTGGGAGACGACCCATGCTCATCCGCCGGGATTGCGCAGCCGCATGATGGCCTTCGCATGGCGGAGCGTTGCCACCATGACGGTAGCGATGATCGTCTGGGGCCGTTCCGAGATCCTTCTGTTAGAGCGTCTCTGCAAGGATATCCGACAGGTATCGTTTTATTCGCTGGCATTTACCATGGCCGAACAGTTGCTGCTGGCCGCGACCATCTTCGGAACGGCTGCCGCCGCCACCATCTTCGTTCAGTACGGGCGCGACAAGTCCAGGCTTCCCGCCATTACAGCCTCCACCTTCCGCTATCTTGCCTTGATCTCGATTCCGCTGCACTTCATCGCGGCTTCGCTCGCGGTTCCCGCCCTGCTGCTTCTATACGGCCGCAAATTCGAGGACGCCGCCATGGTCGTGACGCTGGCTCCCTTGCTGTGCATCTTCAAGGCCTTCATCTCGCCCGCGACCAGCCTCCTCCAGTGCTCCGAGCGGCAGAGCTTGGTCATCGCGGCAACGTTACTCGCGGGCGTCGCCGACTGGGGAGTGGCCTGGTGGCTTATTCCAGCGCACGGCGCCGTGGGCGCATGCATCGGCAATGGAGCCGCCCAAGCGACGGCCGTCCTCATAATGTGGGCCGTGGCAATCTATCTCTACAAGGTGAAGCTTCCCTGGATGCAGGTGGCAAAGATCGCCTTCATAAGCGCGTTGGCTTCGCTCACGGCGCATGAGATCGCCCTGCGGTTGGCTCCGCTCTGGGGCATTCTCCTGGGTGGAACCGCTTCTCTCGTTGTTCTCTTCGGACTCTTCTACCTCATGCGCGTCCTGGAGCCGGAAGACCGCGACCGCTTCAAGCTCCTTACCGCGATGCTGCCGAGGCCCATCGCCGGGCCGGTGGATAGGCTCTTGTCGGTGCTGATCCCTCCGGCATTTGAGAGCGCAGCCTGAGCGCGAAGACCCCCTGACCTGAGAAGATCCGCATGAATTAGCCGCCACTCGCGGATATCTGCCGGCGCCTTCCGGCGCCGGTTCTCCGTGCCTGCGCGGTACAATGCAACCATCCGTTTCAAGGAGGCGCTATGCGCAGGATTCTCTTCGCCGTTCTCGCCCTTGTCTTCGCCGCTCCCTTTGCCGCCCCGCTCAGGGCCCAGGGCGCGCCGCCGCAGGTCGGCGCCGATCAGCCCTACACCATCGAGTACTACTACAAGTGCCAGTGGGGCCATCAGGCCGAGTTCAAGGCGCTCTTCCTCAAGAACCACTACCCACTGCTCCAGAAGATTCAGGCCACCGGCCGCATCCTGTCCATCAAGATCGAGTCGCCGGCCTACCACACCACCGAGGACGGCCGCTGGGACTATCGCGTCACCATCCGCTACAAGAACTCCACCGTGGCCACCACCGCCAACCCCGACGAAGAGGCCTTCATCGACGAGCTATGGCCCGACAAGGCTACTTATCTGAAGGAGGAGCAGCGGCGCTTTGAGATCCTGCTCGGGCACTGGGACCTGCCGGTCACGGATATTACTCCGAATAGGTGAGCCGGAGTGCCACAGGTTGGGTAAACAGAGCCAATATCCCCTTCACGGCAGCGAGTTCTGAGTTGACGCATGTGACAAGAGGCCTGTCTATGAAATCAATAAGTTCGATCATGAGACGGATCGGAGCATTTCCAATCGCTCTCGCTTGGCTTCTCGTTATGCCTCTCTCACGGGGGCAAGCCCCTGCGGATTCAGCAGCAACTACGCCGGAGATTCAAGTTCATGCCGCCGCTGCTGACCGTGGCGAGTTGGAACGAAGAGTCAGAATCCTCGACACGCCCTGCGGCGGCCGCTCCCAGTACTTGGACCATCCGATTTCGGTGGGAGAGTTCGAGGGAGGAAAGGTTAGAGCCATTCGGGTTATTCGTTTCGCGGGCTTGGGAAATACTCCGACGCAAAAAGAACTCCTCGACACCGTGAGGAGGGTCTGGCACGGGAGGTTTCAAAGTGTTTCTTGCTACATATCTTGGGACGAGGCGACTTTTTGGACCGTTGAGGCTGTTGTGGAATTCGAAGATGGGAGGCAAAGCGAACTCATCACGGACGGAATGCACGTTGCCTTGCAGGGCCACGATGGTAAGAGTTGGTTCTTTTGCCTGCTCCCCGCCGCCCAGTAGGCCTTCACAGTGAAGGCGACCTAACCTGTCAATCCTGTCGATGCCGCCATTGCCGGACCAGGTCTTCAGCGGCCTCGGGCCACTCGGGAAACTCAAACCGGAATCCGGCCTCGAGCAGGCGGCCGGGAATCACCCGCCGGCTCTTGAGCACCAGTTCCGACTCGGTGCGCAGAAAGAATGCGCCGATCTCGATGGCGAACGCCGGCGCGGGCAGGCCGTTCGGCATCTCCCACGCCTCTCGCAGCGCCGCCATGAACTCGCGGTTGGGCAACGGGTTCGGGGCAGCAATGTTGACCGGTCCAACCATCTCCTCATGCTCGATCAGGAACTCAACGGCGCGGGCAAAATCGCTCTCGTGAATCCAGGAAACGTACTGCCATCCGCTGCCCTGTGAGCCACCAAGGCCCAGGCGGACTAAATTCGAGAAGACTTGAAAGGCGTTGCCCGGCGTGGGGCTGAAGGTAATGGCGCTGCGCAGGGCAACCTTGCGCGTGCGCGGAGTCTCTCTCTCGAAGAATGCGGCTTCCCATTCCTTGGCAATGTGAACGGAAAAGTTCCAGGTGTCTGGCGCGCGCCGTCTGTTGCCGATGAGTTCGTTGCCGCCCAGCTCGCCGGTCGCCTCGTCCATTCGCTTTTCGATCGAATGGCGATAGATGGTCGCCGTCGACGCGTTGAGCCACACGCGCGGCGGCTCGGAAAGCCTTGAAATCACCTCATTGAGCAGTCGCGTGCTGCCAATGCGCGAGTCGTACATGGCCCGCCGATTCGTTGCGTTCATGCGGCAGTTCACGCTGCGCCCGGCCAGGTTGATGCACACGTCCGCGCCTTCCAGGGTCTCGATCCAATCGCCCGCGTGCTCGCCGTCCCAGTGAACGGTCTGCCAGGGCGCGGTATAAGGTCCGCGGGTCAGCACCGTCACGCGATGGCCCCGCTCCTGAAAGTGGCGCGCCAGCATCTGGCCCACCTGTCCGCTGCCGCCGGGCAGCACGATGCGCAACCGGCGCGGAGGTGCGGAATCTTGAGCCGGCGGCTGATGAGTCAAGGCCTGGAGATTGAAGCCTTCGAGACGCGGCGCTTGCGATTCATCCATGGATTCAGCCTGCATTCTTTCCTAAGCCGGTCTTCGCGGGACTGAGAGCCGCCGTCCAGTCTGCCGGCGAATCCACCATCACGTCCGGCTGGGTGGCCGTCAGCGTCTCGGGCGCCAGGCCGAAGGTGCAGCCGATGGACCAAGCCCCCGCGTTGCGCGCCGTCAGCACGTCCACCTTGCTGTCGCCGATCATCACCGTCTCTTCCGGCTGCGCGCCGGCCTCGGCCATCAGCGCCAGCAACCCCTCCGGGTCGGGCTTCTTGGTGCTGAAGCTGTTGCCCCCGTAAATCCTCAGAAAGTACGGCGCGAGGCCGAGCGCCGCGCAGATCTCCTGCGCCGGACGAACCGGTTTGTTGGTCAGCACGGCCATCGCTCTGCCCGTGCAGCAGGGCTGGTCGCGCAACGCCCGCAGCGCCGCCAGCGCCGCAAGAACCCCCTCGTAGGCGTAGGTGAAGTCCAGCTTGTGCTCGCGATAATAGACGAGAAACCAGGCATGGGCCTGGCCCAGCAGATCCTCATCTGCCGCAGGCCCGTTCGCCCTGCCGAATGCCCTGCGCACCAGCATCAGCACGCCGTCGCCGATCATGGCGGCGATGGTCGCATCCTCAAGCGGCTCACGGCCAAAATGGATCAAGGTCGCGTTCACGCTGTTGCACAAATCCTGCGCCGAATCGATCAGCGTGCCATCCAAATCGAAAACCAGCAATTTCAGCCGTTCAACGGGAAGAGAACGAAGTTCGTGAACCATGTTTTCAGTGTAATGGGAAAGCCGCTCAGATCTTCCCGGCGCGAGCGAGCGCTCACCCCGGCGGGCGCGTTTCCCTATTGAAAAACTTTCCCCAAGAATCTCCGAAAACCGGCCCCTATTCCTGCCTCAAAGTACCTTGACGCTTACTACCTTTGTGGTAAACTAGTAACACGAGCGTCTCATTAAGTGAGATGATAGCGGTATTGCAGCATTCTCTGGTCTGGTTGCATCCTGTTTGATGCGGCATTCTGCGCAGAACCGCGTAAGAAAGGGAGAACTGCACAATGGAAGACCATCCTTATCCTGCCCGCCCGCCGAATAATGGATGCGATCAATTTGATTCGCTATCGTGCAGAAGCTATTGATTGGCGGAGTTCTGCCGATGAGTGCCGTGAGGAACTGAACGTGGCAACGCCGGTGTTTCGTGATCCGCCGTTCTTGAATTCCGGGAACCAGCGACTAGCTGCCGGGCGCTCGCCTGAGGCGATGGGCTCGGCGGAATCACGGGAATGCTGCGCTTACAACGTGACCAGGGAACGCTTTCTTGGAGTGGACGTCGATGCCGGCGATTTCACCGTCGCCAGCCTCGACGATCGGATACCGAAGCTTGCGCCCCGATCCGGCGCGGGCCTCTGGCTGGTCCCGTTCCGGGGCATCTCCGCCACGAGCGTGCATGTCCCGCTCGACCTGATTTATCTGGACCGGAGCTGCACGGTCATTGACGTAGTCGAGTCTTTCCCCATCTTCCGTGTCTCCGCATCGAGCCCACCGGCCGCAAGCGTCCTCGTACTGCCATCCCACTCCATCGAGTCGACGGGAACGCAACCGGGCGATGAGTTGATAGTCTGCGCTCCCGAGGAGATGAAGAGGCGTCTGCAGCGGTTGTCGAGTTTAAACGACGCCGCCCCCTCCGCGCAAGATGCCGCTCCGGTGAGGGAAGAACTGCTTCGCAGCCCCGCTCCTAATGTGCTGCAATGGGAGGATCGCTCCAGGCTGAAGCGTCCCGATGAGGAGCGCCTCATTGGTGATCGCTCCCCGTCTCAGCAATCGCAGGGGACGGTCCTGGCAGAGCCGGAGACGAAGAACGTCAAGCCCGCGAAGAGCTGGTGGCAGCGCTTGCTGTCTCCCGATCCACCCCAGCCGAGGAAGGCTGATCGCGAGTCGTTCTCGGGTCTCGCTGCCTATTTCTGGACCGGCGGCGCTCCGGTGCAGCACGTCATTCAAGATATCAGTCCGACCGGATTGTACGTGGTCACCGACGAGCGCTGGTACCCAGGCACGGTGGTGAGAATGACACTCACGGATGCCAAGGAACCAACCGCCGAGCGTTCGATCACCGTCAATGCGACTTCCGTCCGCTGGGGCAACGACGGCGTCGGCCTCCGGTTTGTGTTTCAAGACGAAAAGGATCTCGGCCGAGGCCTGGAACAAGTGGTTGGCGGCATCAGCAAAAAGCAGCTCGATCAATTCCTGCAGCCGTTCAGAAATAGCGTAGTCTAAAACGTTTTCACGGATCGTGGAAGGCCGTCGATACCCCATCCTCACCGTCAGGCGACCTCCTCTCAAGACCAGAACGCCCCAACGCGCAAAGGCCGTTCCCATCGGGAACGGCCTTCGTGCAATGAGTGAACCAAGGCAAAAGCGATCAGTCTCCCGCTACCAGCTCTCCGGTTTCCCGCTCGACCCGCTTTGCCGGGGCGATTGCGTCCAGGCGAACCAGTCCCTCGACCGGCTTCTCGCCCAGCACATGCTCGCGATAGAGCTTGGCCATGCGCGCGTTCTCCGCGGCGTCCACAATCTGCTTGGTATCGCGGGCGCGCAGCTTCTCTTCGCGGGCGTTCTTGGCGATGCCCAGATCGTCGAGCGTGTGGTTGGCCTCGCTGTTCACGTGCTCCATGTTCAGCGTCAGATCGTGCCCCACGTGGGTCATGCCCACCTTCTTGCCACCGGCGAAGATCTCATGCCGGCCGTGCTCCTCGTACCACTTGGTAAGGGTAGCCGTCATGTGCATCTTTTCGATGATGTTGCGCCAGCCCACGCCCGTGTTATACGCGCAGAAGCTGATCTCGCCTTCCTGCGTGGCGTAGGGAATGATGCACTGCTCGGTGCGCCGGAAGTCGTAGTTGAACAGGTCCTGGAACCACATGCCGGCGATGAACAGGAAGTTCCAGCGGTCGGCGCGCCGCTTCTGGATGTCGGCCAGCGTGCGGTCGCCCTTGACGCTGCCGTAGTCCTTGCCGGTGGCGTTGAAGGTCTTGTCCATCTTCTTCATCATGTCGGTGATGCGGAAGTGGGTGGGCGCCATGAAGGGATCGTAGTTGCGCATGAGCGAGAGTCCGAGGCCGACGATCGACATGGTCTTGCCGCGGGCGGCGTCGTTGACCTTGGCGAGATCCTTGGCCACCTGGCCCATGTCGAGGAACGCGGTAACGGGAGCAGACTCCTTGGTTTCCTTGTCGATCATGAGCGCCATGCCGATGCCGCAGTTGGGGTGGCATCCGCAGCTAAGCTGGCCCCACTCGGCCGAGGGTCCGTGCACGAGGTCGGCCCAGTCGGAGAAGGTGCTCATGAAGGAGATGGGGAACCAATCGCGCGCCGGGACGCCGATGCCGACTTGATTTTTGACGTCGTGGGCCATGTGCGAGAGGGTGTAGCGCTGGGCGATGCGGCGGTCGTCGGTGATGTCCTCGTCGCGGCCCGTGAAGCTGACGGGCTGGAAGGAGAGGAAGCTGATCTTCTTGGGATTGTCGAGGGCGAACTCGATGATGCGGCCCACCTGCTCGTTGTTAATGCCGTTGATGATGGTGGTGACGGGAACGATTTCGACGCCGGCTTCATGCAGATTGTTGATGGCCTGAAGCTTCACATCGAATAGATTTCCCACCTTGCGATGCGAGTTGGCAGCGTTGCCGATGCCGTCGAACTGGAGGTAGACGTAGCGGAGACCAGCCTCGGCAGCGGCGCGGCAGAGCTCTTTCGATTTCGCGAATTCAATGCCA
>JBEKPA010000017.1:0-22421 GCA_049521195.1 Occallatibacter sp.
CTCTCGGACTTGGCTCGATTCCGGCAAGGCCCAGGTCGGTGTGCAAAAGGATCTGCTGCGCCACGCCGACATCGCCACCACCATGAACATCTGCGGCCGCGCACTGTCGGCCGACATGCGGAAGAGTCACAACAAGATTGTGAAGCAACTGGTGCCTGAGTCCCTACTCCCCAAGAAATAGCGAGCACCCATTGTTAAAAGGCGATGGGTGCACCTACCGCCTGTGTTGTGCCGGCTCCGATTCAGGCTGCCAAATTCTCTTCCTCCGCCATCCAGGCTGCGAGAGCCGGCCTGTAAAAGCGCCAGAGCGATCGGCGTCGCCACCAGCAGGGATGGGCTGAAGTGGGCGCGCCTAAGTGACCTGCCACTGCTGGCCAGTGGCGCACACGGAGGCTGGAATTCTCCAGAGTCCGGACATTCCGGCGTATTCACCGACGAATACGGCTGAGCCTACCCTTTTACCAAGGCAACTAACCTGTGTCCCACTCGCCGCGGTCACGCAACTGCGCGATCTCCTGGCGAGCCATTTCCTGGGCGCGCCCGTAGTCCGGCTTGACCACCCGGTTCAGCGGCATCTGGCCGGGTTCGAGAATGATCCAATGGCGCGGCCGCATATAGGATGGCAAGGAACGCGCGTGTCGATCCAGTTCATTTCGGTTCAGTTCAACCTCGGGTTTCTTCTCCACCACTGCCACGACCGCTTCGGAGATTACGGCATGCGCCACGCCGACCACGACACAGTTGGCTACCTTCCCCGCCAGCCTGCAGATATGTCTTTCCACATCGCCAGGGAATATCTGGTAGCCAAACGACTTGATCACCCACTTTTCCCGGCCGGTCAGATGCAGGCCCGCGGCGTCCTTCGACCCAAGATCGCCGGTATATAAAAAGCCGTCGCGCGAAATCGCCTGGGCGGTGGCTCGAGGATCGTTGAAATACCCAAGAAAGGTCTGTGGGCCGCGAAAGCACACATGGCCAATCTCGCCGGACGGCAGTTCATCTCCGGCGTCGCCATCGGCGCGCATCGGTTGGCGAATGGAGCACGGATAGATCGGCATGTCCTGGCCAAGCCCGGCAAGGATCGTCTCCCGGTCGGCCGCATTCGCCTGAATATAGGTGCAGAAACCGGCGGCCTCGGTGAGCCCCAGCCCGGTGCCGATCACCGGCGCCATGGCGGCCAGCCGGTCAACGAACGGCCGCGACACCGCATGTCCGCCGTAGGCAGCAAACTTCAGGCTGGAGAGATCGTGGCGATCGTAGTCTTTCAGCATCCACTCTAGGTTGAACATGGCCGGAATCTGGCCCAGTATCTCCACTCGATGCCGGGTAACCGCCCGCAACGAACGGCCGGCGTCGAAGACCTCCAGGAGCACTGCCGTTCCTCCCCCGAAGAAGGTGCTCATCAACAGCTCCGTCTGTCCCCCCACGTGCGACGGAGGCAGATTGACCAGAGTGCGGGAGCCGCGGTCTCCGCCGAAAAAAGCGCCGCAAATGCACATGTTCTGCACCGTGATGTTGCGGTGCGAAAGCAGGGCCGGCTTGGGCGAGCCGGTCGAGCCGGTGGTAAAGATGACCAGCGCGGCATCGTCCTCGGTGACAGCGGAGGCAAGTCCAGCCAGGGCAGCAGATTCTGGCGCCGTCCCGGGGCTTGCACCCGTCACCGCGCGCCACGCCGGCTCGGCAATCGACGCAAACGATCGCGCGCCTGGAATCGCCTCATTCGAATCCACCGCGATGAGATGCTGAATCCATTCGCAATGCGTCTGCACGGCGCGCCACAGCTCCCGAAAATCGAACGGCGCATTCAAGCCCAGCCCAGCAAACCCACGCGGCCGGAGAATCTCCAGCGCGCGAATCACCTCGGCGGAAGATAAACGAAGATCCAATGGGGCGACAATCACGCCGATCTTAAAGCAACCGTATTCCAGCAAAACGTGATCCACGGAGAGCGGCAGCAAGGTGACCAGAAAATCGCCCTTGGCAAAGCCCAGGCGCAGCAATTCCTTTGCCAGCGCCGTGGTGACGCGGTCGAAATCTCTCCATGTAACCGCGCGGTTGCCATCCGCGCTGAGAATGGCGGGAGCATCGGGTTTGTCCTTCGTCCACTTCGCCAGCACGCCCTGCAGCAGATGGCGATCGGCAAAAACTTCTTCGTAATCGTCGCGGGTAAACTGAGGCATCTGCATCGGTTCACTCATTCGTGGTCCTGAACCAGTCCATCATTTGCGCCGGCGCGCGTCAAGCGCGGAGTGAAAGGAAACCAGTGTCCCCATGCGGCGGAAGGGCGTCGTCATAGCGGTGCGAATCCCCGCCCAGTCGTGTGGGAAAAGGGTTACACTGCAAAGGAAATGCACTTTCTGAGGGATGCGCGATGTTCGATATAGGTCAAAAGGTAGTGGTTATCACCGGCAACGCAATCCCCTTCTACGGCGTAATTCTCGCCCGGGCCAAAGGCGACAATGGGCCGGGCGCCTATAAGGTTGTCCCCAAAGACAGCGGCCCTGAGGAATCCGGCCAATGGCACAAGGCCGGCGAAGTCTTCGCTCCGGAAAAGACCGCGCAGGAAGAACGGGATTCCTGGGACGGCTTCCTGAAGGGATAGCGGGGTCCGCAAGAGGGACAATGCATCCAAATCTACTGGTGGAGGGAGTCTGACCAACCGGCAGGACGGAGGCTGTCCTCCGTGCCGCAAACGGGAAGCATCTACCTGGGCCGGATCAGCTCGATGCGGTCGCGGGTGCGGACCCAGGTGTTGCCGGCCATGCGGCCCACGGCGTCCAGGCCGGCCGGGTCGATGCGGAAGTCCTCGATGAGATCCTCGCGCACGTGAAAGCGGACCACCTCGCCCACTACGATGACTCCCGCGCCCGGCGCGCGGCTGATGTAGACGACCTGGAGCAGTTTGCATTCCATCTGTGCCGGCGACTCGGCCACCCGCGGCGGGCGCACGGCCTCGCTGGCCAGCGGGGTTAGCCCGGCCAGTTGGAACTCGTCCACCTGTGGCGGAACCTCGGCTGAGGCGGCATTGGCCGCCGCGGCGATGGCCTCGCTGACCGCGTTCACCACAAACTCGCCCGTCTCCTCGATGTTGCGCAGCGTATCCTTGCGCAAGTCGCGGCGCGGCTCCGCCGCTGCCTCAGCGAGAACCCGGAGCGCGGGGCAGAAGATCACCGCGGGAGGGTTGGCGCCCGCCTGGGAGAAGGCGCTGAAGGGCGCCAGGTTGGCCACGCCGTCGCGGTCCATGGTGGAAACCAGCGCCACCGGCCGCGGCACGACGATGCCGGTCAGCAGTTTGTAAATCTGCTTGATGCTGCAATCGGCCGGGTAGAGGGTGAGCATGGGGCTGCGGGAAGAGCTTGCGGCGTTCATACCGATAGCCTAGAACATCCTTCCTGTCCGCGGCGCATCCAATCTGGAGCGGGTCCAAAGCGGGACAGTCTGCCCGCAGGACGTGACTGTTTTGGTGCGCAGCCCAGAATTCGCACTGCGGTAACATTCCATGATGCACAATCGTTGATGATGGAGAATCCGTCGTGCCGCGAATACATTTTCAACTCCAACTCGCCGAACTCAAGGACAAGCTCCTGGCCATGGCTGCCCTGGCGCAGCAGGCGGTCGAGTCCGCGGTCGATGCTTTCCTGCAGCGCGACAAGGGACTCTGCCAGTACGTCAAGCAGAACGAGTCCGCAATCGACGCCGCCCAGCAGGAGCTGGACGAGATGGCCTATGAACTGCTGGCCAAGGAACAGCCCATGGCCATCGACCTGCGCTTCATCCTGGCGGTGATCAAGATCAACGGCGACCTGGAGCGGATCGGCGACCAGTCGATGGGCATTGCCCGCCGCACCAAGGAGATCCTCAAGGTCGAGGAGGTCGATCTGCCGGTGGATTTTGCCGCCATGGGTGAATTTGCCGGTCGCATGATCCGCTCGGCGGTGCAGGCGCTGCTCGACGGCGACGCCCGTCTGGCCGACTCGATTCGCGAGATGGACGATGAGATCGACCGCATGAACCGGCGCGCCCACGACGATTTGCTCAAGCTCATCGAGGAAAAGCCGCAGTTTACCCGGCAGGCGATGAGCGCCATTCTGGTCGCCAAGCACCTGGAGCGGATCGCCGACCACGCCTCGAATATCGCCACCGATGTGATCTTCTGGATTCGCGGCGCAGATGTGCGCCACCAGTTGAGCATGTCGATGGATTGATGCGTAGTTTCCCATGTCTCAGAGTCGAGCGCTGGACGCCCAGCCTCGGCCCCCTTCCAGAAGGGCTACACGGCAGCCTGTTCGACCCCCGGGCCAAAATCGCCGCTGCTTCTGACATTACTAAAGTGTTTAGTCCCTCCGTAACGATTGCTGCCTGACTTACGATAGCTATACTCGTTCTCGATACGCTTCATCGACTTGGCAGGCAGCCTATCTATTGAAAGGACCGCGCCCATGCGCAAGCTCTTGGGTAATTTGGGGGGGGGACATATTGTAAGGCCATTCCTCCGCGCCGTTCCGCTTTTGTTGTTGATCTCCGCGGCTTTTCTTCTCGCACCGCCTGAAGCCGCAAACGCCCAGATATGGGTATCCTCTGAATTCACAGTGGCGCCGGATGGCGACCACGAGATAGCTACTTGCAGCACATCAGCCGTAAACCCAAACAACCCCAACCAGCCGCCTTCCGCGGCAGCGGCTGATTACAACACGTTCCTCGCGTCTTGCACCGTGACCCCATCCACTGGAACCGCGATCACCTCTGCGCAGTGTCCTGGTGGCGCTAATGGATCGGTATTCAACTTTCCCTATGGGAACCCAACGGGGCAGTGTGCCACGACCTTCCAGCCGCAGCCGAACGTCACCTACACCCTCAACTCCACACACGCACTCGAATTCAATCTCGATCCAATTGGCACGGACTGCGGCCAATTTTTACTTGCGGCTTGCTTTTCCGATCCGCTGGGCTACTATGCCTATCCGTGGCCGGCTTTCCCTTCCTATCCGAACGATACAGCGTCTATTTCCGTCGACGAGACATGCAGTGCAAGGAGTGGCAGTTGCACACCTCAGAATATCCCAAGTGAGGAGGAGATATCGTTCGGAGTCTTCATAGACGCTCCCGAATATTGGTATCTGGCGCAGACGTCGGCGGCTTATTCCTGCAACCTTCCAACGCAAGAAGCCACGGCATTCGACGGGTGGGATGCTGCCGATTCCGAGCCCTCGATTGGGTTGTGGAAACAGACCGTGTCCGATCCAAGCGGCGATAACTTTTTCGGTTTTCAGGTCCAGGAAGCCGACGCGGGGGGTGGGGTGGATGCCTGTTGGTTCCCCAACCCGGACGGCGTCGTTCCGACGACGACGGTCACGGGCGGCGCGTGGATGGTCCAGGACGGCAATACATGGGGTGACGACCATGTCGGATCGCTACCTAGTACAGTGGCATATTACCGGGCCCATGAGAGAGTCCCCTGTACGATCACTGTTCATCAACAGATGCAGATGAGGTGTTCAGACGATGCCTGGCACAACTACGGCCCTGTCAACACGCTGCAGTCAATCATCACAGCCACGACCGTAACTTCTGTGCGCGCTGGCGGCACAGCCACGAGGAGATACTGATGTCACGACCCACCACCACGGTTACGAGGAACATTCTGCTGATTTCCTGCCTTGCGCTCTGCCAACTGGCCCATGCCCAATCAAAGACCGTCGAGGTCACGGACGGCCAACCCGTTGCAAAAGCAGTAGAGGTAATCGAAGGGATATACGGGCTTCCTATTACTTACGAAGACACCACCGTTGTCAACGAGAGTCGGCTGGAGGATGTTACCGAGCAGGTCCAGCGCACCCCCGACCCGTCCCACAGAGTCATGGGTATAAAGCCAAGAACCCTTTCCTTTACCTACAAGCTGCCGCCCGCTGCCCCGCCCTCAGGCGGGTCGAGCCAAACCGAGGCAGAGGCCGAAGTGGAGGTGGCCGACGCTTTATCGAGTGTGCTCGATGGCTACGCCGCCTCGGGCGGTCCCGAGACGTTTACTGTCACAAAAGAAGACGGAGTCTTTCACGTGGTGGCGACTAACTTTCTCAATAAAGAAGGAAAGCTCCAGCAATTGACGCCCATCCTGGATACAAAGATAACGATCCAGCCGAAGCAGCGTACTCGTCTCGGCCTTTTCCAAGCGATATGCCAGTCCTTGACCAAGGCCACGGGGATATCGGTTGAGGAAATGGACTTTCCGTTCAATGGGGGCTCGCTCCAAGCACAAGCTACAACCACCATATCTGGCTCCGACGTGACGGCGCGCTCTCTCCTAGGTATGTTGTTGGCTGAGATGGCCGCCCCGATGTCGCGAGATGTAGTGGTCCAGGGTCCGAATGGCCAAAGGCTGACGCGGGATATGGTCGTGGATAAGGGAGACCCTCTGTCCTGGAAGTTGTTTTATAGCCCCGGCTGGGGCTATACCCTGCATATCCGCCGCTTGACCGCGGTGGGCCGGTGAGGTCAAAGGCCTGCTTCACAACTGTAAGAACAAGAAGATCGGTGGAATCGATGCGAAAGAGACTATGCAAATGCACTCTCGCGCTGGCAATCGCGGCGGCGTCCGCGGGAGCGGCGCGCGCGGACGCAATCCTTGATTTAACGCCCTCGACCCTCGATACGGTTGCTGGCGGAACCGTGGAGTTTGCTGGCACCCTCACCAATACAGGAGACGCCGACCTGTATCTGAACGGCGATGTGGTTATTCTCCCGTACCCCGACCTTACCGTCGACGATTCGCCCTTCTTCAACAATTCGCCCCTTTTTCTATCGCCAGGTGACGCTTATACCGGCCCCTTCATCGATGTATCGGTCGACGGTGCGACGCCCTTAGGAAGTTACAGCGGTTCGTATACGATCCAGGGCGGGTCCGACTCGGAAACCTTCGACAATATAGCCGCAGAGGACTTTACGGTCGACGTGGGTTCGCCCGTTCCCGAGCCGAATACCACCCTTCTCTTAGCTTCGGGGCTTGCGACTCTGGCGGGCGGCTTGTGGAAACGCCGCAAAATGGGCGCCTGAACCTTCCGAATTCATCGCGCCTCCGGTCCTTTCCCCGATAGAGGGCGAAAGGCTGGGGGCGCGGTGTATCTGGCGCCTGCTTCAAAGCGCGGTCACTCGAGGATTGAGCCAGGGGATGTGGCGGAGGCCAGCCAAAGGCGCTCAAACTCCTCCAGAGGTAACGGGCGGCTGAACAGGAAGCCCTGGAACGAATGGCAGCCCATGCGGGTGAGGAACTCCCGCTGCTCCTCGGTTTCTATGCCTTCGGCGATCACCGGCAAACCCATCGCCTTGCTCAGGGAGAGGATGGTTTGCGCAATAGCCCCGCTGCCAGCATCCACCAGAATGTCGCGGACGAAGGAACGGTCGATCTTCAGCACGTCCAGGGGCAGGCGCTTGAGATAGGCCAGCGAGGAATAGCCGGTGCCAAAATCATCCAGGGAGAATCTCAAGCCATGGGCCTTGAGATCGGCCATTTTGGCGATCACCTCCTCGATGTTCTCCGCCAGCATGCTCTCGGTGAGTTCCAGATCCAGGTTTTGCGGGTTGGCTCCGGTGCGTTCCAGGGCATCGAGCACCCGCTGGACGAAGTCAGGCTGTCGGAACTGGCGGGCGCTGATGTTGACCGAAATCACGACATGGGCAGTTGAGGCCCGGCTCGCCAATGCCGCAATCTGCTTGCAGGCGGTTTCCAGAACCCAATCGCCCAAGGGCAGGATGAGGCCGGTCTGCTCGGCGAGGGGAATGAAGTCGCCAGGGACCAAGAGGCCGCGCCTGGGGTGGTTCCATCGAATCAGGGCCTCGGCGCCGATCAATTGGCCGCGATTCACTTGCGGCTGATAGTAGAGCACGAACTCGTTTGCCTTGATTGTCCGATGGAGGTCTTCTTCCAGTTCGGCGCGGGCATTGACGGCAGCTTGCAAGGCGGGGGCGAAAAAGTGGATGGTGTGGCGGCCTGCCGTCCTGGCTTGATCCAGGGCGATATCGGCTTGCTGCAATATCTCTTCCACAGTCTCCGGGCCGTCGCCGAAGACGGTGATCCCGATGCTGGCGGTGCATCGGCATGCGCGGCCTGCCAGCAGGTAGGGCTGGCCGATGGCGGTGAGGATTTCCGTGGCGGCCGACTTGGCCTGCGACGCGGCCTCCTCGGCAGTCGCGCTCAGGTCGTCCAGGGTGACCACGAACTCATCCCCCTCCAGTCGCGACACGGTTCCGGCGCCTCCAACGCAGAAGACAAGACGCCGGGCAGTTTCCTGCAGAAGCAAGTCGCCGGTTTGATGGCCGATGGTTTCGTTCAGCATCTTGAAGTTGTCCAGATTGACAAGCAAGAGCGCGTGCTGGCGTCGATGGGGGGCGCTGGAGGCCAGGATTTGCCGCAGCCGTTCCAACAGCAGGCGGCGGTTTGGCAAGCCAGTCAATGAGTCGAAGAAGGCGAGGTTTCTGATTTGGTCCTCCGCGGCCTTGGCGGCGGAGATATCCCGGACCATAGAAAGGATGCAGGTATCCCCGCCAAGCTCAATCAAAGACGCCGAAACCACCACCCAGAAAACCTCCCCGCTCTTCTTTCTGAACTGGACCTCCATATCCCGGCAGCTTGAGTTCTCGCGGAGGATCTCGACCAATCTGTGCCGGTTGCGAAGGTCCGCCCAGATATTCAGTTCCAGCGAAGTCCGCCCTATGATCTCTTCGCGTTCGTATCCGGTGATATCGAGGAATGCCTTGTTGCACTCGATGTACATTCCATCGCTCAGGCGGTTGATATTGATGCCATCCAGGCTGGTCTGGAATGCGATGCGATAGCGCTCCTCGCTCATCCGCAGCGCCTCCTGCGCCTCCTCCATCCGTCCTTCCGCCGCTTTGACCTCAGTGATTTCCTTTGCGAATGTAATCCGGCACTGCTCTCCCCCGATCTCGATCGAAGACGCGGACAACCGCATCCAAAATACCTCCCCGTCCTTTCTTCTGGAGAGAACCTCCAAATCCCGGCATTTGCCTTGCCTCTGCATCTGATCGATATACATCCGCCAGTCGGATTCGTTCACCCAGATTCCGAGTTCCGTGGTTGAGCGCCCGATGACTTCATCGCGCTCGAAGCCGGCCGAATCTAAGAATGTCTGATTGGCGTCGAGGATCGCTCCATCTCTCTTCCTGGTGATCACGACAGCGTCGGGACTAGTGTCGAAGGCGGTGCGATAGCGCTCCTCGCTCACCCGCAGCGCCTCTGTGGCTGCCGTAAGCCGCTCTTCGGCAGCCTTGGCGGCGGAGATGTCTTGGGTGACGGTGAGGGCGCAGGAAACGCCGTCATGCTCAAACGCGGATGCCGACATCAGGCCCCAGTAGATGGCTCCATTCATCTTTCTGATCTGAATTTCACCGCGGAAGACCGAATTCCTGCGCAGCAATTCGGCCACGTCTCGCAGATCGCCGGGACCGGCATAGAGGTTGAGTTCCCGCACGGTTCGCCCCAGAACCTCTTCGCGCTTGAAGCCGGTGGTCTCCAGGAACGCCTCGCTGACGTCGAGATACATCCCATCGTTCAGGCGGACGATGCTGATGGCATTGGCGCTGGTCTGGAATGCGATGCGGTGGCGTTCTTCGCTGGCCCGCAGCGCTTCCTGAGTCGCGGCCAAGCGCTCCTCCGCGGTCTTGCGGTCGTTGATGTCTTCAACCAGGGCGATGGAGTGCAGCGGGCGTCCCTCGGCGTCGCGCTGCGCGGAGACTGTAATCTTTGCCCAGGTGAGGCTGCCGTCCTTGCGGATATAACGCTTCTCAACAACGACCGGTGCGGCGCCTTTGGCGGCCTGTTCGATGGTCCGAGTGCTCTGTGCGTGATCCTCCGGCAGTGATATTTGCCAGATTGTGAGGCTGGTAAGCTCCTCGGCGGTGTAACCCAGAATCTCGGCGAAGTGCGTGTTGCAGCGGAGAATCCGGCCGTCGAACCCAACATGGATGATTCCCACCGCGGCCTGCTCGAAGGTCGAGCGATAGCGCTCTTCGCTCTCGCGCAGCCGCGTCTCCGCCTGCTTGCGCTCGGTAATGTCCCTGATAATGCCGTGCATCCTCAAAGGCTGTGCCTGGGCGTTGAAATCCAGCCGGCCCATGCCATGCACCCAGCGCTCCGCGCCATCCGTCTGCCGGACGATTCGGTACTCCTTGTCAAAGGCCTTGCCCAATCCCAAGACCTCGCCGGCAAAATATGCAACCATCATGGCGCGGTCAGCGGGATGGATCAGGGCCGCCCATCCCTCAACCGTGCGCTCGTATGCCGAATCGATGCCGAAGATCGCATCGAGCACTTCCGTACTGCTCCAAACCCCGGTGCGGATATCCAGAGCATAGCTGCCCAGGCCCGCAATCCTCTGCGACTCGCGCAGAGACTCCTCGCTCTCGCGCAGCGCATCCTCCGCCCGCTTGCGCTCGGTGATGTCCTTCCCGAAGACGGAGATGCCAGTCGTCTTACCATCGACAATGATCGGGTTAATAGTCAGTCCCAATGTCCGGCCGTCGAGCGTGGGATGCTCAGTCCGGAAAGGGCCTTCCAAGAGGACGCGCCTGAGGATCTCCAGCCAAAGCGCCAATCCATCTGATGGGAACAGATCCGCAAGCTGCATCCCCACCGCTGCCCGGACGCCATAAACCCTCTCGATGTGCCGCTGAAAAGCCCGGTTGAACAGGGTCAAGCGATAATTCAGGTCCACCGACCAAATATGATCGTCGGTGCTTTCGATCAAGGCCGAGAGATTGGCTTCAACCTGATCGTGCATCTCGGCCTTTCCTGAATCCGGTGACGCTCTCTTCGCCATGGCAAAATCCCACTCTTGGAGGCGCGGACGAGCAACCCCCATTCGTGCTTATATTCCTGCAATACCTCAAGGCGCAATCTCTTCCCGGTGAAACGTTTCTGTTTTGTTCCTCGGCAAACGCCGGAATAGCCCACAAGAGGCATCAAGAAAGCGAAAAGGAGCCAACCTAGAGTGTACGCCGGGCGCGGCGCCGGCGTATCTAACTCTTTTGGGGAACCGGCTTTACACGCGACGAAGCGACTCCGCCGCGAGTCGCTCCGCCGCCAAAGGGATCTGGTCTATGAAGGAAGCATACGCCAGAGCGATCGGGGGCGGGCGCCAATTCTCCATCCGCGACGCGTGATTTGGCGCACGCACATCTGGGAATTCAGTTGCTCTTGCTCGGCGCCACTGAGATCGTTTCCGGCTTCAGGGGCAGCCGGACTTCTACCGTTCTCGGCTACTTATAAGACGGGACAACAACATCTCGGGCACGGTTAGGAAGGATTCCGGATGAAAAGGCCATAACCCGGTTGAACGGCGACTGACGCAACAGCAACCAGCGTTTGCAGGTTACAATTCTTTAGTGATAACCGGGGTGCGGAGCGCCGCATGACCTGGCCCACGGAGATCGATGAAATGAAGACAAATGAACCTGCGAAAGAAACTGGTCCCGCGGCCGGCGAAGAAGCCGTCCCCGCGGCCAAGGCTCCGAAACCCGTCAGCGCCAGGAAGATCGATGAGTTGACCGACGCGGCCCTCGCCGCCATAAAGAACCGCGCCGCCGAGCTCAACATCACCGGGGTCGCCGTGGTGGCCTATGCCCAGGGCGACAGCATCCAGGACTGGACCTCGAAGATGGCGGTGGTGGGCCGGATGAAGATCGCCCCCTCGACAGCAAGCAGGGGAAACAATTTCCTGGCCGTCGCTTACGCCAAAGCCGCCGAGATGGCGGACACGCTGGAGAACAGCGGCACCGCCAAGCGCCCGCCCATGATTGGCGAACTCGGCTGGCGGGGCGGCCTCTTTGCCCGCGTGAAAACCGGCTGCGCGATTGTGGCCTTCAGCGGCGCCTCGGCCGATGAGGACGTCGAAGTCTCTCAAGCCGGCCTCGAAGTGCTCAAAGCCGGTCTGTAGTTTTTGCGGCGCGGGCCGGCCGGTCCCAGACTCGGAAGGGTGCCTTCTCGTGCGCTCTTGTCCAGTTCTTCCATCCTTGGGTGCGTCCGCAAGCACACCTTTCCCGCCCTCGAATTGGGCCGATTGCGTGCTGTCAAGACAACATGGCCGACGGCGCTTCGCAGGGTGCGGGCGCCCAAACGAGACCTAGGAAGGATCAAGGCGCACACATTAAGGCCGCCGCGGCAACAAATGCTTCGTTGTTCCTATTCCCTGTTCCCTATTCCCTGATCCCTGTTCCCTGATCCCTGTTCCCTGATCTCTGATCTCTGACCCCTGTTTCTGGTGATTTGCATCACAGTATACTGTTCATTTGCACCGGTAAGGTGAAGATCGAAATGTATCTGCTCTGGCTCCGAGTTGCGGCAATCCTCTATGCGGCGGCGAGTGTCGCTGTCTTCCCCGCCGTGCTTTACGGTCTGCCGCGCTGGCGCAAGACCTGCGTCCACCTGGGCGGAATGGCGCTCTTCTTTCACTTCGTTTCCGCAGTGGAGATGCTGGTGCAGGCGCATAGCTGGGTGCCGGTGGGCGCGCGCGAGGTGGAGTCGCTGCTCGGCCTGGCCGTGGCCTCGCTGTTCTTTCTGGTCTGGTGGCTTTACGACGCTATCTCTTTGGGAATCTTTGCCTTGCCAGCGACATTCTTCCTGGTTTTTGTGCCCGCGCTGGGGCCGGATCGCTACACATTCCCCTCTCAAGGCGTGCGCACCAGTTGGCTGGTGGCCCACATTGCCGCCCTGCTGGTGGCCTACGCCGCGCTCTGCTTCAGCCTGCTGGCCTCCGTGCTCTACCTCATCCAGGAACGCCGCATCAAGACCAAGCCGAGGCCGGGCGCGGACTCCTGGTGGGCGCCATTCGAGTGGCTGCCGCCCCTCGATACCCTGGAGCGCATCGCCCACGCCACGCTCGAATTCGGCTTTCCCTGCATGACCGTGGGCCTGGTCATCGGCTCGGTGCTGGCCCAGGAGACGCCGCTGGGCGCATCCTATTTTCTCGACCCCAAGATCATTGCGGCCTTTGTCAGTTGGGCCGTCTATGTCCTGCTGCTTCTGGTGAGGCGGAGCGCGGGCCTGCGCGGCCGCAAGGCGGCGTATCTCTCCGCCGCCGTCTTTATGGTGGTGGCCGCCGTATGGTTTGCCAACCTCTTCAGCCACGTCCACAGGTTCGGTGCGCGATGACGCTGGCGCTCATTGGAGTCAACCACAAGACCGCGCCCATCGAGCTGCGCGAGCGCGTCGCCATCTCCCGCGAGGAACTGCCGGAAACGACGCGCGCCCTGGCCGCCGTGCCGGGGGTTCTGGAATGCATGATCGTCTCCACCTGCAACCGCGTTGAGCTGCTGGCTGTCGTCGACTCGCCGGACGCCGATCTGGCCGGCTTCCTGCACCGGCAGTTCGGCCTGGACGCGGCGCTGCTGAGGCCACACCTCTATACGCAGTACGACCGGGATGCGGTGCGCCACCTCTTCCGCGTGGCCGCCAGCCTGGACTCAATGGTGGTGGGCGAACCGCAGATTCTGGGCCAGGTGAAAGAGGCCTTCGCCGTAGCGCGAGCATCAGGCACAGTGGCCGGGCAGTTGGAACATCTGCTGCAGAGCGCCTTCGCGGCGGCCAAGAAGGTCCGCTCCGAGACCGGGATTGGCTCCAACTCCGTCTCCATCGCCTCAGTGGCCGTGGACATGGCTCGCAAGATCTTTGGATCACTCGCGGGGCGCACGGTCTTCCTGGTGGGCGCGGGCAAGATGAGCGAACTGGCTGCCCGGCACCTGGTACAGCAGGGAGCGGGGGCCATCCTGGTCACCAACCGCACCCAGGAGCGAGCCCGCCGCATGGCCGACGAGTTTCAGGGCCGCGTGATTCCATTCGAGAAACTGTATGAAGTGGCCAGCGAGGCCGACATTGTGATCAGCTCCACCGGCGCGCCCCACCCCATCTTTCGCCGTGAGCACGGGCAGACCTTTCTGCATCGCCGCCGCAACCGGCCCATGTTCTTCATCGACATTGCCGTGCCCCGCGACGTGGACCCGGCGATGGGCAAGCTGGAAGGTATCTTTGTCTACGACATCGACGACCTGCAGGCGGTGGCCGCCTCCCATATGGCCGAACGCAGCCGCGAGGCCGGCGACGCCGAGACCTTGATCGCCGCTGAGGTGGAACGCTTCCATCAACGCCAGCGGACGGTAGATGTCGCTCCGGCGATTGTCGCCTTGCAGCGCCAGGCTGAGGAGATTCGCCAATCGGAGTTGCGCCGCGCGCAGCCCCGCCTGGGCTCGCTCAGCGCCGAGCAGGTTGCCGCCGTGGAAGCGCTGACCCGCGGACTGGTAAACAAGTTTCTCCATCCGCCCATGCAGGCCCTGAAGCAGGCCGCGCGCGAGAATGATTCCACCCGCCTCGATGCGCTGTGCGAGGCCTGGTCGGTCACTGGCGCCGCGATCCACGAGGCGGAGCCTGAGGCCGCGGCGGCTGCGGCTGGTCCGAAGGTATCTGAGGCGGAGAAGGGCGAAGCGGCGAACCAAGCCGAAGCCGGCGTGGAGACTCGCCAGTGAACCTGCGCATTGGAAGCCGCGGCTCGCAGTTGGCCCTGTGGCAGGCCAACCACATCGCCGGGCTGCTGCGCGGTCAGGGCCATTCGGTCGAGATCGAGATCGTCAAAACCACCGGCGACCGGCTGCAGGAAATCGCCTTCGCCCAGGTAGGGTCGAAGGGCATGTTTACCAAGGAGATCGAAGAAGCGCTGGCTGAGGGGCGAGTGGACCTGGCCGTGCATTCGCTCAAGGATCTGCCTACGGAACTGCCCGATCCCTTCACGCTGGCTGCCACGCCTCCGCGAGTCGACCCGAGGGATGCGTTTGTCTCGGTGAAGTATGGGAGCCTGGCGGAGCTGCCGCTGGACGCGCGCGTGGGAACCAGCAGCCAGCGGCGGCGCGCACAGCTGAGGGCGCTCCGGCCCGACCTGGAGGCCGTCGAGTTCCGCGGCAACGTGGATACGCGCCTGCGCAAGCTGGCCGAAGGGCAGGTGGAGGCGATTCTGCTGGCTGCCGCCGGCCTCGACCGCCTGGAGAAGACGGAGTGGGTGCGGGAACGGCTGGAGCCAAAGGACTTTTGCCCCGCTGCCGGGCAGGGAGCTCTGGGGATCGAGACCCGGAAGGACGATGCGGCGACGATCACGGCGGTTGCGTTCCTCGACGATGCGGCAACTCGCTTTGACGTGACCGCCGAGCGAGCGGCCCTGGCCGCGCTGGGAGGCGGCTGCCAGGTTCCCATCGGCATCCACTGCCGCCCAGTTCCGCCCGAGCAGGAGTGGGAGACCCGTGGCTGGGCTGGACCAAGCGTCGAGATCTTCGCGGTGGTCGCCGACCAGAATACGGGCGCGGCGGTGCGCATCGTTCATCGTGCGCGTCGGGGTGATTCAGATCCGGAGGCCCTGGGGCGGCTGGCGGCCAAGATGCTGATCGAGGCGGGAGCGGGTCCGCTGCTTGAAGCGGCGGGCGGAGGCTTGCGATGATGCCGCTCCCTTTGGCGGGCCGGCGGGTTCTGGTGACCCGCGCTGTGCACCAGGCCGGCAAGCTTAGCGACGGGCTGCGGGCGCTGGGGGCCGAGCCGGTCGAGGTTCCGGTGCTGGAGATTCGCCCTCCGGCCAGCTTCGAGCCGCTGGATGCGGCTCTCGGCAAGCTTGACAGCTACCATTGGCTTATCCTGACCAGCGCCAATACCGTGCGAGCGCTTGTCGAGCGTGCCGGGAAGCTGGGTCTTGGGTTGGCGCAGCCGGAAGGCGGCTTGCAGGTTGCCGCGGTGGGCGAAGCGACAGCGGCGGCGGCGCGGTCGGCGGGATTGCAGGTCAGTTTTGTCCCCGAAGCCTACGTGGCCGAGAGCTTGGTTCAGGGACTGATGGGCCGGATTCAAGGCCGGCGAATCCTGCTGGCGCGCGCGGCAGTCGCCCGGGATGTGATTCCCGATGCCTTGCGGGAGGCCGGCGCCGAGGTCAATGTGGTGGACGCTTATCGGAACGTCCTGCCCGAGGCCGCGCCGGAGCAGCTTCGCCTAGCTCTTGCGCAAGGAATCGATGCGGTCACCTCCACCAGCTCATCGAGCGCAACGCATCTGGCCGAGGCGGCCCGTCAGGCAGGGATGACGTGGCCGCTTGCGGGGGTTCCGGCGGTCTCGATCGGGCCGATCACCAGCCAGACGCTGCGGGATTTGGGTTGGGAGCCAGCGGTTGAAGCAGATCCATCCGACATTCCGGGGCTGATTGCCGCTGTTGTCGGCCTGCTGCGCCGGTGAGCCGCAAACCGCCAATGGGCAAGAGCTTCGCTCGATTATTGAACTGGCGCACGCGCAATTCCGCTGCCCTACGACTGCCAGGTCTTGTCCTCGGAGTGGCAGAGCTGTTCCAGGTTGCAGCGGTCGCATTTGGGTTTGCGGGCCGCGCAGACCTGGCGGCCGTGGTGGATGATTTGGTGGGAAAAATCGATCCAGCGGCTTTGCGGGAGAATCCGCATCAGCTCCCGCTCGACTTTTTCCGGTGTGTCGCCTTTGGCCAGGCCCAGGCGGCGGGCAATGCGGAAGACGTGCGTATCCACCACCACGCCTTCGGCCTTGCCGAAGCAGACGCCGAGGACGACGCTGGCGGTCTTGCGGGCCGCGCCGGGGATGGTCGTCAACTCGGCGAGGGTCTGCGGAACCTGGCCGCCGAATTCCTCAACCACCTTGCGGGCCGCGCCCTGGATGGATTTGGCCTTGTTACGGAAGAAGCCGGTGGTGCGGATGAGGGCTTCGAGTTCCGGCAGCGTAGCTTTGGACATGGCCGCCGGGGTGGGGTAGCGGCGGAAGAGCTCCGGTGTCACCAGGTTGACGCGAACGTCCGTGCATTGGGCGGAGAGAATGGTGGCCACCAGCAGTTCCCATGGGGAACGGTGGTTGAGGGCGCACTCGGCGTGGGGATAGGCTTCGTCCAGGCCTTTCAGGATGGCCGCGACGCGGTCCGGCGCCAGGTCGCGATCAACCGCGCGGCCAGCGGCCTTTGGCCTGGAGGTCTTCAGCGCAATCTTCTTCGGCGTTGCCTTCTTGGCGGGGCTCATCCTTTGGAGTGTATCGCGATCTCCTCGTGAGGCCGTCTGAATCCTGCGCCGGTCTTCACGAAACCGCCAGAGTTTCCTCCTCTACGCCGAGCGTTTCCGGGGTTACCGTCTTGTGGCGCACGTAGTTGTAAGGAGGCACGGTGTAGCCGCGCAGCAGGGCGATGCCGAGCTGAATGAGGCGCGGCCCGTAGCTTTCTACCTCGTGGGAGATGGAGCCGATGAGGGCGCTGCAGCCTGAGGCCATCTCTTCTAGAGCTTCCGGAATGCAGTCCTGTCCGACGATGGCGAAGTCCGATTCGCGGCCCGACTCGCGCGCCGCATCGAGGACGCCGAGGGCGCTGGAATCGGTCGCCGCGGCGACCAGGATGTGCTGGCCCTTCGGCTGGTTGCGGAGGAACTCGGCGACGGCCAACTGGCTGGGCTGGCGCATACCCCGGCCTTCGACAGTCAGGAAGCGGTCGGCGGGGAGATCCTTGAGGCGGTTGCGAATCCCGTCGAAGGCGCCGGTAATGCGGTTCTGCACAAAGCTGCCGGCCCCGGCGAATCCAACGCCGAGTACCCAGTCCACCTTCCCCTTCCATTTGCGCAGTGCGTGCTGTGCCAGCAGGGAACCGGCTTCGACGCCCACCTCGAAGTTATCCACGCCAAAGTAAGTGGCGTTGGGATGGGGCACGTCGATGGCTACCAGGGGGATATCCGCATTTTTGAAGATGTGAGCGACGCGTGGCGCCACGCGCTCCTCGACCTGGAACTCGATGGCCAGGTCCACGCGCTTGGCGACGAACTCCTCGGCATTCTGAATGGCAATGTCGGGGTCGTAGCGATTGTCGAGGATCAGCAATTCGACGCCGGAAGCGGCGGCGGCATTGACGACGCTATGGGCCACGGCCACGGAGAAGGGCATCTCGCCGCTCTGGGCCGCAAAGCCGAAGCGCAGGCGGCGGGGGCGCGAAACCAGCCGGTAAAGGCCGTTCTGCGACTGGGCTACATAGCCGCGGTGCACGAAGGTCTTGAGGATGCGGTAGACGCTGGTCTTGGAAATATGCGTCTTCCGATAGACATCTTCGAGGGCTACTGGATCATGGTTGTTCTCAAGCAGTTCGAGGACGTCGAGCGCCTTGGACAGAATCGGAATCAGGTACAGCCGCTTGATCTTCGCTTTCGGCAATCGATTGCCTCCCCAACGCACAATTCCAATAGCGAAATTGTGCCTACATAAGCATAACGCCTTTCAGGCATAACTGTTAGCGGTCGAGTGGCGGCCGCCACGTTCGCGCCCAATGCGTTCGACATAGCCGCCGGCGCGGAGGGCGGCCAAGGGGTCTGCAGGCAATCCGCGGGCTTCGCGCCAAGCCGCGGCGAGAGGGCGGACATCGGTCCAGAAGGCACCGCGGAAGAGTTCCTCGGCGGCGACCAGGTCGCAGGATTGCTGGTGGACGGCCAACTGCTCGCGATCGACGAGGGCGGCCTTGAGCCAGAGTTCCTGGGCGGTGACCACGGTCTGCACGGTGGCCTCGATCTTGCCCTTGAGATTGTGGCTCTGGTCGATCATGAAGGCGATCACGAGCTCCGGGTTCTCGGCAAGGGCGGAATGAATCTCATGGAAGATGCGGAAGATCTGGTAGGGGTCAATGGAGCCGAGGGTGAGATCGTCGTCGGCGTAGCGGCGGTCGTTGAAGTGGAAACCGCCAAGCAGGCCGGTGTGCAGGAGCCAGGCGACAACCTGCTCGATATTCTGCGAGAGATAATGGTGGCCGGTATCGACCAGCACGCGGGACTGCGGGCCGGACTGGCGCGCCAGGTGGGAGGACATGCCCCAGTCGGCGATATCGGTGTGGTAGAAGGCCGGCTCGAAGGGCTTGTATTCGATCAACTGGCGCTGGCCCGGCGCCAACTGGTCATGAGTGACGCGCAGGGCTTCTTCAAGCCAGCCGATGCGCTTGCGGATGCTCTGGGTGCCGGGATAGTTGGAGCCATCGGCCAGCCAGATGGAAAGATCGCGGCAGCCGAGGCGCTTGGCAATCTCGATCGAATCCAGGATGTGGCTCACGGCCTGCTCCCTGATCTTCGCCGAGGGGTTGCAGAGGGACCCGAACTTGTACTCCTGGTCCTGAAAGAGGTTGGGGTTGATGGAGCCGGCGCGAATGCCGAAGCGGCGTTCCAGTTGCTTGACTTCGGGGACGTCGTCGACGCCGTTGGGCAGATCCCAGAGCACATGCAGGGCGAGCGTGGGAGTGACGCCGGTGAGGCGGTTGACTTCGGCCGCGTCGGCGAACTTTTCCTCAATAGTGGAAGCGGCGGCGGCCTGTACGAACTTTCCAAAGCGAGTGCCGGTGTTGGCGAATCCCCAGGAGGGAATCTCGATCCGGAAAGAATCCAGCGCTTTCAATGCCAGATCGAAGATTGCGGACTCTGAATGCTTCATGGCCTTTTACCTCTGATAGAACCGGTGTGCACCGGTCTCAATTCAGCGTTCGTTGCGAATCAGCTCTCATCGCGCACCAGAATCACATGGAGGAAGCGTGGTCCGTGAACGCCCTTGATGCGTGTCATTTCAATGTCCGCCGTGGCGCTGGGCCCGGAGATGGTTGTGACCAGAGCCGGGGTCCCCAGCGACGGGTCTTTGTCGCTGGGGTGGAGAGCCGGGGTCCCCAGGGACAGGTCCTGGTCCCTGGGGTGGAGAGCAGGCGGCTGCTGGCAGCGGCTGAAGTACTCGGGCAGCGTTTCGACTACCTGGCTGGCGCGGAGAATGCAAAGGTGCCAGTCGGGCAGCAGGGTGAGCACCCGGCGGCCTTCAGCCGGAGAGTGGTGGAGGACGATGGTTCCCGAGTCGGCAACGCCGCAAGTGGCCGCGGTGACCACGCCTTCGGCCTCTTCGATTTTGGCAGTCGCGAGGCTGTCATCGATCTTCCAGTCAAAGCCATCGGCGAGCCACTCGGAGGGCAGGCCCGCAGGAGCGGCAAAGATGCGCTTACCGCTGGTGGCGAGCTGGGCGGCGATGGCCGCGGGCAGGGCGACGGGCGTGGATTCAACGACCTCGGCGTCGTACTCGCGCAAGCGCTCGATCATCAGCTCGACGCGGGCCGCGGCGGCAAGCGCGCCCCGGCGGATGTACGCGCGGGGCAAAGCCCGATAGGCATCCGCCAGTTGAGAGGCGTCCTTCTTGACGGACTGGGTCGCGGCGCCGATGCGGTCGAGAATCCGTTGCCGGGATTGGCCAGGGGCTGGGGTTGTCGCGCTCATTTGGCCTCCTTGCCCGATGCCGGGCTTGACTGCCGGGCGCGGGCTGCCCACCAGCCGTGGAAGGTCTGTTTGGGAAACCCGCGCAGGTCGCGGGTTTGGGTCCACTTGCCTCCCACGCTAGGCAGAGAGTGGATCCATCCGTCCTTGCGCGTGAAGAATCGAATGCCGGCGCGCCCCATGAATTGCGAGGCATGGAAGAGCCGGGCCCAGGCAAAGAAGAGGTTGGCGATCCGCAGCCCCAGGTACATGGGATCGAGGAAGCGGGCAAAATCCTTGCGTTCCTGGTTGACCACCTGGTCGCGCAGTTCGAGCAGCACCTCGGGAATGTCGATCTTGACCGGGCAGA
Organism: Occallatibacter sp.; assembly: GCA_049521195.1. Taxonomy (GTDB): domain Bacteria; phylum Acidobacteriota; class Terriglobia; order Terriglobales; family Acidobacteriaceae; genus Telmatobacter. Next base: position 20,648 of record JBEKPA010000017.1, read on the forward strand.
CCTCGTAGCAGGCGCCGCACAGCGTGGAAGCAAAGGGGAGCGACTGCGCGTGGCGCATCTGCATCAACTGCGGAGTGAGAATGGCTCCGATGGGGCCGGGGTAAACCGAGCCGTAGGCGTGGCCGCCGGTCTGGCGGTAGACCGGGCAGGCGTTCATGCAAGCTGCGCAGCGGATGCACTTCAGGGTCTGGCGCTGCTTTGGCTTGGTGAGGATCGACGAGCGCCCGTTGTCGAGCAGAATTATATGAAAGCGTTGCGGACCATCGCCGGGGGTGACGCCGGTCCAGATCGAATTATAGGGGTTCATGCGCTCGCCGGTGGCGGAGCGGGCCAGCATCTGGAGTATGACCTCGAGGTCCTGGAAGCGGGGCAGCACTTTTTCGATGCCGGCCAGGGTGATCATGGCGCGGGGCGGGGTAAGGCACATGCGGCCATTGCCCTCGGATTCGACCACCCCAACGGCGCCGGTTTCAGCGATGAAGAAGTTGGCCCCGCTGATGGCGGTGGGGATGTTGAGGAATTTCTGGCGGAGATAGGTGCGGGCGGCGGCGGTGAGGGCGTGCGGGTCGTCGGAGAGATCCTTGAGGCCCATGCGCCGCGCGAAGATCTCGCGCACCTGGCCGCGATTGATGTGCAGAGCCGGGACGACGATGTGCGAGGGCTCCTGTTCGCCCAACTGCAGGATGATCTCCGCCAGGTCGGTCTCAAAGACGTTAACCCCCGCGGCCTGGAGGAAGGGATTCAATTGAATCTCGCCGGAGGTCATGGTCTTGATCTTGATCACGTCGCCGGCGCCTTCCTGGCGAAGAATATCGAGGATGATCTGACGGGCCTCGGCGGAGTCGGCGGCCCAATGAACGACCCCTCCGGCGGCGGTGCACTTGGCTTCAAATTCCTCCAGGTAGGCGCCCAGGTTCTCGATGGCGTGCATGCGGATGGCCGACGCCGCCGAACGCAGTTCCTGCCAGTCGGTCTTCTCGGCCACCAGCTTGGCGCGCTTGGCCTGGATCACGTCGATGGCGTGAGCCACATTCCTGCGCAGTTGCGGATTGCGCAGAACCGGCAGCGCGGCCTGCGGAAAGGGAGGCGCCAGGGTGGGGTCGAGCACGGGTTGGTTCAGAGCGGCGTGGCTCATAGAACCCCCTCCGCGGGAGAGGCCTCATTGCTGGCCAGAATCTGCGCCATGTGGATGGTTTTCATGCCCGCATATTGGCGGTGCATGGCCCCGCCCAGGTGCATGAGGCAACTGTTATCGAGCGCGGTGCAAAACTCGGCGCCGGTGGCGACCACGTCCTGCAGCTTGACGGCCAGCATGGCGGACGAGACCTCAGCGTTCTTTATCGAGAACGTCCCGCCAAAGCCGCAGCAGCGGTCTGTGTTGGGCAGCGGCGCCAGTTGGAGGCCGCGCACCTTGGCAAGCAGGCGGTAGGGACGGTCGCCCAGGTGCAGCGCGCGGACGCCGTGGCAACTGGCGTGGTAAGTGACGCGATGGGGGAACCAGGCGCCCACATCCTCCACGCCCAGGCGGTCGATGAGATACTCGCTCAACTCGAAGACCCTGGGCAGCAGGGCGGCGAAGTCCTTGCGCAGCGAGTCGTTGCCCAGTTCCTCGATCAGTCCAGGGTATTGTTCGCGGATCATGGCCACGCAGGACGACGAGGGAACGACGACGGTCTCGGTGTCCTGGTAGAGGCGAACCAGGCGCTTGGCCTGGGAAAAGGCTTCGCCGCGGAAGCCCGTATTGGCGTGCATCTGGCCGCAGCAGGTCTGTTTG
>JBEKPA010000018.1:0-22304 GCA_049521195.1 Occallatibacter sp.
CAGGACTTCATCTCGGATTTGCAGATTCCCACAATGACATACAGTTCCGTTTCCGCCTCGCCAGGAGGGAAAGACGCACTCTTTTGCCGCGAGTCAGAGTTCATCGTGCGATTCTGGCAAAGTGGTCTTTGTTGCTCAGACGAAGACTGGGCGGTTCGGTATTATCTTGGCGATGAAAGGTGGGGCTCCATGCGACCGATGCAGTGGGTTGGCGTTTTTTTTACAGCGGCATTTGTTCTTCTCAGTGGGTGCGGGCACGGCGGTGGCAATGCGCCGGCTCCGATAGCGTTCAACTACGCGCAGCCCGCGGCGGTCTACACCAAGGGAGTAGCCATCGCCGCCGACAATCCAACCAGCAGCGGCGGAACGTTGACCTACTACAGCGTGAGTCCGGCGCTTCCCGCCGGCCTGAGCCTGAATTCCGCGACCGGTGTCATCAGTGGAACTCCGACAGCTGTGGCCGCGGGCGCCAGCTACGTGGTAACCGCATCCGGTTCATCCGGAAATGCAACGTCGAGCTTGTCTATCACGGTGAACGATGCAGCGCCCACGTCGCTCAGCTATGCCATAGGCTCCGCGGCCTACACAATCGGCGTGCCCATCACGACGAACGATCCGACGAACAGCGGCGGAACGGTGATCTCCTACAGCGTGAGCCCCGCGATTCCGGGCGGCCTGAGCCTGAGCACGACAACGGGAATCATCGGCGGAGATCCCACGGCGGTGACCGCGGCGGCCAACTACACGGTAACGGCGACCAACTCGGGCGGCAGCACAACGGCAACCCTGACCATCGCGGTGAACGCCGTGTCGGTCCCCACGAGTCCGGCGGCCCCAGCGGGTCTGGTCTACAACCCCGGAACCGCGGTTTATACCGTAGGCGTGCCCATCCCGGAGAACGTCCCGGCCAGCAGTGGCGGGGCGCCGCTCTCGTATAGTGTGAGTCCGGCTCTTCCAGCGGGTCTGAGAATAAGCGCCACGCCGATCACCCTCGGCGACGCCGCCACGGGCATCATCAGTGGAACGCCCACGGCGGCAATTGCCACGGCCACCTATACGGTAACGGCCAACAACGCGGCTGGCAGCGCTACGGCGACCCTGGCCATCACCGTAAATGCCGCGGACGCGACCCCGGCAGGTCTGGCTTATAGCGCCCCCGCTCCGGTCTATGCCGTGGGGGCGCCGATTACGCCGGACGTCCCGTCGACCAGCGCCATCGGTGCAGCGCCAACTTCGTACAGCGTGAGCCCGGATCTGCCTGCGGGCCTGAGCCTGAACTCGGTCAGCGGGATCGTTACCGGGACTCCCTCGGCTGTGCCCTCCACAATTGTGCCCCCGCCGCCCTCTACGGCAACCTACACAGTAGCCGCTTCCACTTCGGCTGGCAGCGCCACGGCGCCCCTGACTATTACGATCTATAACGCGCCCCAAGCCGTTCCGAATATGAGCCAGTCGCTTACGCCGCTGGCAACCACCGGTTCGAGTTTCCAATTTCTGGACACCGGCATGGTGGTTTCCGATACGATCAATCCACAAGTGCTCCCGGTGGAATGGATGGCAGGGCAGGCGGTCAGCACCGCTGTGAGTCCCGACGGCAGTACCCTGCTGGTTCTGACCAGCGGGTACAACCGCGTCTTTCAGGGAGCGTTTCCAATATTTGACCCGCTTTACTCAAGCGAGTACATATTCATCTTCGACATCACGAATCACGCACCGGTTTTTACGCAAGCGGTCCCCATCCCTAATGCCTATCACGGGATTGTCTGGGATCCGATTCCGGGAAACCACGCGTTTTATGTCTCGGGCGGCATGGGCGACGCACCCTTCGGCACCGACCCGATTCCGTACGCCCTCCCGAACAATGGAGACAACGTCCACATCATCACGCAGCAACCAAACGGAAGCTGGAGAAATACCGCCGAACTTGACCTGGGCCAGAATCTGCCCAACCAAAGCCCAGCTCAGACAGTTGTTGAAGGCCATCCATCGGGGAACGGTCTTCCGGTGCCCAACAATCAATTCGCCTCTGTCAACGCCGCGGTTTTCGTGGCTCCAATGGCTGCCGGCCTGGCGATCTCGAGCGATGGCCAGACGTTGGCGGTGGCGAACTATTTCAATGACTCGATCACGGTTTTTACCGGAGGCCTGAACATCTGGTTGAGCCAATGGGTGGCAGACCCCGGTTCGGCGCAAGGAGGCCAGGGAATGCTGCAAGGGACAGAACTCGATCTGCGTCCTGGCAAGGCCGTTTCCTCGCCGACTCCCGGCATACCAGGCGGAGAGTATCCGTTCTGGGTGGCGCTAGCGGGGAGCAGCGGACCGGGCGCAACAGCCTATGTGTCGAGCCTTCGCGACCGCGAGATCGACGTCGTGAACCTGAGAGAAACTTGTGCCAACGGCACCACGGGAGCCTCTTGTGTTTTGACAGCGGCGCCAGTTGTATCCGCCCGCATTCCCGTAAAAGGCCAGCCTAACAAGATGACGTTGAACAAGGCGCAGACACTTCTCTACGTGGCCGAAGACGAGTCGGATACAGTGGACGTGATCGACCTCAACCCCCTGGACAAAGGCAGCCCCAGCCGGAACCAGCCGGCCACGGTGAACACGGTCGTCGAAACCATACCGGCGATCGCTCCTCCGGCAGACTTAGCGTCCTTTTCGCTGACACAATATACCGGCGCGAATACCAACAGCGTGACGCTTTCGCCGGACGAGAAGTATCTCTATGTGACCAATGGGAATCTGAATAACATCGCGGTGGTGGCGCTGACCGGCACCAATCAGGGCGACCAGGTCATCGGCCTGATCCCAACCGGTTGGTATCCGAACTCGGTGAGCCTCAGCAACGATGGAACATGGGCGTATGCGGTCAATATGAAGTCGCCGACGGGTGCGAATCCCAACTGGTGCTATAACTACGGGCCGTCGGGTTACCCCGGCTGCGCTCCAGCGAATGAGTACAATCCGCAGTTGACCAAAGCCGGCTTGCTCAGTTTCCCAGTGGCCAGCACCTTGACGCGGCTTCCGGCGCTGACGACGCAAGTCGCCTTGAACAACCACTTCGCCACTGTCGAGACTCCCGCCGCCGCCGCCACCATGGCGGCTGTGCACAGCGGCATTCAGCACGTGATCTACATCCTCAAGGAAAACCGGACCTACGATCAGATTCTGGGCGACCTGGGCCGCGGCAATGGCGATCCCGCGCTGGCCATGTTCGGACAGGCGATCACGCCGAATCAGCATAACCTGGCGCAAACCTTCGTCACCCTCGACAACTTTCGCGCCACCGCTGAAGTCAGCTACGACGGATGGTCGATGAGCACGTCGGCTCGCACTCCCGACATCATTGAACACCAATATCCGGTCAATTACTCGCAACGCGGCCTCGCCCTGGAGGGCGAGGGTTTGAATCGAAGCGTGAACGTCGCCCTGCCAACCCTGGCTCAGCGCCAGGCCTCCGATCCCCTTATGCCGGGCGGGGCTCTATCGCCGAATGTCACGGGCGGCGAGGATTTGCTGCCGGGGCAGACCAACGCGGACGCGCCGGATGGACCGAACGACGAAATCAATACCGGCTATCTGTGGAACAACGCTCTGCGCGCTGGCCTCACGGTGCGCGATTATGGTTTCTTCATCGACGCGACCTGCTATAACGAACCCCCATGCCAGACTCCGCTGGCGCATGACCCATACTCAACCAACACCATCGTGGCCCCGTCCTCGAATGTCGCGCTCATGCCATTCACCGATCCGTACTTTCGCGGATTCGATCCTGCGTTCCCGGACTATTACCGCTACAAGGAGTGGGAGCGGGAGTTCGATACCAATTACGCGACGGGCGGGCTGCCCAATTTGACCCTGGTGCGCTTCATGCACGATCACACCGGGAGCTTTGGGACGGCGATCGACGGCGTGAATACTCCGGATCGGGACGTGGCCGATAACGACTATGCGGTAGGCCTACTGGTGCAGAAGATAGCCAACAGCATCTACGCGAACAACACGCTGATCTTTGTTGTGGAAGACGACGCGCAGGATGGCGGCGACCACATCGATTCGCACCGCACCACGGCTTACGTGGCAGGCGCCTACGTGAAAAATGGGGTGGTCCCCACGGCGTACAACACGCTTGATTTCATCCGCACGATGGAAGAGGTCATGGGGCTGCCGCCGATGAATCTGAACGATGCGTTGGCCACTCCCATGAGCGACATCTTCAATACCACCCCGGCCGCGTGGAGCTTCACTGCTACCCCGGCAGCGATCCTCTACTGCACGAGTCTGCCGCTTCCGGCTCCGGCACTGCCCTGCAACAACCCGACGGCATACGACGCAAAATACTGGGCGCGGGTCACCAAGGGCATGGACTTCAGCGATGCGGATCTCGTCGATGGCGGACAATTCAACCGCGTTCTCTGGAGGGGGATCATGGGCAACCGGCCCTATCCCTCCCGGCCGACGGGCAAGGATCTGAGCCAAAACCGCGACAAACTGCTGGCGGATTACCGGCGCTCCCTCGCACATGAGACTGCCCGCGCGCCAAAACCGGCTGGGGACTAGAGCATTTGCATAAGCTGAAAGCCCCACCCTCGCCAGGTGTCGCCGCGGCGACTTCTTGTGGCTGGCGAGAGATTCGACACACCTGGTTCTCCCAGCCGGAGGCCACCGGCTCCGGCGCGACCGAAGCATCTCCGCGCCGGAGCAATCGTTCGATACGAATCCTCATTCTTCTGTCGCGCATGTTAAGATTCCCTTGTGCACACAATGCCGTCAGATTCCATCGCCAAAAGGCTGCATCGATGAGAATGGAACTGGCCGGCAGAGCGTTCACTTATCTGTAACCGGTTGCGCTTTACAATAAGTCATACAGGCGTGATTCGCTTCGCGCGGCGATATCTCTTTTCCCTGGGATCGTGTCGATCGGAACTGCGATGTTTCGTGTCGGCCAGAGGTGCATTCACTCCGATTCGAGGGGGATTTCAGGTGAAGACTCGTTCGGCAAAGCTCATCATCATCGTTCTTGCGCTGATTCTTCCTGCATTCTGCACCGCGCAGATTGATCGCTCCAGTTTGAAGGGAACGGTTCTTGACAGCGCGGGTGCGCGCATTCCCGGCGCAACCATCCGCGTCGTCCAAACCTCGACGGGACTCGTCCGAGAAACAGTTTCCTCATCGAGCGGTGCCTATGCGATTCCAGAGCTGCCCATCGGGAGTTACCATGTTACTTGCATTGCGCCCGGCTTTCAGCAGGCAGTCTTTGACGGCATCGAGCAGACGGTGGGCCTCACGCGCACTCTCGATGTGCCCCTTGCAGTCGGCGGAGACACGCGGCAGGTCGATGTCTCCGGCCTGATCTCGCAACTGGACGAGACCACCGCCGCGCTGAGCGCCCGCACCGAGTTGGAGCAGGTGAAGGATCTGCCTCTGAACGGGAGAAATTGGTCGACGCTGACAGCGCTGGCGCCGGGAGCCGTGGACACCGGAGGCAGTAATCAGCGCAGTATTCGCTTTGCCGGCCGGGGGCTGGACGATAACAACTTCACCTATGACGGCATCGACGCCACCAACATTGTGAACCAGGCGCAGCAGCCCTTTGTGCGTCTGGCCATCCCCACCGACGCGATTGCCGAGTTCCGTATCAGCACCATGCTGTTCACGGCGGAGAATGGAAGCACACCCGGCGGGCAGGTGGCCGTGGTCTCGAAGTCCGGCTCGAACACGCTGCATGGAAGCGCATTTGAGTTTCTCCGCAACGAGATTTTCGATGCCCGCGAACCGATTCTCGCAAACAGGCTCCCCTTTCGCCTCAACCAGTTTGGCGGTGATCTCGGTGGCAAAATCATTCGCGACCGCATCTTCTTCTTCATCACCGGCGAGGGCCTCCGCCAGAACTACGGCCAGCCGCTGCTGGGTTATCTTCCGAGTCCAATTTTCGGCGCACAGGTAGCTGCCGCCAATCCCGCGCTGGCGCCGATCATGAGCGCATATCCCACCACCGGTCTGACGAGCTATGCCACGGACATCGACCAGTTTACCGGCTCCGGCCAGCAACTGGACCAGGAGAACTCCGCCATGCTGCGCCTAGACCGGCAATTTTCGGCAGCCGACACGGCCTACCTTCGCTTCAACTTCGATGCCGCATCCAGCGATATTCCCTCCGACGGTTTGAACGACCGGCAGCTTACCACCTCGCGGCCGGTCAACGGCGAACTGGAAGAACTGCATATCCACTCGCCCCGGCTGGTGAACGAGTTGAAGTTCGGCTTCAATCGCAGCACCGTCTTCACTACCAATCAGGGGCTCACAAACCTGCCTTACTCGATCGCGGTATCCGGCCTGACCACCCTGGCCAACAACGAGTTCACTACCGGGGTGGGCAACTCCTTCTCCTACATCGACAATCTGACCATGGTCCGCGGGGCGCACACGCTCAAATTCGGCGTGGAACTCCGCCGCATCCAACTCGATCAGGGAAATACTGCCAACGGAACGGTCGTCTACTCTTCCCTGGACCTTTCCACATCGAGCTTTCTGGTCAATTCAGTCAGTTCCGCCACCTTCAATGCCTCGCTGCCGCTGAATGGCCTGCGCAAGACGGAGGTTTACTCCTACGCTCAGGACGAATGGAAGTTCCGCCCCAACCTTACGCTGAATCTCGGCCTCCGCTACACCTTTTACAACATCTTTCACGAGGTCCACGGCAAGGCCGATCCATTCGACTTCGCCACCTGCGGGGCGGCGGGCTACTGCGGCGTGGGCGCCAGTTTCGGCAATCCCAACACGCTGGACGTCGACCCGCGTGTTTCCTTTACGTGGGCGCCCATGGCTCTGGGGAGCGGCAAGACCGTGATTCGCTCCGGCTTCGGTCTCTATCACGGCGACGGTCAGCTCGACGACCAGAACGTTCCCATCAAGAACGAGGTTGGCGTATACTCGCTCAGCGCCAAGTCCACCCCTGGGCTTTCGTATCCCATTACACCCTTTCTGAACGGCCCTGGAACGCTGTCGGCGAATGCGGACTACCGCGACCGCAAGGATATGTATGTAACTCAGTGGGGACTTTCGGTTCAGCGTGCGCTTCCGAATGACCTGGTGGGAACACTTTCCTATGTCGGAAGCAAAGGAACAAATCTACTGATTACATCTTATGTCAATCTCATCAATCCTGCGACCGGGCAGCGTCCCTATCCGGCCTTTGGCCAGGTAAGATGGCGGGGCAACAGCAACAACAGCTCTTACGAAGGCTTTGTTTCCGGCCTCCAGCGCAGCTTTTCGCGCGGACTGCTGGTCTCCGCCAACTACGTTTACTCCCACGAGATCGATCAGGACGCGGCTGGCGGCGGAGATTCGGACAATCCACAGAATCCCGCCTGCATGCCCTGCGAGCGCGCCTCGGGAGACTACGACGCCCACCAAGTCCTGTCAGCCAACGCCGTCTATGATCTCCCCTTCGGCTCTGGGAAGGCGCTCCTCAATCAGCCGGGATTGGCAAGTGCAGTCTTTGCCGACTGGAGTCTGAGCGCGATCGATACAGCTCGTACCGGCCTGCCGATCAACCTTACCGAAGACCGCTCCAGCAATTCGGTGGCTACCGGCTACACCACCAACCAGCGCCCCAATCGCGTGCCTGGAGTTTCCCTGACTCCTCCCGGCGGAAGAACTGTCAACCAATGGATCAATCCAGCGGCCTTTTCTCTGGTGACGGACTCGGGCTACGGCAACGCCCCTCGCAATATCGGACGTGGCCCCAATCTCTTGCAAACCGATATTGGCTTGGCCAAAGATATACCCCTCACCGAGCGCTCCCATCTGCAATGTCGCGGTGAATTCTTCAACATCTTCAACCGCTCCCAATATGGCCAGCCGCTTGCGGACTTCTCCGCCTCGACGTTCGGCCAGATCATTACTACCGTGAATACGGGTCCGGTTGGAACGGGTACTCCGCGTCAGATTCAATTCGCATTGCGCCTCGGCTTCTGATCTTGCAACGTTACATCCGGACGCGACGACTTCGCATCGACTGAGTTGGTTGTCGAGCCTTTTCAAGAGCCATGCCATGCTATGGCCGAGGACTCGCATGGCTCGGATTCCTTCTTGGGCATTTCCGACTTAAAGAACCTCTGATAACGTCTCCCGGACGCGTCCTGCTTGCATAAGAATGATTGAACGGCCAAGTCTCGTCCGCCGCGGCGGAAGACTTGGGATCGCAGGAAGCCGGCCTTGGAATTCTCGCAGTTTACGGTTCTGTGCGTCTTGAATGGGCCGGGATGCGGGCTGAATCGGCTTTACCGACAAGTACCTGCATAATGTGCTCATCTCTCGGGTACTTTCGCCGATAGAGATATTGTGTTCCCGAATTCGCGGTCTGTTCTCAGAAGTCCGCGCGGAGATCAAGCGCCAGGAAGGGTTCCACCATGAAGATTTCACGCCGTTCTTTTGTCGGGTTGTCCAGCGGTTTCATGCTTTGCGGATGCGCCAGGATCTCCACCCCCACTCCCACTCCTATCGATAGCAGCTTCCCGGTCCTGGTTTTCTCGGATGTGCATTTCCAGCCATTTATCGATCCGTTTGCGGCAAATGGCACATATCCGAATCCTGCAACAGTGCAGGATAATGTGGCGCTGGTAGGGCTGCTGGATGCGGCGAATCCCTTCGATTGGCCGGCGATCTTTGGGGGCGCGGCGAATGCGAAGAATACTTCACCTTCCGCCCTTGGAACCGACACCAACTACGCGCTGCTCACTCTGGCGCTGGCCAGCATCAAGCAGAATTTGGGGGCGGCTCCGGCGGTCCTGTTTACAGGCGACTTTCTTGGCCACGGCGTGGACCAGTTTTACTCGGCGTATTCGGGGAACAACCTAAGCGCCAAGACAAATGCGTTTGTCGACAAGACACTCACATTTGTATTGCAGCAGATCAGAGCGGCTGTGGGCTCGATTCCTGTCTACTTCGCGCTGGGCAACTGCGATTCCTATACCGGTTATGGCCCGGACAGCACTTTTCTCTCAAACAATGCGCAGCAGCTATACACGCTGGCATTGAATGGCGCGGGAAATGAGCAGGATGTTATCGGCACCATTACCAATGGCGGGTACTATTCGGTGGAGCCCGCGGGAATGAATTTAATGATCATCGGGCTTAACACATTCGCGCTCTCCCCGGGTATTACTGCCGATCCGACCATGATTGCAGATCAATTTACGTGGTTTGACGCCAAACTTGCACAAGCCAGCGCGGCCGGCCAGAAGGTGTGGCTGCTGATGCATGCGCCTCCCGGAGCAGTTGAGGGCGCGACTGGCGAGCCAGCCAATGACAATGGTCAGATCGCGGCAGCCACGATGATGTGGGTGGACAGCAATCAGACCGTGTTTATGGGCATCCTTGAAAAGTATCCCGGCGTTATTTCTATGTCTCTTGCCGGTCACACGCACATGGACGAATTCCGCCTGATGTCGCCGGGCAATGCGCTGGCAATTACCGCGGGCATCAGTCCGTTTTTTGGCAATAACCCCGCCTACAAAATCTTCGCATTGGATAGCTTGAGCCTCGCCCCCACGGACTATAGCGCTGTGAACTGCAACCTGCTGACGACGTCTCCTCAGTTCGCCAGCTATTACACATTCTCTCAAGCCTATGATCTCGAAGGCCCTCTTGTCACATCGCTGGCGGAGCTGTTTCCTGCGCTGATCGCATCGAACGCGGCACAGACGCAATACCGGAACGCATTCTTTTCCGGCAACAATGCCTCCAATCCCATCACTAACCTAAACTGGCCGGTTTACTGGTGTGGCATCGGAATCATGGATCAACAGGAGTTCTTCACTGCCGTGAACGCTTTCTGACATTCCGGTCGCGCGGCGTTTATTCTCCGCTCACTTTGCGTTCTTCTCGGCGCTGGCATCTGTCCGAATTGCGGGGAAGAATAAAGAGCGACAAGCCGGGAGCTTTCAGGCTTTAAGTGCAACAAGGTTGATTCACTGCTGTCCTGGGAAAAGTGGGGTAGTTATCTTAGAACACTGATTACATAATTGATAGACTTAGGTCGCTCCGAGAACGACTTAAAATCGCTGCGGCTCTTCCGGCGTTTTGCTTCGGCTTCTGGGCAGAGCAACAATGCAGAATGAACGCCTGCCGAACGGTCCTTGCGCAGGTGATCGAGCATCTGCCCCACAGGGAGTTTCAAAAACGCGTGGCCCGTTACGGCGGAGGCCGCTACGCAAAACGCTGTTCCTGCTGGGATCACTAACTGGCCGCGGCCTTCGCCCAGTTGACTTATCGCGAGAGTCTGCGCGACATCGAGGCCTGTCTCAGCGCACAGCCCGCCAAGCTCTACCCCATTGGGTTCCATTCCCCAGTCAGGCGCTCTACTCTGGCCGAAGCCAACGAGAGCCGCGACTGGCGTATTTATGCCGAGTTGGCGCAATGGCTGATGGTCCAGGCCCGTGGAGCTTCACGGCGACAACGATGGGATTGGGTGGCTAAGACCGACTGGAGCCTCAGCAGGCGCAACATGAGACGAGTTTTGCACGGCGGAGGGTCAAGGCGGATGTACAGTCGATCTGCTTGATTCGACGTCAGATCACTTTTTTGGCGAGGCACAGCTCTTGAACGTGCGCGGCCGCGATGTCGGCGGCTTCGTCGAGCAAGCTCAACGAGCCGTGGGCCAGCAGGTGAAGATGCCGCCCGGCTACTACATCGAGTGGAGCGGCCAGTATGAAAACCAGATCAGCGCGCGCAAACGCCTGGAGATGGTTATTCCGCTCGTCCTCGTGGTGATCTTCGTCCTGCTCTATCGCACCTACGGCTCTGCAAAGGAGGCGGCACACGTTCTGCTGGCGGTGCCGTTTGCATTGACAGGCGGCGTCTTTATGGTCAAGGCGCTGGGGCTTAATTTCTCGGTTGCGGTGTGGGTCGGCTTTATTGCGCTCTTCGGAACCGCAGTGCAAACCGGCGTGGTGATGGTGATCTATCTGGAAGAGGCTTTTGCCCGGCGCACGGCCGCCGATGGACGGCTTACTCGAGCCGGCCTGCACGCCGCCGTGATGGAAGGCGCACTGCTCCGGTTCCGCCCCAAGGTGATGACTGTGGCCACAGTGGTGGCCGGTCTGCTGCCGCTGCTTTGGTCCACGCGCACTGGGGCGGAATTCATGAAGCCGCTTGCCGCGCCGGTCCTGGGTGGAATGGTCAGCTCTCTCATCCACGTGCTGATTGTGACCCCTGTGATCTTCACCTGGCTTCGCGAGCGGGAGCTGCAACGAGAGCTGATGATATGAGAAGCCGAGATCGAGGGAGTCGGCCCTTCGCGCCCAATGGCTTCGCATGGATCGGTTCCCGCAACTCGTCGACCCCATGCAGCTTTGCCTTGCATTGAAGAGCAGATCAAAGCGCGCAATAGATCGCCCCGTCCTCAACCGTGAGTCCAATTCCGGCGGCTTTGGCGGCCTCCTGCAGGGCTGCCTCAAGCATGACAATCGGGTCGGCGCTTACGTCGATCCGGCGCATCAGGCCTTCTCCTTTTTTCCCGCCCGCGGAGAGAACGATCTTCAATCCGCGGCGCTTGCATTTCACCGCCGTGCCGTCTTCGAGCTTTACGTTCATCGGTTTGATGAAGGCATCAACGTAATGCACTCCGATGCCGGACTTATCGTCGGTATGCTGCGGAAGTTTGTCTTCAGCAGCCGTGCTCACGTCACAAAGTTTGACTCTCACGCCGGCCTCCCTGGTGCTCGATTCCTTGCGAGTGCAGAAACTCGTCCATGACCTTTCTAAACGCGCGGATGTGCTCCGGCGTGCTGCCGCAACAGGAACCCACGATGTTTGCGCCCGCCTTCAGCAGAGGCAACAGGCCTTTCGCCATTTGCTCAGGCGTTTCGTCGTAGACGACCTTCATGTTGATCAACTGGGGCTTTCCAGCGTTCGGCTGGACCATCACCGGCAGGCTGGTTACGTTCTTATAGCGCATCACGGCTTCCCGCGCGCGCTCCATCTCCATTCCGGTGCCGCAGTTGAGAGCCACGATGTGCGCGCCGTGCCCCTCCATGAACTCCGCGGCGCGTTCCGGTTCGATTCCCATCATGGTGCGGAAGGTCGAGCCATCGAGAGTGACGTCGTAGGCCATGGACCCGATGATGCACTTTGCGCCCGCTGCCTGGGCTGCCTGAATGCCGATCAGGAGTTCCTCGAGCGATGTCTGCGTCTCGATAATGATGGCGTCCGACCCCGCCTCGACCAGGGCTGCGGCCTGCTCCTCGAAGGCGCTGCGAACCTGGGATTCGGTGAAGTGGCCGAAAGGCTCCAGCAAGCCGCCGAAGGGTCCGATGTCTCCGAGCACGTAGCCATTCCTGGCGCCGAACGCCTGGCGGGCGATCTCCACTCCGGCCTTGTTCACTTCAACGACGTGATCCGCCTCGGAATGGCGATTCAGCATGATGCGCGATCCGCCAAATGTGTTTGTGATGAGGCAGTCCGAGCCGCACTCGACATAGCGGCGCTGAATGGCGAGCACCTTCTCCGGATGGGAAAGATTCCATGCCTCGCCGCAGTTGCCCTGTTCCAATCCGGCAATCATGAGTTGAGTGCCCATTGCTCCGTCGCCGAGCAGCGGCCGCTCCAGGATCGCGTCTTGCAAGAGTTTCTTCATGAGGTCTCCGTGTCCTGCGTCATTTCCTGTTGTGCCAGCGCGTAGTGAATCGTCTCCAAGACCATGCCCCATTTGTGATCGCGGCTGGACGATTCACAATAGCAACCCGCCGCGCTGGCTATGCGCTGCCAGGATAAGACAGCATTCAATCGTTCTCCGCCGAGCGGCTTATCGGCGTCGATAGCAGCCATCAGGCGCGCCGGATTCTCGACGTACTTACACATGGCTGTGTGGCCCGTATCGCCATCGGCCGGGGCGCAGCGCTGCTCCCAGATAGGATACCCTTTGGCGCGCGGACCCAGCTTTACGTCGTAATTGAAAGTGAGCGGCCGGCCCATGTTTGTGCACGTCGTTCCTTCGTAACGGAACCGGGCGTCGAGCGAGCCGTCCGGGTTTCTGTCGATCGACAGACGCTCTTCCGCCCATCGCTTCAGAGCCTTGCGATTGACGCTGTATTCGGCGTCCTGGTCCAGCACCGCAACGCGAAGCGGGAGCCGTTCTCCCCATGATCGCGAAGCCCGGCGGTAGGGCGCGCGCCTGTATTGACAAGGACCAAAGGAGCAGTTCTGGCAGGGAACAAGTTCGGTGAGCCTGCGCAGCCCATCGCTTTGACGCGTCAATCCGAAGACAGCCAACTGAGTCTTCTTGGGGCGCAACATGCCGGAGTCGAACACTTCCACGGGAGAAGGGAAGGGCTCGTTGCGCGTCCGCTTCAACAGTTCCAGCAACTGCGGTTGTTCCGCAATATCCCATTCCGGATACCCAGGGCTGTAATGGGGCAACACGGCCATGCCGCGCTCTTCCGCCCAGTCGCAGAGACGAACTCCGGTCGCAGTGACAAGATGCTCGACGACCGCCGAAGCGAATACTTCAAGGAAGAAATACTCGTCGGGCCTATCGTCCTCCCAGCGCCGGTGGGCTTCCTCTTCGGCTTCCGGACCGGCGCCAACAGCGACCAGAATCACGCTGTGGGCTTGCGCTTGCTGAAGCGCGCTCTGGAGCCGTCCGCTGGTGAAAGAGATCCCATCAATCCTTGTGGAACCGCCCGTGATTTCGACGCTCTCCGTTTGCCGCGCATAGAACCATGGCCGGCCATTCTCCGCGTACCAGGCCCGCGCCCACTTCGCCAATTCCAAGGCCCGGCCATCGAGCTCCCATGCGCGCGGATAACCGAGCAGCCGCAGATACTCCTCGGGCAGCACATCCACGCCGGGAAGCGTGCCGGCGAGTTCGATGGATTCGGCTAACTCGCGCATGGAATCGTCTCCACGGGCTTGAACTGGCAGCCCTCGACAAAGAAATTGAAAAACTCCGGGTGAGTTTCCAGACGGCAGTGCTGGACCCTCTTTACCAGCCCTTCCAATTCCTGACGCTTTGACTTCGAGAGCAAGGCGATCGTCGCGCCTTCAATCGCGGTATTCCCGGCCTGAACGATCTTTGTGGAAGCCAGGCTGGGCACAAGCCCAATGCGCTTCGAGGCCTCCACATTGAGATGCCGGCCAAATCCTCCCGCCAAATAAAAGACTTCGATCTGGTCGAAGTCGATGCCATAGCTGGAGAAAACGGCGTGCAAGCCCGCAACATTGGCGCCCTTGGCCTGAGCCAATTCATTGACGTCGCTCTCCAGCAGAAAAACTTCCTTGTCTTCGTCATGGTAAAGCGTGACGCGCTTGATGTCGTCCGCAAAGCGGCCCATCTCATTCATGCGGCCGGTGCGAAGCAATTCGCTCAGCACGTCCACCAGGCCCGAGCCGCAAATGCCCTCCGGCGGCACATCGCCGATGACACCCAGCTGGAACTTTTCGGCATCGTCAATCGCCACCGATTCGATTGCGCCGTCCAAGGCAGGCATGCCGCAAGCGATCGCTCCGCCCTCGAAAGCCGGGCCAGCCGGACACGATGCCGCCAGAATGCGATGCCTGTTGCCGACAATCAACTCCGTGTTCGTGCCTATATCCATGACCGCAACCAGGCGCTCTTCATGCGCCAGGTCCACCGCCAACATGCACGCAGCGGCGTCGGCGCCCACGTGGCCGCTGACGATCGGAGCGCCGTAGACACGGGCTTTGGGATGGATGGGCAACAGGCTATGCAGCCCGCTCTGGCTCAGACTGGTGGTTGCGCGCTTGCCTTCGGCCATCTCAATTTCCGTGATCGACCGGTAGGGATTCTGTCCAATCGAATACACGCTTTGCCGGAAGAAGAGATCGCGCATGGTGGAGTTGCCCACCACGACCATCTCGTAGATGGTCTTCGGATCGACGGGCAACTTCTCAATGGCGTGGGTCAGGTAGCCTGCCAGTGTGCGCATCAGCAATCTTCCGGGGTGCTCGGTGTCATAAGCGATGCGCGACATGACCTCCGAGCCGCCGAAGCGTTGAGGATTCTCAAACGAGGTATCCGCGATCAGTTCGCCGCTTTCGAGATCGACAAGCCGTAGCACAATAGTCGTTGTTCCAAGATCCACTGCGATGCCGAGAATCGGTCCGGTGGATCGCTCCACTTCGATTCCGTCGATCAGGATCCGATCTCCATCGCGCGTAACCGCCGGATCGAGCTTGAGCGCATCGTTGCCGACCGGCAATCCAAACGCGTGCCGCTCGATAATCATGTGCCCGCGACGCATGGTATGGCAGCGAACGTGGCCCTCCGCGGCGGTCACATAGGTCTGACACGACAGGCGAAAACTGCCCTTGAGATGTCGTTCCGGCTCGGCAATCGCCGAGAGGGCATCCATCCCTTCAACCACTTCGACCATGCACTCCTTGCATTTGCCCTGCTTGCGGCAGGAGGTGGGCACATCGATGCCCAGGGCTTCGGCGTGATCGAAGAGCGAACGCCCGCCCGTTGCCTGGATGGTTTGCCCGTTGATGGTGAGAGTAACGGCCATGCCTCTAGAGGTTTTACCAGCCCTTCGCTTCGAGTTCGGCTTTCAGTGCTTCCGCTACTTCGCGCGCGGAACCCTCGCGCTCTTCTTCCTCGCTCCATCTCCACTGGGCCAGGTAGTCGTCGGCGGCCTGCAGTCCCCGCTTGGCGGCGAAAATATCGACCTGTCGCATGAATTTGCCGTCCAGCATCAGATCGACGTCTTCCGACTCGTCCTCGGCCTTGATCTGGGTAGGGATTTCCTGCCAATACAGGATCTTATAAGTGGTCATTGTGAGTTACCCCGGTCCCGCAAGACGCAAGAATAAATCCACGGCTGCGGAGGCGTTGGCGCCGTATCCGTCGGCGCCGATTTCGTCGGCAAACATCTGGCTGATGGGAGCGCCGCCGATCGCCATTTTGATGTGAGACATGCCGGCCGCATCAAAGCCATCGATGACCGTCTTCATGTACATCATGGTGGTGGTCAACAGCGCGCTCATGCCGATGATGGTTGGGTTGCATTTCTCCGCCGCCGCCATGAACTTTTCAACACTCTGGTCCACGCCAATGTCGTGCAGCTCAAAGCCCGCGCCCTCGGCCATCATGCCCACCAGGTTCTTGCCGATATCGTGCAAGTCGCCGCGAACCGTGCCCATGAGCAGAATGCCCTTGGGTTTGGTTCCGCTGTCCTTCGCGGTCAGCAGCGGCTTTAGCACCGCCATGCCTGCCTTCATGGCCCGCGCCGCAATCAGGACTTCAGGAACATAGAGCACATTGTGCTTGAAGTCCTCGCCGACCACGCTCATGCCCGCGATCAAGCCATCGTTCAGGATTTCCTGCGCGGTCCGCCCCTCGGCGAGAGCTTCCTTCGTAAGCCGCTCCACTTCGCCGGCGTTCCCCTCGTAGAGGTACTGATTCATCAGTGCATAATCAGGCATTCATCCTCCGCTTAGCGAACGCTCGCAACCGCGCCGGCCGCGCGTTTGGCATTGAACTCTTCCAGGGCCTCAAGCATGGCCAGAATATTTTCGCGCGGCATTCCGGGGCTGGTCCCGCCGCCTACCGAGAGAATGATCCCCTCGCCGCCGGAGCCCTCCAGCACCTCGAGGGTCTCGTCCTTCACCTCTTCGGGCGTTCCGCGAACCCCAATCTCCAGCGGATTAACGTTGCCCATCAGGCACATCCTGTCGCCCACCCGCCGCTTCACTTCGGTGATGTGTCTCTGCTTGCCCCAATTGAGCACATTGAAGCCCGTATCCGGCAAGTGGTCGAGGCAGGCGTCGACCTCCGCGTCATTGTGGTAGAGCTTGACCCAGTCTTTCGGAAAGGCATCGCAGATGCGCTTGAGGTATGGATGCGCGAACTCGAGATAATGCTCCTCGTTTATGAAGCCGACAATGTCATCGAGAATGAAAATGCTCTCGACTCCGTCGCCCATCACTTTCTGCTGCGCTTTGAGCCAGTCGATGATCACGCGCGTACACAGATCGATCAGCCGGTGCGCTCCCTTGGGATCTTCCACCAGGTCGATCATGAATTCCGTGGTGCCGCGAACAAACCCCGCGGTGCAAAGCGGCCCGCGCGAGGTGACCATGGGAAGGATGTAGCCGGCGTCCAGGATGCGCTGCCGGGCCATGCCGATGCGGTGCAGGGTCAGGCCGGCAAAGCCGTCGGCCTCCACTTCGTAGTCGGGAAAGCTGTCGATATCCTCCAGCCGGCGCAGGGTTTGGTATTCGCTGGGCGTATTGTC
Organism: Occallatibacter sp.; assembly: GCA_049521195.1. Taxonomy (GTDB): domain Bacteria; phylum Acidobacteriota; class Terriglobia; order Terriglobales; family Acidobacteriaceae; genus Telmatobacter. The sequence goes on from JBEKPA010000018.1 coordinate 17,259, forward strand.
CTGCCAGAATTTGATTTTGGCGCCCAGCACCGAGGGCTCAGCCGCCATCCCGTACTCCATCCACCACGAGGGGATGAAGATGATCTCCGGGAACTCGCGCATGATCTTCAAATTGGATTGAAACCAGAGTTCGGGATCGAGGAAATAGTCCAGGTGCTTGATCCCAAGGTAGCCGGGAATCCATGGGCTATCGACGATCAGCGCCATCGGAATCTTATCCATCTTCTCGCGGCGCACCGCCCGTTTGAATGTTTCCCATTGTTCTGGGCGCATACTTCACCTCCTGCTCACTTTGGGGAACCAATGTATGTATGACCAAATCGGAACTGGCCGGCCTGCAAACACCTATGCGTTTTTGAATCTCGCAGCCATTCCAGCCCGCCCCGCGTTGTGCATCGCGGATACCGGTGTTGGGATCGAACTAAACGCTTTCGCTGAATCCACTTACTGCCGAATGCCGCAATCATACGGTATCGGCGACAATACGCACAATAGGGTCTGGCATTGTCCCGCGCCAAAATGCCCGCCGGCTCGCCACTCACTGGTGCTCGCGTCGACTTGGGGATTGGTTTCGGGGCACACCATTCCTGGAACGGCTATGGATGGCACCTGCTGGTGAACGGATTTCGGCACATAGTGGGAAAGCGGATGTGGCAATTCGGCCTCACCCGGAAGTCCAGTTGACTTTTCCTTTGCGAAGAGCCTACATTCAAGTCCGTATTTCCATGGAAACTCGGGAGGGGATCATGTCCCAGAAGCGTCTCGTGCTCACTGGTCTCAAGACCAGTGCGGCTGTGTGCCTGTTTGTTGTCACAATGATTGCGGTTCTCAGCCTTTCCGGTTGCGGCGGCAGTTCCAGCCCGGTTAGCGTCGCCGTAACGGCTACGCCAACGACATTGGATGCGACGGATACGGCGACCCTGACCGCGACGGTGACGAACGACAAGAACAGCGACGGAGTGACGTGGACCGTGAGCGGGGGCGGAACGCTGTCGAGCCAGACGACGACCGGAGTGACCTACACGGCGCCCGCAGCCTCCAGTTCGGCGCTGACGGTGACCGTGACGGCCACCTCTGTGGCCGACACGACCAAGTCCGGAACCGCGACGATCACGGTGCCGGCGGCGCCGGCGATCACCACCGGGGCGCTGGCGGCTGGAGCGGTGGGAACAGCCTACTCGCAGACCATGGCGGCTTCGGGCGGCATTCCTCCCTATTCGTGGACCCTGACGAGCGGCACACTGCCGGCCTGCCTGACGATGAATTCGGCCGGGGTGATCTCAGGCACGCCCACGGCCTCCTGCGCAGGGACGTCCAACCTGACCTTCGAGGTGACCGACTCCGGCACGGCCACGAAGCTGAGCGCGACCAGTTCAGCGCTGGGCCTGACCATCAATGCGGCTCCGGCGATCACCTTTACCGGCACTATGCCGGCTACTGCTACCTATAACGTCGCCTATACCGGCAGCGCAGCCGCCAGCGGCGGCGCAGGCGCGCTGACTTACAGCGCCACTGGCCTGCCCACCTGGCTGACACTCTCAGCCGCCGGCGCGATCACCGGAACGCCTACAGCCGCAGGCGCCTTCTCCTTCAGCATCAAGGCTGCCGACGCCTTTGGCGACTCGAATACCCAGGCTTACACGATTACGGTCAGCCCGGCGACCCCCACACTGACATTCGCGGCGATTCCAACCGAGACCTACGGCAACGCGCCGTTTACGGTGAGCGCCAGCTCGGCTTCGAGCGGAGCGGTCACCTACTCTGTGACCAGCGGCCCGGCAACCATCTCCGGCAACACGGTGACGCTGACCGGAGCGGGCCCGGTAGTGCTGGGCGCCAGCCAGCAGGCCAACGGCAACTACGGCACCGCGACGGGATCCGCCAGCTTTACGGTCAACAAGGCGACGGCAACCATCAATGTCACGCCGTACAGCGTGACCTACGACACCAACGCACACACAGCAGCAGGCACTGCCGCGGGAGTGGGTGGCGCCAATCTGATTGCAGACCTCACCCTGAGCGGCACGACGCATACCAACGCCGGGACTTATGCCAGCGACGCCTGGACCTTTACCGACCCCACCGGCAACTATGTCAACACCAACGGCACGGTTTCCGACACGATCTCGAAGGCGACGGCAACCGTCAACGTCACGCCGTACAGCGTGACCTACGACACCAACGCACACACAGCAACGGGCACGGCCACGGGATTGGGTGGCGCCAATTTGATTGCAGACCTCACCCTCAGCGGCACAACGCACACCAACGCCGGGACCTATGCCAGCGACGCGTGGAGCTTCACCGATCCCAACGGCAACTATGCCAGCGCCAGCGGCACGGTTTCCGACACGATCTCGAAGGCGATGGCAACCGTTAGCGTCACTGGGTACAGCGTGACCTACGACGGCAATGCGCACACGGCGACAGCCACGGCCACGGGTGTAGGCGGCGTCACCCTGAGCGCTGCCGACTTCACCCTGACCGGCACAACGCACACCAACGCCGGGACCTATGCCAGCGACGCGTGGAGCTTCACCGACCCCAACTATGCCAGCGCCAGCGGTACGGTGTCCGACACGATCTCGAAGGCGACGGCGACCATCACCGTCACGCCGTACAGCGTGACCTACGACGGCAACGCGCACACGGCCACGGCCACGGCCACGGGGGCAGGCGGAGTCACCCTGGGCGCCGCCGACTTCACCCTGACCGGCACCACGCACACCAACGTCGGGACCTATGCCAGCGACGCGTGGAGCTTCACTGACCCCAACTATGTCGGCGCCAGCGGTACGGTGTCCGACACGATCTCGAAGGCGACGGCGACCATCACCGTGACGCCGTACAGCGTGACCTACGACGGCAACGCGCACACGGCCACGGCCACGGCCACGGGTGCGGGCGGCGCGAACCTGGCTGCTGACCTGAACCTGACGGGCACGGCGCACACAAACGTCGGAACCTATCCCAGCGACCCGTGGAGCTTCTCCGACGCCACCGGCAACTACAACAACACCAGCGGCACGGTCTCCGACTCGATCGCGAAGGCTACGGCGACCATCAACATCACACCGTATAACGTGATCTACGACGGCAACCCGCATACGGCCACGGGCACGGCAACGGGTGCGGGCGGCGCTAACCTGAACGCCGACCTGAACCTGACCGGTACAACCCACACCGCCATCGGGAACTATGCCAGCGACCCATGGACCTTCACCGACGCCACCGGCAACTACAACAGCGCCAGCGGCACGGTAGACGACACCATCAACGCAACGCTCGCCATCCAGACCACCACGTTATCCCCTGCATACGTGTACACGGGAAGCAGCTATAGCCAGACGCTAACCGCCGTGGGTGGCGCCAGCCCGTACACATGGTCGGTGATCGCAGGCGGCCTCAGCCTTGCGAATGCCGGCCTGAGCCTCGGCTCCAGCACAGGTCTCACAGATACCGTCTCCGGCAACGTGCCGTCCAGCGCCACCACCGGTCCCTTCACCTTCACCGTGCAGGTGAAGGATAGCAACGGTGTTACGGCCTCGCAGCAGTATCCCCTTACCGTCTATGGCGTGTTGTCGCTGCCCACGCCCAATCCCTCCTCACTGGGGCCGGCAACGATCAGCCAGCTCTACAATGGAACGATCCTGGCCTCAGGCGGCAGCGGCAGCTATTCCTGGACGGTTACAGGACTGCCCTCCGACAGCCTGGGTTATTCCAGCAGCGGCAACACACTCACCATCAGCGGGACACCCCTCCTGGCTGCTCCGGCCAGCAGCCCGGTCACGTTCAATGTCACCGTGACTGACACCACGACGAGCAAGACGACAGGACCGGTCCAATACACGATCGCCGTCAATCCGCCGACGCCGCTGACGCTGCCCGCCTCCGGGGCGCTGAATGGGGCAACAACCAACCAGGTCTATAGCGGAGCGGTCAACGCCTCGGGCGGCAGCGGCTCCGGCTATGTGTTTACGGTGAATGGCACCCAGATCCCCACCACGGGAGCTTTAGTCGCCATCTCGGACAGCATCTCGGTCTCCAACACCGGCGGCAACACGCTGTCGATCGGCGGAACGCCGACCACGACGGGCACGGTGACACTGACCAACGTCACGGTGAAGGACGGCGCGAACGATACCGCCGGCCCAGACACCTATACCATCGCGGTCAATCCGCCGACGCCGCTGACACTGCCCGCCTCCGGGGCGCTGAATGGGGCAACGACCAACCAGGTCTATAGCGAAGCGGTCAACGCCTCGGGCGGCAGTGGTTCCGGCTATGTCTTTACCGTGAACGGCACTCCGATTCCGACCGACGGGTCTGCCGTCACCATTTCGGACAGCATAACGGTATCGAACACCGGCGGCAACACGCTGTCGATCGGCGGAACACCGACCACGACAGGCACGGTGACGCTGACCAACGTCACAGTGAAGGACAGCGCGAACGACACCGCCGGCCCGGACACCTATACCATCGCGGTCAATCCGCCGACGCCGCTGACGCTACCTCTACCCAGCACCAACCCCTTGCAATCCGGCAATATCAACCAACAGTACTTCGGATATATCAACGCCTCGGGCGGCAGCGGATCGAACTACGCCTTTACGGTGAACGGCACACCGATTCCTACTACCGGCGCGCAGACTGCGATCCCGAACTCCGACGGGCTGTCAGGCGCCAACACGGGTGGCAACACGCTGAGCATCAGCGGAACGCCCACTACGCCGGCCGCGGTCACGCTCAGCGTTACGGTGACCGACAGCGCCAGCGACACCGCCAGCCAGTCCTATACCTTCAACATCGTCAATCCGGCCGCGGGCTACACAGTCTCCGGCACGGTGAGTTACGGCGGGACGAAGACCGGATGGATCTACCTGAAACTGAACGGCGGCAACTGCGGCAATTGCGATGGCAACCCGGGCACCGCAATCTCCGCTCCAGGACCATTCACCATCCACGGCGTGCAAGGCGGCACTTACACGTTGCAAGCCTGGATGGACAACACCAGCACGGATCCTGTTTCCGGAGAGGTAATGG
>JBEKPA010000019.1:0-22078 GCA_049521195.1 Occallatibacter sp.
CGGCATCGTGGTGCGGCGGGCACGAAAGGGTGAGCGGCTGAAGACGCTGGACGGCGTGGAGCGGATGCTCGATCCGGACGACCTGGTCGTGGCGGACCACGCCAAGCCTCTGGCGCTGGCCGGGGTGATGGGCGGCTGGGAGACGATGATTACGCCGGAGACTACGAACGTGCTGGTGGAAGCGGCGTGGTTCGATCCCATGGCGGTGCGGCGGACGGCGCGGCGGCACGGCCTGCACACCGACGCCAGCCATCGCTTCGAGCGCGGGGCGGACTTCAATGCGGCACCGGTCGGTTCGGCGCTGGTGAGTAGCATTCTGCTGGCCAATGGAGGGTGGATCGAAGGCGAGTTAGTAGACGCGCGGATTCCGGCCATCGAGACGCGAACGGCCAATCGCAAACCCATTTCGCTGGCGCTCAGCGAAGTGCGGCGCATCCTGGGTGCGACAGTGGACGGGAAAGGCATCAGCGCGGCGACGGTCGAGGGCGTGCTGCGGGCGCTGGGATGCGAGTTGGCAAGTCAGTCCGCCGAGGCGGACGGGTCAGCGAGTCAGCGGAATGACGAGGCAGCCCGTGATGCTGCCGCTTGGCTGGTTACGCTGCCCAGTTGGCGGCTGGATATAGAGCGCGAGATCGATCTGATCGAAGAGGTTGCGCGCATGTACGGTTACAACCGCTTTGCCAACACGCTGCCTGCATTCGGCGAAGGGGTGCGCGCGCTGCCCTGGGCGGAGAAGGAATCCGAAGTGCGGTGCACGCTGCTGGCGGCCGGGTTCCATGAGGCGATCGGGAGCACATTCTGCTCGGCGGCGGAGGCCGCACTGACGGCTCCGCAGCCGGGGCTTGTGGTTGCGCTGGGCAATCCGCTCAGCGACGAGGCCGGTGTGCTGCGCCCGTCGCTGGCGCCGGGAATGCTGGCGATGATTGCGGGCAACCTGCACCGCGGCGTCAGCGACGTGCGGCTCTTCGAGTTGGGCACGGTCTTCAGCGGCACGACGGACAAGGTTGAGGAGCGGCCGGCCGTGGCCTTCGGAGCGGTGGGCAGTTCGCCGGAGCAGGGTGCGCTGCACCCCGCGCGGAGCATTGAGTTCCACGATTTGAAGGGAGTGGTCGAGCAGCTTTTGGAGCGGTTTCAGGCGCGGTCCGTTTACTTCGACCGCTTTTCGGCTGAGGCCGGGCTTACGCCGGGGTGGTTGCATCCCTACCGCGCCGCGCGGGTTGCGGTGGAGGGCGCGACGGTGGGCTGGTTCGGCCAACTGCATCCCCGCGAGGCCGATGCCCGCAAGCTGAAAGAGCCGGTGCTGGTGGGCGAGTTGTATCTGGACCGGCTGTACAGGCTGCCCCTGCGCAAGCCGGTGGCGCGGGAGATTTCGCGCTTCCAGCCGGTGCGGCGCGACTTCTCGCTGATTCTGGACGAGAGTATCGGCTGGGAGGCGATCGACCGGGCGTTGGCCGGATTGCGGATTCCCGAGCTGGTGGATTGGCGGCCGAAGGAGGTCTTTCGCGATGCCAGGCTGGGAAAGAGCGAGTACTCGCTGCTGCTGGGTGTGACCTTTCAGGCGCCGGATCGCACGCTGCGCGAGGAAGAGTTGCAGAGCTTTCAGACGCTGGTGGGGGAGGCTGTTGGCAAGGCAGGCGCGCGGCTGCGGAGCTAGTCAAGAACAAAGGCCGGGCCGGCGCTATACTTGCACCGGTGCGGTCGATTTGAGCGGAGGTGTTTTCAATGTCGGAGTTTTCCTGGGATTCGAGCGCGGTGGACGAGCCGGAAGCGCGGGAGCGTCCTGAGCCGGCCGCGGCGCCGGAGACGCTGGCCATGAGCACGAATGATTTTTCGGCGCTGGAGGAGCGGATTCTGCGTGCTGTGAACCTCGTCAAGCGGGAGCGGCAGGCGCGGACGGCGGTCGAGGAACGCGCGGCGAAGGCCGAGGCGCAACTGCGCGAGCAGGCGCCGCAGGTAGAGCAATTGCAGAATGAAGTGAACGCTTTGCGCGCCGAGCGCGACCAGGTGCGGCAGCGCATGGAGCGGCTGTTGGCGCAACTGGATGCGCTGGAGCTTTAAGGGATGGTTCGGGAGGCAAGGCGTGGCTGAGGAGCAAGGCGGCGATGCGGCCGGGTACGTAACCGTCGAGATCTACGATCAGGTCTATCACCTTTCGGGCCAGGACGCGGAGCACATCCGCGCGCTGGCCGCGCGGGTGGACGCCAAGATGCGCGCCGTAGCCGCACAGGGCCGCACCGTGGATTCGCTGCGCGTGGCCGTGCTGGCCGCGCTGAATCTGGCCGATGAGCTCTCCCAGGCCGGCGGCGCGGATGCGCGGATGGGCCATGCGCGCGCAGCCAGCCTGCGCGGGCTGCTGGACGAAGTGCTTGACGAAGAGTGGAAGACCGGGTCGTAGACTCTGCGGTGTTGCAGCTCCAGAGAAGACATTCCAACCGGGCTTTGCGATTGAATGCTGGGAGGAAACCTATGTTCCGAATTCATTCCTCTGTCACCAACAAATGGATTGTCATCGTAGCGCTGGCGCTGGGATTTGGGATTCCTGCCGTCGTTGCGGGCCAGACTTCTGCGCCTGAGACTGCCGCGCCTGTGACGGACGCGGCCAAGGCCGATGCGGCCAAAACGGACGCGGCGAAGGCTGGCGGCGCCAAAACGGAATTGGCCGGGAGCGAGGGGGTGAAGCCCGGCGAACCCACCGATCCCAAAGCCCGCAAGACATATGCTTCGGCGATCGATTGGGAGCGGCATGGCCACGATGAAGCGGCGCTGGACGACTTTCGCAAGGCCAACAAGCAGGATGGAGGCCATTGCTGGGAGTGCCAGCGCCGGGCCTACAACATGGCGAACAGACTGGATGCGTACAAGGATGCAGTGGAGATTGCGCGCGATTGGCTGCCTAGCGCCCAATCGGACAAGGAAAAGGGCCAGATCGAGTTCCTTCTCGCCATGGCCTTGCAGGAGCAGGGGATCAAGGAGAAGAAGGACAAGTGCATTGCGGAGAGCGCCGACGACTTCAAGGCCGCGCTCGGAGATGATCCCAAGCTGGCGCGAGCGCACTTCCATTACGGCGTGACGCTGGCGCGCCTTCATCGGGACGATGCGGCGCGGGCGGAGTTTACCGCCTTTCTCGATCAGGACCGGAAGAATCCGACGCTCCATCCTCGGGCGGAGCGTTTTGTGGATCGCGTGGATCTGGCGAGGGCAACCATGGTCCCACCGTTTTCATTGACCACGCTCGATGGCCAGCACGTTACGATGGATGCCCTGGCGGGCAAGGTGGTGCTGATCGATTTCTGGGCCACCTGGTGCGGGCCATGCCGCGAAGCGCTGCCGCACATGCGGTCTATCGCGAAGAAGTTCGACGGACAGCCGTTTGTGATGCTCAGCATCAGCCTGGATTCGGACGAGGGCAAGTGGAAGGAGTTTGTGGCGAAGAACGGAATGATTTGGCTGCAATATCGCGACGGAGGGTTCACGGGCCCGATCTCCAAGGAGTTCAGTGTAACGGCAATTCCGGCCACATTCTCGATCGACTCCGACGGCGTGCTGGAGGACCAGCACGTGGGCGACGAGGCCATCGAAGGCAAGCTGAAGAAGCTGATTGCGCGGGCGGTGGAGGCGGGCAATCGCAAGCCTGAGCCGGCGGTGGTGGACAAGGCTCCTGAAGCCGCGAATTAAGGGGAGAGACGCTCTCCAATTTGGGCGCCTGGTTCCAAAAGCGGGGTCAAAAACGTAGCACAATGCCCCCTTCTCGCACAAGACTTGTAATTCCCGGCGCGGACCCGTACTATCCGCAATAGAAACCGGCCTGCAAAGCAGGTGGGTGGTCAACGCTGGTTGAACCAACATCAATGAACAGGGGCTCAACTCGACAATCGGTTCTGTGTGCCGTGTCCGCCAGTCCGGAATGCCTAATGAACCGCGGAGAGCTCCACCGTCTTAGGACGGGTTCACCAGCACACTGTCCACGGCCCCGTGGGCCGGATTCTATCTTCCTCGCTCCTGTTGGTCTATTCTGACTCAGGTGCATCCCGTCCTCTTCCAGATCGGACCGATCCTCATTCCGGCTTACGGCGCGCTGGCCGCGCTGGGCGTGTTGCTGGCGCTGCTTCTGGCGCAACGGACGGCGCGGATTGTGGGCGTCGACGCCGCGCAGGTGTGGAATCTCTGCGTGCTGGCTTTGTTTGCGGCCCTCCTGAGTCAGCGGCTGTTGCTGGTGCTGGCGAACTGGAGCGAGTTGCGCAACCATCCCTCCTGGCTGCTGGGGCTGGGGATGATTCATCATCCGCTGACGGGAGCGGCCGGGGCGCTGGTGGGCGTGGGGTCCGCCCTGCTTTACGCGCGCTGGAGGCGGCTGCCGCTCATGACCACGGCCGATGCGTTGGCCGCGCCCGTGGCGCTGGGATTGGCCTTTGAACAACTGGGCGCGCTGCTGGCCGGGTCGGGCTACGGGACGGAAGCTGCCGTTCGCTGGGCCGTGACCTATACCGATCCCCTGGCCGCGCGCTGGAGCGGAACGCCGCTGGGGATTCCGCTGCATCCCGTGCAGGCCTATGCTGCGCTGGCATTCTTGCCCCTGTCGGTTTTGCTGCTGGTGGGTTTGCCGGTGAGGCGGCAGGAGGGCGATGGTGCCGGACTGGCTCTGCTGGGGATCGGCGTGGCTGTCTTCATCACTGAGTTCTGGCGCGATCCCGAGGGCCGCGGCGCGCTGCTGGGCGGCGCGCTGGATGGGCCGCAGGCGGCGGCGGTGCTGCTGGTGCTGGCGGGAGGGTTGGCGCTGCTAGAGCGCAAAGGCAAGCGCGCCAAGGATGGGGTTGAACATGGCTGACGCGGGAAGTGCTGAACTGCGCACCATCAATGTGCCAGCAGAGGCAGCCGGGCAAAGGCTCGACCAATATCTAGCCTCGCAACTGGAAGGCGTGAGCCGGTCGCGCGTTCAACTTCTCATGGCCCAGGGCGACGTCCTGGTCAATGGCGAGCGGGAGAAGCCTTCCTTCAAGATGCGCGGTGGAGAGCGGATCGCCATAACCGGCGAGCCGCATCCCGCGCCGCTCAAGGCGACGCCGGAGGACATTCCTCTGGACGTGGTCTTTGAGGACGAGGATCTGGCGGTGGTGAACAAGCCGGCCGGCATGATGGTTCACGCCGGGTCGGGACAGAATGAGGACGCGCGCAGCCGGGGCACGCTCGTGAATGCGCTGCTCTACCGGTTCAAGGCGCTCTCTTCGACCGGCGGCGATCTGCGGCCCGGCATTGTGCACCGGCTGGACAAGAACACCAGCGGCCTGATCGTGGTGGCCAAGAACGACCGGACGCACGCGGCGCTGGGAGAGATGTTCGCGAGCCGGCGCATCAGGAAGACCTATATCGCGCTGGTGCAAGGTTCGGTCGAGCGACCGAGAGGCACCATCAACGCCGGGGTGGGCCGCGATCCGGTGCGGCGGACGCGCATGACCGCGCAGCCGCAGCAGAATGCGCGTTCGGCGGTTACGCATTACGAGGTGGTGAGGCGGCTCGACAATCGCTTTGGCAGGTTCACGCTGCTGCGGGTGCGCATCGAGACCGGCCGGACGCATCAGATTCGAGTTCACATGGCGTCGATCGGCCACTCGGTGGTGGGGGATACGCTTTACGGCGGCGCGAGCCAACTGACGGACCAGGCTGCCTCGCAGGCCGCAACCTCCAAGGCCGCGCGGCGGAAGGTAGACCCGGAAAGGCTCCGGCTGGGGCGGAACTTCCTGCACGCGGCGCGGCTCGAATTCGCGCATCCGGCTACGGGAAAGCTGCTGGAGCTGGAAGCGCCGCTGCCGGAGGAGTTGGTGAACTTCCTGGACAGGCTGGAAGGGGCCAGGACTTCTTCCGGCAGGGGTCAGCGCGACGAAACGGATTCGCGGGAATGCAAATTGCCCGCTGCGATTGCTAGAATGGGGAAGCCATGACCAGAAATCTGTATGTCTTTGTACTCGCGGCCGCGTTTTTCGTGGCCGCACTGCCGGCACAGCAGCCGCCGGCCCCGCCCGCCACAACGCAGGCTCCGGCCGCCCAGCAGTCGCCGACCCAGTCCGCGGAACCGCCGGTGGACACGAGCGTTCCGATCATCCCGCTGAACGTCAATGAGGTCAACCTCATCTTTACCGTCACCGACAAGCACGGGCACTACATTCCCAACTTGCGGCAAAGCGACTTTGCGCTGCTCGACGACCAGAAGGCGCCGGAGCATGTGCACTACTTTCACCAGCAGATCAATCTGCCTCTGCGCGTAGGCATCGTTATTGACGCCAGCACATCGATTCGCTCTCGCTTTCAATTCGAGCAGCAGTCGGCCGTCGAGTTTCTGCTCCAGGTCCTCAAGGCCAGGAGCGACCGCGCCTTCGTGATGGGATTCGATGTGACGCCCACGGTGACCCAGGACTGGACCAACGATGTCGACAAGCTGGAGACGGGCGTGAACCGGATGCGTCCCGGCGGCGGCACGGCGCTCTTCGATGCGGTCTACACCGCCTGCCGCGACAAGCTGCTCGAAGGCGCGCGCGACCGTGAACCCGTGCGCAAGGCGATGGTGCTGATCTCAGACGGCGACGACAACCAGAGCCGCGTCCGCCCCGAAGAGGCGATCAAGGAGTGCGAGCGGGCGGAGACCATCATCTACGCCATCAGCACGAACTGGACGCCGAGCCGCGGCAGAGGCGACGACGTGCTGAAACAGTTGGCACAGGAAACCGGTGGGCAGGTATACTTCCCGCCCTCGGTCGACGAGCTTTCCAACAGCTTCAAGTCCATTGAAGAAGAGCTGCGCAGCCAGTACGCTCTGACCTATACGCCGGCTGACTTCAAGGCCAACGGCGCGTTTCGGCCGATCTATCTTTATTGCAACGACCGGCGCTATCAGGTGCGGGCGCGCAAGGGATACTTCGCGCCGCGGCAGTAAGGCCAGAGCGCCGAGGGATGGGCTCAGAGCTTATCCGTGAATTGCGCATTTGAGTAGCGCCGCTCTCCAGAGCGGCTGTACGGGCGGCGTCCACGCCGCCAGAATCCGCGCGCGGGCCAGGAGGCCCACACGACAGCCGACCTTGAGGTCGGTGCTATCTATTTACGGATAGGTTCTAAGTTGACCGACACAATCTTTGCAGCGACGGGCGGGATTCTATCCGTGCTGGAACGCCGGACTGCCGGCCGCGGTTATTCATTCCTGCCCGGCTTCCTGCTGCGGGCAAGATGCGGTCAGTTCTCGGAGCGGGACTGTAGGCAACTTCAAATCGTTCTTGTCTTGTTTCTATTCATAGCCTTGAGTCGGTATCGCTGGGGAGATTCCAGAGGCATTTGTCCTGGGTGGTTGAAGCGCCCGTCAATTCGTTGCCGCCTCGGTTTCGAGCAGCGCCAGCAATCCAGCCTCGTCCAGCGCCGGAACCTTGAGTTCACGAGCCTTGTCGAGCTTGGAGCCGGCCGCCTCGCCGGCCACTACGTAATTGGTCTTTTTGCTGACTGAACCGGTGGTCTTGCCGCCCGCGGCTTCGATTCTGGCCTTGGCTTCATCGCGGGTGAGCGTGGGCAGCGTGCCGGTGAGCACGAAGGTAAGTCCGGCAAGCTGCGCCGAGCGCTGCTTCTTCTCCGCCGTCATATTCACACCGGCGTCTTTCAGGGTCTGGATCAGAGCCAGGTTGGCGGGCTGCGCAAAGAACTCCAGTATCGCCTGGGAGATGCGTGGGCCGACCTCTTCCACACGCTCCAATTCTTGGGCGGTCGCCGCGGACAGCGCGTCCATGGTGCCGAACTCCTGGGCCAGCAACTCGGCGGTGCGCTCGCCCACAAAGCGAATGCCCAGGCCCATCAGCACACGGGCCAGTCCGGCGCGCTTCGAGCCTTCGATTTCGGCAACCAGGGCGCGCGCGGACTTTTCTGCAAAGCGGTCCAGGGTCGCCAACTGCTCTTCGGTCAGCATGTAAAGATCGGCGACGCTGCGCACCAAGCCGCGATCGAGCAATTGCTGCACGACGGCCTCGCCCAGCCCTTCGATATTCATGACTTTACGCGAGGCAAAGTGGAGCAGGCTCTCGCGCAATTTGGCCGGGCAGTCGGCGTTGACGCAGCGATAGTCCACCTCGCCCTCGACGCGGACGACGGCGCTCTGGCATTCGGGGCAAACCAGAGGGAAGATGAAGCGATCCTTTCCGCGGGGATGGTCGGCATCTTCGATGACTTCGACCACCTTGGGGATGACGTCGCCGCCGCGCTCCACCCGCACCCAGTCGCCGACGAGCAGGCCCAGGCGTTCAATGAAGTCGGCGTTGTGCAGCGTGGCGCGGCTCACCGTGGTGCCGCCGATGAAGACCGGCGCCAACTCGGCCACCGGCGTCAGCTTGCCGGTGCGGCCCACCTGCACAGTGATGCCGTTGACTTGAGTGACGCCCGACTTGGCCGTGAATTTGTAAGCGATAGCCCAGCGCGGGGCGCGGCCGGTGTAGCCGAGCCGCTGCTGCGTGGCGTGGGAGTCGACCTTGATGACCACGCCATCGATCTCGTAGCCGAGCGCGGCCCGCTCAGCCTCGGCCCGATCGATAAAGCGTGTCATACCCTCAACTGAATCGACCAGTTCGCGATGGGGATTGACGCGGAAGCCGAGCGCGGCCAGCACATCGAAGGTGGCGCGCTGACCTTGGGGCCAGTAGTCGCCAGAGACCAGCAAAAAATAGGCAAAGAAGACGAGGCGGCGATTGGCGACGATACTGGGCTCCAGCGTGCGCAGGGTTCCGGCTGCGGCGTTGCGGGGATTTACGGCCGGCGGCAGGCCCTCCCGTTCGCGCTCTTCGTTCAGGCGCAGAAAGGCTGCTTTGGGCATGACTGCCTCGCCGCGGACTTCAAAGGCTGGTGGCAGGCCGGCCGCTTTGAGTTGCGCCGAGGACACGGTGAGCGGGACGCTGCGGATAGTGCGGATGTTCGAAGTTACGTCTTCGCCGGTCTGGCCATCACCGCGAGTCAGTCCAACTATCAGCCTTGAGCCACCGTCGTCCGCGGGACCGTAACGCAAGGTCACGCTCAGGCCGTCGAGCTTGAGTTCGGCCACATACTCGACCGGAAGCAGCCCGGCCAGATCGCGCACGCGGGCGTCCCAGGCGGCCAGTTCCTCGGTGGAGTAAGCGTTGTCCAGGCTGAGCATGGGCCGCGAGTGGGGCGCCTTCTTGAAGCCCTCGGCAGGCTTGCCGCCCACGCGCTGGGTGGGCGAGTCGGGCGTCAGCAGCTCTGGGTGCGCGGCCTCGAGGTTCTTGAGTTCGTTCATCAGGGCGTCGTAGGCGGCGTCGGTAATCTCCGGCGCATCCAGGACGTAGTACAGGTGCTCGTGGCGGCGCAGTTCGGCGCGCACCTGCTTGGCGCGCTGGGCCGGGGACGGGTCTGGATTGGCGGGATTGCCCATGGGGTGAATTATAGGGGGCTGTGGAGCAGGGTAGTATGATTTGCAGATCGTTATGGAACCCATCACCCACTTTCTGGTCGGAGGTTGCATCGGCCGGGCGGGGCTGAACCGCAAGACGGCTTACGCAACGCTGGTGGCTGTGCTGGCCGCCGAGGCAGCCGACATTGACATTCTTTGGTCGCTGGCTGGGCCGGTCGAGGAACTGAAACACCACCGCGGCATTACCCACACCTTCATCGCGACGCCGGTGGTGGCCGGAGTGGTGGTGGGGCTGGTGTGGCTCTTCGACCGCTGGCTCCAGGTTCGAATACGGCGCAAAATGGCGGCGGCTTCCGCGCCCAATGAACGAGCGCCGGTTGAGGGTCGTGGTTTCCCACCCTTTCCGCAAAAAGAAGCGGAAGGGATGGGGCACGGGGCGCTCAACCAAAACGCAAAGGCGCCCTCGGCGCAGCCCGTGCATTGGGGCTGGCTTTACGCGACGGCGCTGATTGCCGCGCTCAGCCATTTGCTGCTGGATTGGACCAACAACTATGGGCTGCGGCCGTTCTTTCCCTTCAACCCGCGCTGGTATGCGGGCAGCTTCGTCTTTATCGCCGAGCCGGTGCTGTGGGCGGTGTTCTTTATTGCGCTGATCCTGCCTTGGCTCTTCGGGCTGGTCGCCGGAGAGATCGGCGCGCGGCGGCAGGCCTTTCGCGGGCGGGGATGGGCGATCTTTGCGCTGAGTGCGATGGTGGTGTTGTGGGGCTGGCGGTGGGCGGAGCATGCGCAGGCGCAGGCGCTGCTCGATAACTTGCAGATCACAACCGCTCCGGTCCTGCGCATCGGGCTCGAACCCTATCCCATCAATCCCTTCCACTGGCACGCGATTCTGGAGACGGCTGAGTATTACCAGACCGCCGAAGTCAACACCCGGACCGGGGAGATCGCGAGCGACCCGCGTCGGGATGTGATCTTCAAGCCGCGCGCGACCACTGCCACCGAGGCCGCCAAGCGCACTCCGCTGGGCCAGGTCTATCTGGACTGGGGCACGTGGGCGGTGGTGCGCGACATTGGACCAGTCGCGGCGCCAGGTTTGGCCCCACCGCAGGTGGCCGCCAACCGCCAATGGACCACGGTCGAGTTTACCGATCTGCGCTGGGATTACTCGTACCTCGGCGCGGGCAGGGTCACAGCCCGGAACCCGCTTGCCGGCTGGGTTTATATCGTGGATGGCCGCGACGACGCCGGCGAGGCGATGAATGGGCGGGAGCAGCGGTAGGGTGGTTTTGTTCCGGGTTGAAAGATTTGTTCACTGCGTGAAACGATTCAGGTTGACCCGGCGGCGTTTGGACTCCACAATGAAAAGGCGCATTGTCCTGACGAAGTGCCTTCCCTAGTCTGGGAGACAATCACAGGAACCGAAGAAATCGAGGTCGTCATGCCCGCTTATCTGCTGTTGCTGGTTGCCGTTTTGAGCCGTGTCATGCCCCATGCTGGGTGGATGAACTTTACCGCGGTGGGTGGCGCGCTGCTCTACTTTGGCGCGCGGCGCTCGTGGCGCGAGATGCTGGCTCCGCTGGCCGTGCTGATGGCCACCGACTACTACCTGACCGTCTATGCCTACCACTACAGCTTCCGCTGGGAGTGGTATGCGATGACCTGGGCGTGGTACGTGGCGGCGATGGCGCTGGGGCAGATCCTGCTGCGCAGCCGGACGACGGTTCTGCGCGCGGGCGCGGCGGCGCTGCTGGGGCCGACCTCGTTTTATTTGGTCTCGAACTATGCGACTTGGTTGAGCGGCCTTGCGTATCCGTATCCGCGCACGTTCGGCGGGCTGGGCGCCTGCTATGTTGCGGGGCTGCCCTTTTACCGCAACGATCTGATCTCGACCGCGATCGTTGTGGGAGTGGCGTTCGGCGCTCCGGTGCTGGTGCGGCGGATGAGCGCGGCGCCGGGGCAAGCGGCGCTGGCGGGAAAGTAGGATTTGTTTTTCTGCTCTTTTCTGAATGCACCGGCTCGGCCCCGTTTTGCGGGGTCGGCGAGTAAGCAAGCTGGCAGGGATGCGCCGGGATGCCGAAGCCTCAAGCCTGCCCTGATGGCGCTCTATTCCTCCAGCGTTTTGCCGGCGCGTCTCTTCCGCATCCACCACCAGGCAAAGCCAACCGCAGCCAGGCCGCAGACGACGGCGACCAGCGGCAAGGCGTGGGCCTTCACCACCTCAACCGCGCCCGGCCCCAGCTTGAGCACCAGCAGCGAGAGCGCCAGCCAACGGACCATGCGGCCGCAGAATACGGACAGCATGAAGGGCGCGACCCTCATCTCGAAGACGCCGGCGGCAAAGACGAAGGCCTTCCACGGAGTGGGTGGAGGCAGCATGGAGGGAATCATCATGGCCAGGAACTCCTGGCGTTCGAAGCGGGAGCGCATCTTCTCGTAACGCTCGCGGTTGACCCGCTTGAGCAGAAAGAGTTCGCCGCCGGCGCGGCCCAGGCCGTAAGGAAGCAGACCGCCCAGAGCGGAGCCGATGGAGGCCAGCAGGCAATAGAGCCAGAAGTGGTCCTTGTCGTTCCACACAAAAACGGCCAGAATCGCGTCCATGGGAACGGGAATGGTGGAAGAATCGAGCAGCGCCACCAAGCCCACGCCCCAAATGCCGAATTTGGCGAGAAAGGGCAGGAGTACGAGATTCCACTTGGCCATGATTCGAACAAGAAACGACTTCAAACAGAGTCCCCTTCCGGCCGCTGATTCGTCTTAACTATCAGGAACCATTGTACGGGCCTTGGCGGTGCGCACGGGTTTCGGCGGAATGAGAGAATAGAAGGAAAGGACACCAAACGGAGCCGGCGGGCGGCGTGTGCGCCCGGCGCGGCTTCTCAGGAACGAATGCCCCCCAGCGAAGCGCCAAACGATGTGATCGAGCCCAGCGGCGAACCCGAGGTGAGCCCCGCGTCGAAGCCGGACGAAAGCCCGCGGACGAGTGGGGAATCCGGCAGCGCCGCGCCCGAGCCTGAACCCGAGCCTGAATCGGGGCCTCGGGCCGTCCGGGGTTCGCGCTGGGTGGACTACGATACCCACGAGTTGCTGGAGATGATCGGCGAGCTTGAGGATGAGCGGCGCTGGGCGCGGCTGCGCGAAGGGTTCTGGATTGCAATTCTCTTCCATCTGGCGCTGCTCTCGGCGCTTACCTGGCTTCCTAAGTATGTCTTCAAGGTGCCGCTGGTCATCGATCGGAACCGGGCCATCAACCAGCACAAGGACTTCACCTATCTGGATTCGCCGCCGGAGGTTTTGCACCCGGTGCAACCCAAGGTAAAGATCAATCCTGTTCCAGAAAAGCCGCCGGTCATCGACAAGCAGACGCTGGAGGCGCTGAACCGGGCCACGCCGCCCGCGCCGGCCCCCGCGCCCCCGCCGCCAGCTCCGGTTCAGCCCACGCAACCTGTTCCGCCCGCGCCGGAGGCGCAGGTTGAGGCGCCCCGTCCGGCGGCGGTGCCGGCCCGGCCAAACTTTGCCATGGGCTCGCAGAACCCCGACGACCAGTTGCGGGAAGACATGAGGGCCGCGGCGCGCAATCCCGGGCAGGGCGGCGCGGGCAACCTGGGCTCGGGCGGACTGCCGCGTCATCCCGGCGCCGGCTCGGGCGGCGTAGAGGTTCTGTCGGACACGCAGGGGGTGGATTTCAACTCCTGGCTGCAGCGCTGGCATTGGGAGACGGAGCGCACCTGGGATCCGCTGATTCCGGACGAGGTCAATCCGCCGATCCTGAAGTCGGGGATGGTGGCGATCCGCTTCAAGGTGCTGCCCAACGGGCGGCTGATGGATGGGAGCTTGGTGCTGGAGGGCCGCTCCGGCGATACGGCTCTGGACCGGGCGGCCTGGGGCGCGCTCACCGGCTCGAACTATCCGCCGCTGCCCAGGGACTTCCACGGGCCGTACCTGGAGTTGCGGGCATTCTTCCTCTATAACATGGAACCGCGGTAGGCAAGCGGAGTTGGCGTCGCTGGCGGCGTGGATGGTGCCCGACCCCTCGGTAAGAGACGAAATGCACTTCGCGTAAACTCTCTATATGGCTTCTCTGGCAACCGCCGGACACCAACCGGAAGCGAGCTGGCGGACGGCTCTGCGGTCGCGCTGGGCTGCAAGTCTTCACGAGCGCGAAGAGCAGATATTCCTGCTTCTTTCGCTGCTGATCGGGGCGCTCACCGGACTTGGCGTGGTAGCGTTCATCGTGCTCACGGAGCGGTTGGGAATGCGCCTTTATCCTGTGGGCAGCGCCGCGTGGAGGCGCGTGCTTGTGCCGGTGGCCGGATCGCTGGCCATGGGCTTCCTCCTATATCGCTATTTTCCCTACGCTCGCGGCAGCGGCGTGCCGCAGACCAAGGCCGCGCTCTTCGCCAGGGATGGATTCATCTCTCTGCGCACCGTTCTGGGCAAATTTTTCTGCACGGCGACCACCCTGGCTAGTGGAATTCCACTGGGCCGCGAGGGACCGTCTGTCCAAGTTGGTGCGGGAATCGCATCCGTTCTTGGCCGCGCGCTCGGATTGCGTCCGGAAAGGGTGAAGGCCCTGATTCCCGTGGGAGCGGCCGCCGCCATTGCCGCGGCCTTCAATACTCCCATGGCGGCGGTACTGTTTGCTCTCGAAGAGGTGATGGGCGACATGCACGCGCCTATCCTGGGGTCTGTTGTGATTGCCTCCGCCACTTCCTGGGCAGTCTTGCGCCTGATACTGGGCAATAACCCGCTGTTTCAAGTGCCGCAGTATACTTTGGTTCATCCGCTGGAACTTGGCATCTACGCCTTGCTGGGCATCGCCGGCGGATTCTTGTCGGTAGCCTTCACCAAGCTCCTGCTGGGAATGCGCAAGTTCTTTCTGAGTTTGCCCAGGAGCACGCGCTGGTGGCATCCGGTGGTGGGCGGTGTGACAGTGGGCCTGATGGGCTGGCTGGTGCCGCAGGTACTGGGCGTGGGCTACACCTACGTCGGCGACGCTCTGAACGGATCGATGGCCCTCAGGCTGATGCTGCTGCTGGTGGCGCTCAAGCTCGTCGGCGTTACAGTCAGCTATGCCTCCGGCAACGCCGGCGGGATCTTCGGCCCCAGCCTGTTTCTCGGCGCCATGCTGGGCGGCGCGGTCGGCGCCGTTGCCCATCACTTGCTGCCGGGATACACGGCAACCCCTGGTGCCTACGCTCTGGTCGGCATGGGAGCCGTCTTCGCGGGCATCGTGCGCGTTCCCATGACATCGGTGCTGATGATCTTTGAAATGACGCGGGATTACGCCGTCATTGTGCCTTTGATGATTGCCAACATGACCAGCCTGTTCATCTCCAGGCGCTTTCAGAAGCAGCCGATCTACGAGGCATTGGCTTTTCAGGACGGCATTCATCTGCCCAGCCCCGCCACGCTTCACCAAACCAGCCAGCGCACGGTGGCTCAGGTCATGCGCAGATCTCCAGAGGTTCTCTCCGCGCGGATGCTCGTTCAGGATGCTGTTGCGCAGACTTGCTCCGGTCAATTCCGGAATTGGCCGGTGACAGACGAGCATTACTTTCTGGGAATGGTGAACAGGGAGACCCTTGAGCGCGCCTTTGCCGATGGCAGAAAAGAGCAGCTGCTCACCAACCTTGTGGACGCGACTCACGTTCCGCATGTGCACATGGATCATGCCTTGCACCTGGCGCTCGAACGCATGAGCGCGAACCATCTCGATGTCTTGCCCGTAGTTCACCGGGCGGATATTCACAAGTTGGAAGGCATTGTGACGCTCGGCGATGTGCTGGATTCGTATGGCGTCAACAATATGGATTCCGCGCAGCTGTGAGGCCGGCGGAATTCAGGGCGGCGAAAGGGGTGCGGCTTTCGGCCTCGCTGGTAGCCTGATTCCTTTTGCCGCCGCTATTTCCAATCGCGACTGCCCCGCGTTAGAATCTGCTTGAAACCATGCGCTTCCGCAACGACATTCCGGTCAAAAGAACGCCCCGGCTCAGACGCTTTCGTCGCGGCCGGCGCGACCGTGGACGGCTTCCCTCCCGCTGAGTTATCGATCCAACCTAAAATCGTTTAGGATTGCAGCGGACTGTGCGCCGCGAAATCCGGCGGATTCTCCGCACCGCGGAGCTTCCGATGCGAAGTTGAGTCTCCATCCGCCGCTGCGCGGATAGAAAGGCGCTTCCAAGATGAACAGCTTCGACAGCAAGGCTACCCTCCACTCCGGCAACCGTGCCTATACCTTCTACAGTCTGCCGGCGCTTGCGGCGCGCGGCTTCAACCTGAGCCGCCTGCCCTTCAGCCTGAAGATTCTGCTTGAGAACCTGCTGCGCCGCGAGGACGGCGCGAATGTGACCGCCGCGGAGATCGAATTCCTGGCCAACTGGGATGTCAAGGCCGAGCCCAGCCGCGAGATCGCCTACATGCCGGCGCGGGTGCTCATGCAGGACTTCACCGGTGTGCCCGCGATCGTCGATCTGGCCGCCATGCGCGACGCCATCAAGACGCTGGGCGGCGACCCGCAGCGGGTGAATCCTCTGGCGCCGGCCGAGTTGGTGATCGACCATTCCGTCCAGGTGGACGAGTTCGGCGCCGTGGGCGCTCTTGCGGCAAATACTCTCTTGGAATTTCAGAGAAACCGCGAACGCTATGCGTTTCTCAAGTGGGGCCAGACGGCCTTCCGCAACTTCTCGGCCGTGCCGCCGGGGATGGGTATCTGCCACCAGGTGAATCTGGAATACCTTGCGCGAGTGGTGTTCACCACGGAGATCGACGGCGAAATCGTTGCTTATCCCGATACGCTGGTGGGCACCGACTCGCACACCACGATGATTAACGGGCTGGGTGTGCTGGGCTGGGGCGTGGGCGGCATCGAGGCCGAGGCGGCAATGCTGGGACAGGCTATCAGCATGCTTGTGCCGCAGGTGGTGGGCTTCAAGCTGACCGGCAAGCTGCGCGAGGGCGCTACGGCCACCGACCTGGTGCTGACCGTGACCCAGGCGCTGCGCAAGCTGGGGGTGGTGGGCAAGTTCGTCGAGTTCTACGGCCCCGGCGTCGCCGCGCTGCCCCTGGCTGACCGCGCGACGATCGGAAATATGGCTCCCGAGTACGGAGCTACCTGCGGCATCTTTCCGGTGGATTCCGAGACGCTCCGCTACCTGCGGCTGACGGGCCGCGGCGAGGAACAGATTGCCCTGGTCGAGGACTACTACAAGGCTCAGGGCCTCTTCCACACAGCTACTTCGCCGGAAGCCGAGTACACCGAGACGCTGGAGCTGGACCTGGACGCCGTCGAGCCCAGTGTGGCCGGCCCCAGGCGTCCCCAGGATCGCGTGCCGCTGAAGGACGCCGCAGCCAGCTTTGCGCAGCAACTACCGGGCCTGCTCGGGCCCGCGGCCAAGCCCCTGGGGTCGCGGACCGCGGCTGCCTGGGAACGCGGGGCTGTAACCGATGCGGCTCTTGCGGTTGGTGGTTTCCCACCCTTTCGCCAGGAAGAAGGCGAAAGGATGGGGCACGGAGCGGCGACTGCGGCCACCACCGTCAAGGCCCGTTTCGGCGTCGATCCGGACCAGTATCTCGATCATGGCTCGGTGGTGATTGCGGCCATTACCAGCTGCACCAATACCTCGAACCCCTCGGTCATGGTGGCGGCGGGAATCCTGGCCAAGAAGGCCGTCGAGAAGGGGCTGACCGTGCCGCCGTGGGTGAAGACCTCGCTGGCGCCGGGTTCGCGGGTGGTCACCGATTATTACGCCAAGGCCGGCTTGCTGCCGTATCTTGAGAAGCTGCGCTTCAACGTGGTGGGCTACGGCTGCACCACCTGCATCGGCAACTCCGGCCCGCTGCCCGCCGACGTCTCCAAGAGCATCGATGAGCACGGGCTGGTTGCGGTGAGCGTGCTCAGCGGCAACCGCAACTTCGAGGGCCGCGTAAATGTGGACGTGCGCGCCAACTACCTGATGAGCCCGCCGCTGGTGGTGGCCTACGCGCTTGCCGGCAAGATCGGCCACAACTTCGAGACCGATTCCTTGGGGACGGACGAGACCGGGCAGCCCGTCTATCTCAAGGACATCTGGCCCACGCAGGCGGAGGTGGCCGAGGCCATTGAAAAGGGATTGTCCAGCGAGAGCTTCCGCCGCGAATACGCGACGGTGAGCCTGGGCGACGCCAATTGGCAGGGGCTGCGCTTTCCCACGGGCGACGTTTACCAGTGGGAGCCTGACTCGACCTATATCCGCAAAGCACCGTACTTCGACGGGATTACCAAGACGCCAGTGCCGGTCGCGGAGATTGTTGGCGCGCGCGTGCTGGCGGTGCTGGGCGACTCGGTAACCACCGACCACATCTCGCCGGCGGGCTCCATCAAGGCCAACGGCCCGGCTGGCAAGTACCTTGCCGCTCACGGAGTCAAGCCGGCGGACTTCAATAGCTATGGCTCGCGGCGCGGCAACCATGAAGTCATGGTCCGCGGCACCTTTGCCAACGTGCGGCTGCGCAATAAGCTCGCGCCGGGAACCGAGGGCGGCGTGACGCGGCTGCTGCCCGAGGGCGAGCAAATGCCGATCTTCGACGCCAGCGTGAAGTATGCGGAGCGCGGCGTGCCGCTGATCATTCTGGCCGGAAAGGAGTATGGTTCCGGCTCCTCGCGCGACTGGGCGGCCAAGGGACCCATGCTGCTGGGCGTGCGCGCGGTCATCGCCGAAAGCTTCGAGCGCATTCACCGCTCGAACCTCGTTGGCATGGGCATCCTGCCCTTGCAGTTCGCCGACGGCCAGAACGCCGCCTCGCTCGGCCTCACCGGCGAGGAGGTCTACGACTTGCCAGGGCTGACGGCGCTGCTGGCGGCCAAGCTCGGGGGCAGCCGAACCCTCGAAGTAAAGGCCACGGCATCCGACGGCACAGTGAAGCGGTTCACAGCCAAGGTCCGCATCGATACGCCGCGGGAGATCGAGTACTTCGAGCACGGCGGCATCTTGCAATATGTGCTGCGGCAGTTGGCGGCGAGGTAATCGCCAGCCTCGCAATCAAGCGCAACTTAGCCTTGTCGTTTCCTCTCGGAATCGATTCTTGGTGCGGATGCCGAGGAAAGGCTCACAAGCCGGTAGACTCCGAATCGGATTGGCCGACGGCAGAAAGCTGCGCCTGGCGGTCACGAAAGAGGGCGCCGTTCAGCTCCGCGCCGATGAGCACGCTGAAGGCGGTGATATAGAGCCAGACCAGCGTGGCGATGCCGGCGCCAAAGGAGCCGTAGAACATGGAGTAATCGGCAACGCGAGTGACATACCAGCCGAAGGCCAGCGTGGCCGGAAACCAGAGCAGCGTGCCGGTGATGGCGCCGGGGGCGACCCACAGCCAATGCTCCTTGCGCCGGGTGCCGAAGTGGTAGAGAACGGTAAGGACGGCCATGCTGGTAACCAACGCGATCGACCAGCGAACCATGCGCCAGAAGAAAATCACGACATGGCGCAACTCGTGGCCGCCGTTGTCGATCATCCAGGTCTCAATCTGATGGCCGAAGACGACCACCAGCGTAGCCAGCGACAGCGGAACCAACGCAATGGGCACCAGCAGCAGGGCCCGCAGCCGCCGCCCCCAAAAGCTCCAATCGCTGGACGGGAGCCGGTAGGCGCGGCGAAAGCCCTCCATCAGCGACAGCATCACGCCCATGCCGGCGAAGACGCTGAGGGTGGTGGCGGACAGGATCACCCGGCCGGAGTGGATGCGGCTGGTGAGCAGGTAGGACTGAAGCATATCCAGAGTGTCGGTGGGCAGAAGCTGCTCGAAAGTGGCGCGCACCGCGCCCACTAGCGAGTTGCCCGCCGGAACCTGGGCCACCAGCGTGGTCATCACCAGCAGGGCGGGAAACATCATGAGCATGCCGGAGTAGGCCACGGCCTTGGACGTGTTGACCACGTCATGGGCCAGGGCTCGACCCGCAGCATCCCGGAGCTTGGCAAAAACCCTATTCATGGGCCTCATTGGCAAGAGTAGTGCATTGCGGGTGCTTTGGGCGAGAGGTCCTTGTTGCGGGCGCGGATCGGCTTCTGAGCAGCCGCCAATCCGGAAGTTGACTCAAGGCGCGATGCGACCGCTCCGAGGCTCTTGGCAGGGGGCTGAGCGAGCGGGGAGGGTTTGGAATTGCGACCCGGATCGTCAAGGCTCTCTCCCGGTCAGGTAACCGGAGCGCGACTGAGAAAGTAACCCGAAACTTGCACGGCGATACCGTCATGAGAGTTTCCAAATGACTAGAGTGATTAGCAGACGCGCCGATAGGCCCAGCAAGGAGCAAGACGCATGGACATTCGCGGCAGTCTCGATGGATTGAAGTCGCTCTCGGGAGGGACGCTGCCGGACTCGGCTGCACCGCTAACCAAGGGCGATACCGCAGCCGGTGGAAGCGGATTGGGCAGCGACCGGGCGACGTCGAGCAGGGCGGGGAGCGAGGTTTCGCAGACGGCGGCCGAGCCCGATGTGCGCATGGACAAGGTGGCCAGCGTTCAGGCAGCAATCGCGGCGGGAACCTACCATGTGCCGGCTTCGGCGGTGGCTTCCAAGGTAGTGGACTTCATGCTGGGCATGGGACAGTAATGCGATCGGTGGAATGGGGTTGAGGCATAGGCAGGGTCCTTTGCGTGGAGGCGCGGCGGCGGTTGAACGCGCGGCGTCGGCATCCCTTCTTTCAGTCAAAACCCGACGGCCTCGTAGAGCCCGGACTTACTGCACACATCAGTTCACTCGCGCCTTGTGAATCCGTCTATAATTCATTGAGAAGGAAGCACCTTGCTCGCTCCTATCCGATTCATCTGGAATGCGACTCGCGGCCATCGGCTGGCTCCCTGGCGGAGCGAATACATGCGCTGGCGGGTCGAGACTTACTCCGGCATGCCCGCCGAGACGCTGACGATGGGGAAGATACTGGGCTTTCTCTGGGTCTCGCGCTGGGAGTTCCTGAGCTATCTGGCCTGGATGGACCGCCTGGACCGCGAAGTGCGCAAGCGGGCGTGAAGCAGAGACTGGGCGCGCCGATGCCCCAGCCGGGAGTGGTACGGCGGCGAGCGGACGCAAAGCAAGAGTAGTGTTACGGTTTCCGAATCGGCGACCAACCGAATACTACGGCGGATCGTCAGGGAACGGACTTTACGCTGCGTTCCGCGATTGTAAGAATGCGTTCCCGCACAACGTCATAACTCGGCGCGCCGTCGAAGAACTGAATGAGAGCGTGCCGGTCATCGCTCGTGTCGCCGGGCACAGCCTTGTCCAAGAAGGCGTCGAGGGAAAACTGTCGATTGCCCTTGGCCGCCAGTTCGGGATGAGATTCCTTGAAATACACCTGGTCTCCGTCATCGCTGTCGAGCTCGATGTGCAGCATCAGGCTGCCGGAAGCGTCAAATATCTGCGCAAGGAGATGCGTATTGTGAGGAGCCGCGGGTCGCAGAAAGTATGCGATGGTGACTGCTCCGCCGCCCTTCAGGCTATGTTGCTCCAGCAGGAAGGCGTCGAGTTTGCCGGCGGGCGATTCCGGAGCCTCCTTGTGAAGTGCAGTGAGAGCGCTGATCTCAGCGTCGCGCTCTGCCGACCGCCCTTCCTCCGCATAGGCCCGAGCCAGGAGTGTTCTCGCCGGACAGTCGCTTCCATTGCGCGCCTCGATGGGCTTCAGGAGCGATATCGCGTAGGTTTGTTCCCCCGCATAGACCGCCGCTTCCGCTGTTCTCTCCGCCATCGCGCTCTGTGCCGGCGTGTCTGGCGGAAGCTGTGCCAGCAGACTGCGCAGCTCTCCAAGCGCATCGGCAAAGCGGTTGGCGATGAACGCATTCTGCGAGTCCATAAACGCCTTTTTCTGGGCCCGAGTCAAACTGGATAGCGATCCGGGAGGCGGATCGCAGCGCGTCGTGGGCTCCTGTGCGGCCGGATTTGCATGGGCGGCCAGCGAGCCTGCCGTCAGGGCTGTCGCGAGGAGCAATTTCGAGGGGACTGGCATCGCCTTACTCCTCTTCTGTTGTATCACCGCCAAACCGGAGACTGCGCCGCGACCAAAGCCGGCGGTCGGCGCATCCTATAATGGAGAATGGCCGGTTGCGCCCTGAGCCTCGCCGAGGGGACAGGGATGCGGCCGGACAACTTCTCAGCGGTGCCTTCCCTTTGAATGACTCCATCATCATCCGCGGCGCGCGGACTCACAACCTGAAGAACATCTCCTGCGAGATTCCCCATGGAAAGCTGACGGTGATCAGCGGGGTCTCGGGATCGGGGAAGAGTTCGTTGGCCTTCGACACCATCTATGCCGAGGGGCAGCGGCGGTATGTGGAGTCGCTTTCGGCGTACGCGCGGCAGTTTCTGGAGCGGATTGAGAAGCCGGATGTGGACGAGATTGACGGGATGGCGCCGGCCATCGCCATCAAGCAAAAGAACACGACGCGGAATCCGCGGTCGACGGTGGCGACGGCGACGGAAATTTACGACTACCTGCGGCTGCTGTATGCGCGCTGCGGAGAGGTGCACTGCGTTTATTGCGACGGGCTGGTGAAGCGGGACTCAGTGGATGAGGCTGCGGAGAAGATTCTCTCGCTGGGTGAGGGAACGCGGCTCAATGTGCTGTTCCCCGCGACGAGCGCGGCGACGCCGTCGGCAGTGACGGAAGCGAAGCCAGCAAAAGCTGCGGGGCATGCGGCGAAACCGGCGGCGAAGACCAAGGCGCCGGGG
>JBEKPA010000020.1:0-21588 GCA_049521195.1 Occallatibacter sp.
TCCACGGTGCAATCGCCGGCGCCGGCCACGCAGCACTTGCCCATGCCGCGGGTGACGACGGCGGCGTGCGAGGTCATGCCGCCGCGCGAGGTGAGAATGCCGCTGGCGACTTCCATGCCCGCGATGTCCTCAGGGGTGGTTTCGCCGCGCACCAGGATGATGACCTTGTACGTGCCGTTGGCGTGGGCCTTCACCGCGTCTTCGGCGGTGAAGACGATCTGGCCGACAGCCGCGCCCGGCGAGGCCGGCAGGCCGGTGGCCAGGACTTCAATCTTCTCGCCCTTTTCCACCAGGCGGGGAACCAGGAAGTCGTAGAGCTGGTTGGGCTCGACGCGGAAGATGGCCTCTTCCTGCGTGATCAGGCCCTCGCGAACCATGTCGATGGCCACGCGGACGGCGGCCAGGCCGGTGCGCTTGCCGTTGCGGGTTTGCAGCATGTAGAGCTTGCCATCCTGGATGGTGAACTCGAAGTCCTGCATGTCGCGGTAGTGGTGTTCCATCTTGCCGGTGATGTCGCGAAGCTGCTCGTAGACCGCGGGCATGGCGCGCTCCAGCTCGCTGATGGAGAGCGGCGTGCGAACGCCGGAGACCACGTCCTCGCCCTGCGCGTTCATCAGGTACTCGCCGAAGAAGGCGTGCTCGCCGGTGGCGGGATTGCGTGTGAAGCCCACGCCGGTGCCGGAGTTCTCGCCCAAGTTGCCGAAGACCATGGCCTGCACGTTCACCGCCGTGCCCAGCCAATCGTCGATGCGGTTGATGCGGCGATAGGTCTTGGCGCGGTCATTCTGCCAGCTCCGGAAGACGGCGTCGCGGGCCTGGACCAGTTGATCGAGCGGGGCCTGCGGAAAGTCCTTGCCGGTCTCGGCGAGAACCAGCTTCTTGTACTCGGCGATGATCTCTTTGAGCGCCGCGGGCTGGAGTTCGTAATCGAACTTGACCCCTTCGCGATGCTTGACTCCGTCGAAGATGTGCTCGAACTTCTTCTTGGGCACATCGAGAACCACGTCGCCAAACATCTGGATGAGGCGGCGATAGGAGTCGTAGGCGAAACGGGGATTGTTGCTGAGCTTGGCCAGCGCTTCAACGGCCTGGTCGTTGAGGCCGAGGTTGAGGATGGTGTCCATCATGCCGGGCATGGAGAACTTTGCGCCGGAGCGGACGCTGACCAGCAGGGGATTCTCGCCCATGCCCAGCTTCTGCCCTTGCAGCGCTTCGAGCCGCTCCAGCGCGGCGTACATCTCGACGTTGATTTCCGGGCTGACCGCGCCGCGCATGTACTCGCGACAGGCCTCGGTCTGGATGGTGAATCCAGGAGGAACGGGCAATCCGGCGTTGGTCATCTCTGCCAATCCGGCGCCCTTGCCGCCCAGCACATCCTTCATCTTGCCATTTCCGTCCGCGGCGCCGCCGCCGAAGAAATACACATATTGGATTGCGGTTGAGGTTGAGGTCGCCGAGGCGACCGACGATTCCACAGCGCCCTGCGTCATGGGATGAAACCTCCGTGTAGGATTGCGCGGGCGCGGAGCCTATGCGGGGGAGACGGAACGGGGGCTCAGCGCTCAAGAGAAGAAGCGGTATTCAGGCTGAGCGCGCGCCAGTCATCCAAACACAAAACTGCGCCTCGCGGCATTGGTTAGCCATTCATAGGATTATCGTCCCGAGCGTACAGTTGCCTGTGTTGAAGGTCACATGCGACTCTTCGGCCTCTGAACGACCGGACCAATTCGATTATACCTTCCCAATTCGAGACGAACGACGGAGGCGGATAAGGATCGGCACCCGCGGCGGGCAGGCTTATGCGGCGGGGCGGAGGAAGCGCGGTCCGGAATATGAATTCTGGACCGCAGGATGTTGCAGAAGAAACCGGTCAAGGCCTACCAGGGCGAGAACCGCGGCTACTCTCGCCGAGGCATTGGAGACGGTGAATCTGTGGCCCGCGTCGCGGGAGGCCGTGTACAGAGCAATCAGCGCGGAGATGCCGGCCGCGTCGATGCGCTGAACGGACGCCAGATCCAGATTGAGGGATTGCCGGCGTACAAGCGGTTCCAAATGCTCCAGCAGACGGCGATCGCTGCCGCGGACCAGTTCGGTCAGTTGGAAGGAATCGGCGGATTGATGGGGAGCAATCGCCGGCTCGGCTGTGGTGTCGTAATTCGCGATCGTCACAAGGACCTCCTGTGGGAATCCTGTCACCGGCTCGGGGCCTGCTGTGATTTGTTTTGGTCCCACGCTCTCTGGAATTGCATTTGGGGCGCCAAAGCGGTCCGAAGAGAAGATGGTGAAATCACAGGGGATAGGAACAATCCCGTCTCCGCTTGCGCAACGCCCGGCGTTCATTTTCGATCCCGGCGTCCGCAATTGGACACAAATCTCTCTACGCAAAAAGGGGTGCTGCCGGTTCCGTGTTCAATTGGCAGTTGTGCGCCAGCCGGCTTCGAGATGGCCCGTGAGGGCGAAATCGCACCTGCGCCGAGGCCTCCACCCGCGGGTAGAGGCCTCGATATTCTTGCGCGGTTGTTGGGATGCGTCAGTACACCGTGAGCGAGAAGGTTGCGGTGTGCTGGGCGGAGCCGCCCGTGGCGGTTACGGTGACCGTCGACGTGACGGGGGGAGGATCAGACACGATGGAAGAAGCCGCGGCGCAGCCGTTGAGCAGACTCAGCCCGGCCACGCTCACCGCCAATAGCAACATCATCCGCCAGCGGCGCCGATCCTTCCATCCCAAGCAGCAGAGCGCAACCGCCAGCGCCGATCCCGGCAACAGCGGCCAACCATTGCGGTGGAGCGCCGCGGCCGTCGCGGAGGTGGTTACCGTCAACGTCGTGTAGGTGACGCCCAAAGGCGTCGGCACATACTCCATAACGAAGCCGCACGCGGCCCCCGCGGGCAACCCCGAGCAGGCGAACGAGACATTGGAGTTGAAGCCGCCCTCATCCTGCACCGTGATTGTGGCCGTGCCGCTCTGTCCGGCTTGGACCGAGATGGATGCCGGATTGATGGCGACGGTGAAGTCCTGAGGGATGGTATAGGTCGCGCTGGCAACGGCGCTGTTGGAATAGCCACTGGCCGTTGCGATCGCCTCGATCGTTTCAGACGACGAGACCATGATCGGGTTGCTGTACACGGTCGAACTTGTAGTCGGGGTCGTTCCGTCGGTCGTGTAATAGATGGTTGCCCCGGACGTGGCATCGCTGATGGTCACCACCTGCATCGGGGAATACGACCCGCCGGCCGGACTGAAGGTTGGCGTGGCGGCAGCCAGCTCGGGGGCGGTGACTACTTGGCTCAGCGGCGTGGACGTGTTGGATGGGACCCAGCCGTTACCCTCAGTAAATTGGGCGGTAATCGCGTCTGTGCCGGCGGGCAGCGCACTGGTCGAGTAGGTGGCTACGGCGCTGGTGATGCCGCCGCCCAGCGTAATTGGCGATCCCATCGCGGTACCGTTCACGTAGAACTGAACGGTTCCATATAGTTCTGTTGGTGCGTACGTGCCGGAGCCGGCGGGAGGGCCGCCGCCGCAGATGTAGTTAGTCATTGGAGGCCCGCCAACAACAGTTGCCGTGAAGGTGACGGATTGGCCCGTGTTCGACGGGTTCTGCGATGAGGTAAGCGTGGTGGCGCTATAGCCAGCGGGAGGGCCGGCAACATTCTGTTGCAACGGCGCCGATACGCTGGGCGCGAGGGGCGAACCGCTCGCCGGTATATACGCCGCCATGATGCTTTGACCGCATCCGAAGACCGCGGCGGTTGTGAGGGTGGCCACGCCGCTGCTGTTCAACGCCACGGGCGGCCCCAGCGGTGAATAACCCAGGGAATTACCCGCGCTGAACTGAACGGTTCCGGCAGGCGTTGCGGAGTTGCTCACCGGCGTAACCGTCGCCGTGAAGGTGACGTACTCGCCGACGTTGGACGGATTCAGAGAAGAAGCGATCGTGGTCAATGTATACCAATTTACCGGCAGACCAATGTTGTAGGTAGCTGAAACGACCGCGCTGTTGAAGTAATTCGCAGCCACGGCGATAGCCTCGACGGTTTCCGTAGTAGACACTGTGGACACTGTGAGTGGACCCGTGTAGATGGCAGAGCTGAAGGTCGGCGCTGTTCCGTCAGTGGTGTAGAAGATGGTTGCGTCAGGCGTTGCGTCGCTTATGGTCACCGTCTGCACGGTGGTATACGTCCCGGCAGCGACGCTGAAGGTTGGGTTAGCGACTGTCGGAAAGAAGTATGTTGTCGATGGCTGGTATTTCCAAAGGTCGTTGAAAAAGTTAACCGCACTGGGGCCGTTGGCTAGAACGCCGGTGCCCCCAAAGAGCCAGAAATTGCCGCCCTTGTCGGTCCAACTCGCAGCCGCGTCGCGGCCTCCGGGGACGTTTCCCGGGGCGGGCGTTTCCAATGTACCGTACATGCCGGGCCAGCCAAGAAGCTCGGAAGAGTTCTCGGTGATTAAAGTATTGTTTCCGCCCATCCACGTCCATTCGCTCGTGGATGGACTGAACTCCCACAGGTCATTGAGCAGGTAATCGTTGCCGTTGGCATCTAAGCCCCACCCCCCAAAGAGCCAGAGGTGGCCGCTGCCGTCGGTCCAGCTCGCTGACGACCAGCGGCTACCGGGTGTGTTTCCCGCAGCGGGCGTTCCCAATGTGCCATACACTCCGGCGTGGCCGCATATTTCGAAACCATTAACGCAGTTCACCGAGTTTAACGTGCTGCTTCCACTCACCCACGTCCATTTGTTGGTGGAAGGGTCAAACTGCCACAGATCGTTGAGAGGACCAAAAATGCCGTTGGCATCGTAGCCATCGCCCCCGAACAGCCAAAGATTGCCGCTGCCGTCGGTCCAACTCGAAGCGAAATCACGGCTTCCGGGGATGTTTCCGGAGGCAGGCGTTCCCAATGTGCCGTAAGCGCCTGACAGGCCTCCGGTCAAGGGTAGCGTATTGCTCCCATCCATCCATGCCCATTCGTTGGTGGAGGGGTCGAACTCCCAAAGGTCGTTGAGAAGGCCTTGAGAGCCGGTCGCATCGGCGCCATAGCCCCCAAAGAGCCAAAAGTGGCCGCTAACGTCAGTCCAGCTTGCGGTCCACGCACGGCTTCCGGGGACATTTCCCGCAGCCGGTGTTCCCAATGTGCCGTAGACTCCGGGCCAGACACATGCAACCCCTCTGGTCGTGCAGGTCGCTGGACTACTTCCGCCCATCCACGTCCATTGGCTGGTGGAAGTATTGAACTTCCAAAGGTCGTTGAAAACACAGCCGACACATCCCTGATCGCTGCCGATACCCCCGAAAAGCCAAAGATTGCCGCTGCTATCGGTCCAGCCCACAGCGCTATCCCGGCCTCCGGGGACGTTTCCGGGGGCCGGCGTTCCCAGGGTGCCGTAGACTCCGGGCTGACCACCTAAACCGCCATCGGAGGGGGGCACCGCGCTGCTTCCGCTTATCCAACTCCATTCGTTGCTGGAGGAACTGAACTCCCAGAGATCGTTGAGATCGCCAATCGTTCCGTTGGCATCGTAGCCTTGGCCCCCAAAGAGCCAGAGATTGGCGCTACCATCGGTCCAGGTAACAGCTCCATAGCGGCCTCCGGGGATGTTATTGGCAGAAGGTGTTCCCAGTGTGCCGTATATGCCAGGCTCTATATCACCGTAAATGGCCGAACTGCTTCCGCCCATCCACGCCCATTGGTTTGCGGCGCTCGCCTGCCCCGCGGCAGACAGTGAGAGGATGGCGAATCCAAACAGAAGCACAAGCAGAAAACCTGAATGCAAGGAATGCTTTCTCATGGAACTTCCCTTCGCGGGAAACGGCGTGCGGCACTCCAAAGGATCGGAAGAAGCCTCAGTTCTTTCGCCGGCTCCCGACTGACCTGTAGGACGAACCAATGCGGTAAAAGTTTACGCGGCTAGAGAGCTTTTCGCAAGTGCACCCGGCTTGAGATAGATACTCCCTTCCTGCCTCGCGAATGAATGTCGCCAGGCCGAAGGGCCAAAGCGGGCGCGAATGGGAGAGTCTCGCGAGCATCCCTCTTACACCACGGCGGGCGCCTGGCTGGCCGCAGCCGCCAGCTCGGGTCCGTCGGGAATGAATATCTGGAAGACGGTTCCCGAGCTCTTTCCCTGGGCTGCGGTGCAGCTGCGCACATGCACCAGCCCGCGGTGCTTGACGACGATCTCGTAACTCACCCACAGGCCGAGGCCGGTTCCCGTCGACTCCTTGGTGGTAAAGAAGGCCTCGAAGATGCGCTCCCTCACCGCCGGCTCCATGCCCGCGCCGGTATCGGCCAGCGTGAAGCGCACTCCCGCCTGAGCGGGATCCCGCCAGTTGAGCGAACGCCGCGCGCGCACCCGCAAACGGCCGCCGCCGCTGGTGGCGTCGATGGCGTTGCTGACCAGATTGGCGAAGACCTGGCGGAGCTCCGCGGCAAAGCAGAAGAGGTCGATCTCCGGGTCGTACTCGCGTTGGACCTCGATGCCGAGGGCGTTGAGCCGGGTCTGAGAGAGGCTGAGCACGGGGTCGAGCAGCTCCGACATCCGGGCTCGCGCGGGCAGCGTGGATTGGCGGTAGAAGCGCAGCGTCTGCTGGGTAATGCCGGCGATGCGCTGGGCCTCTCGCTCCGCCATGGCCACGTAGTTCAACGCCGGATCGTCGAGGCGGCAGAAGTTGCGCAATAGGAAGAGCAGGTTGGTGATAGCTTCGAGCGGATTGTTGATCTCGTGAGCGATGGATGCGGCCAGCCGTCCGGTTGCAGCCAGCTTTTCGGTCCTGCGCAGGGCCTCTTCGCTGCGCTTGCGGTCGCTGGCATCAAGCACGATAACGCCCACCCAGCGCACCTGGCGCGGCGTGGTCCGCACCGGGTAGGCGCTGACTAGCCAGGTCGATGACCGGCCAGGCCGGCCGCTCAGATCGGGAGTGGTCAATTCCAGGTTGCGCACCGGTTCCTCTTCGGCAAAGACCCGCTGCACGGCGTTCTCCAGCTCCTGGGCAACCGGCTGCGGCAGCAGCTCCGCCAGCGTTCGGCCCAGGTGGCCGCTGAGCGGAGCCCCGGTCATGCCCGCGAAGAACTGGTTCACGCGCACAAAGCGGCAGCTTCGGTCAAAGAAGGCCAGGCCGATGGGCGCGTTGGCCAGCATCGAGTCGAGCAGCGAAAGCGTATCATTGAGCCCCGAGCGCTGCTCCAGAATGGAAGCGACCATACGGTTGAAGGCCTCCATCAGGTCGCCGATCTCGTTGTGTACGGTCACCGGCAGCGGGAAGCTGCCGCCGGTCTCCGGCGAAGTCATCAGGGCGCGCGTGCCGCGGTGCAGGATGGCCAGCGGCCGCGAGATCGATCCGGCCATCAGCAGCACCAGCAGCCCCGAAGCCGCCATCCAAATGACGCCGAAGACGAAGGTGCCGCGCAAAATCGTCTCCCGCAGTTCCACATCCCAGGCCGGATCGGCCTTGACCCAAGCAAAGCCGCGCAGATCGCTGCCGGTGTAGATGGGCTTCACGCCCTCCCATTGACCTCTTCCCACGTGAAAGATCCGGGGCTCATCCGAGGTGGCAAGGGGAATCTGCGCGCGCTCCGCCGCATCGAGCGTTCTCTGGTCCGCTTCTCCCTGGCTGACGAAGAGCACGTTGCCGGCCGGATCGGTGACCAGGGCGAAGGCCACGCTGGGCGCCTCGCCCATCATCTTCACGGAAAGCCCCACCCAGCCGGGCCGCTGCTGCAGCAGAGCCTCCTGGGCTTGCAGAGCCACGGAGTCGGCCTGGTTGGCAAGGCGCTGCCGGGCGTGCCGGTAAGCCTCGCGCCCCTGCTGACGGATCAGGAGCGCCGCAAAAAGCGCCAGGGAAAGCGCCTCGAGCAGAACCAGGCCTGCCAGCATCTGCCATCGAATCGTCCGCGGCCACCAGCGCATCCGCAAGAGTAGAACCTCCGCCTATACGGTCTCCCAGTTTATCGGATTCATTGCCCAATCAGCGCTTTGACCGATGGAGCCTCTTACAAAATTGCCTTCAGGCTATAGATTGTGTCAGGGCATGACTTTAGTCGTGCCGTCAATGGCCAGTCTTGATTCCGGCTTTAGCCGCTGCGGGATTGCAAGTTACGGAAATCAAAACCGCAGGGGCTAAAGCCCAACATGATTTTGTTGCTCTTTCGGCACGACTGAAGTCATGCCCTGACACTTTTTCCAGTCTCAATGGAATTGTGCAAGAGGCTCGATGGTCGAAGTACTGAGTCAGTTCGATTCCTCGGTGATGTCTACATCTCCGCACGCTCTTACAAACCCTTCGGTCCAATGGTCTTTTCCAATCTCATAAGAATGGATCTCAAAACCCTCTGGGTACGCTACGAATCCCGGCTGTTCTTTCAAGTGGCCGATAGCTTCCTTCGCGTCGGCCTCGGTTTGATAGACGCCTATTAGGAGTTCTGTATCCTCTCCATCATCCCACTCACGCACAAACCAAAGCAGATATACGACACCCATGACAGATCTAGCTCCTTGGCCGATAAGTTCTTCGAGCCCGTAGGATCTCAAATTGACCCACCGCCCAGCTTTGCGGCCAGCGCCGCGGCGATCTGCCGCCCGTGAAAGCGCCCGTTCTCAATGAAGATCTCGTTGGTGCGCGCGCCGCCCACGATCACCCCGGCCAGGTAGATGCCGGGCACATTGCTCTCCAGCGTCTCCGCATCGCAAGCCGGCAGCCTGTCATCGCCCTCGAAACGCACCCCCAACTTCTCCAGAAAAGTGAAGTCGGGGTGGTAGCCGGTCATGGCGAAGACGAAGTCGTTCTTGAGCGTCACGCGGCCTTCCGGCGTCTCCAGCAGCACCGTATCCGGCGCAATCTCCACTACCCGCGACCGGAAGTACGCCTTGATCTCCTCATTCTTGATGCGGTTTTCGATATCCGGCTTGATCCAGTACTTCACATGCGGCGGAATCTCAGGCCCGCGATAAACCAGCGTGACCCGCGCGCCGCTCCGCCACAGCTCCAGCGCCGCAATGGCCGCGGAATTCTTGCCCCCGATCACCGTTACGTCCATGCCGAAGAAGGGGTGCGGGTCGTTGTAGTAGTGGTGCACCTTGCTCAGCTTCTCGCCTGGAATGCCCATGTAGTTCGGCAGGTCGTAGTAGCCGGTGGCAATGGCCAGCTTGCGGGCTATGAGAGCGCCGCGGCGGCCGAAGCGGTCCTCGGTATGCACCGTGAAGGCGCCGTCCGAGCCCGTCACCCGCTCCACGCGATGATATTGGCGCACGTCCAGGCGGAAGTAGGCCGCCACCCGCCGGTAGTACTGGAGCGCCTCAGTGCGCGTGGGCTTGGGGTTGGGACTGGGAAAGGGAATGCCGCCGATCTCCAGCAACTCCGGGGAAGTGAAGAAGATCATATGTGTGGGGTAATGGAAGAGCGCATTGCACAGACAGCCCTTATCCACCACAACGGAGCGAAGCCCCGCCTTCTGCGCCTCAATGGCGCACGCCAGCCCCGCGGGCCCGGCGCCTACTACCAGTAGATCGAAGATCTCATCCTGCGTTGCCGCGGCTTCCAGAGTAAGGTCGTTCATGCCTATAGCTTAGGGCATCCGAGGGGCTCTGGCCGGCCAGATAGCTCTATTGTGTTAAGGAACTTCTATGGTAGAATAATAGAAAGCAATGGTAGAATGGTAGAATTGTATGGCCTTGAGTATCAAGAACGAAGAGACGGTTCGGCTTGCGCGGAAAGTGGCCCAACGGAACGGCGAGACTGTGACCAGGGCCGTCACGGTTGCGCTTAAGGAGCGGTTGGAGCGGCAGGGAGAACCTCCAAAGCGAAAGAGCCGCATGGAGGCGCTAATGGAGTTTTCCGAACTGTGCGCACCGTTGTTCAAGGACGGCCCCAGCGGGAATGAACTGATCAACGATCTTTACGATGAAGAGACGGGACTGCCCAAATGATCGTCGACTCGTCGGCAATGGTAGCTGTCATCAAGCGCGAACCGGACTGGCTCGCCTTGTCGGAGAAGATGGATTCCGCCGGCAGTCTGCGGATATCTGCCGCCTCTTACCTGGAGACCGCGATCGTGCTGGACAAGCATCGCGACCCAGTTCGAAGCGCGGGGCTGGATGAGTTGATCCTCGATTTGGAGATGGTCATCGAGCCAGTGACCGCCGCGCAGGCGAAGATCGCCCGCCAGGCCTACCGCGACTACGGCAGAGGCAGCGGCCACCCAGCCAACCTGAACTTTGGCGACTGCTTCACCTACGCACTGGCCCGCGATAAGCGCGAACCGCTGCTCTACAAGGGCGACGATTTTGTGCATACGGACCTGCGGCCGGCAATCGTTCTCTGACTTCCATTGCGGTAGCGCGACTTCAATCGAAGCCGGCGCTTCCGTCATCCTTGCCGGGTAACCA
The DNA here is from genome assembly GCA_049521195.1 of Occallatibacter sp. GTDB lineage: Bacteria > Acidobacteriota > Terriglobia > Terriglobales > Acidobacteriaceae > Telmatobacter. The sequence goes on from JBEKPA010000020.1 coordinate 10,376, forward strand.
TGGGATGGCCCATGTACCATTTGGGCATGGCGCTGGTTGAGGTCAATTCGGTTTGGAAAAGCTATCCTCGGCGGGCGGGGCTGCGCACGGAACTGCGGCACGCCGTTGAAGATGTGTCCTTGACGATCGAGAGCGGCGAAACGCTTGGACTGGTGGGCGAGTCGGGTTCGGGCAAGACGACGCTGGCGCGGATGATTCTGGGCCTCGCGGAGCCGAGCCGCGGCAGCGTGCGCGTGGACGGCACGGAGATGGCCCGCGCCTCAACGGGCGCGTTGCGCCGGGTGCGCCGCCAGATGCAGCCGGTCTTTCAGGATCCGTACGCCGCACTGAATCCGCGCATGAACGTGCTCCAGATCGTGACCGAGCCGCTGCTGATTCACCGGCGGGAAGCGGGGATCGAGACGGATCGCGCCTCTCTGCGCGGGAAGGCGGTCGAGCTGCTGAGCGAGGTGGGCATGGAAGAGCCGGCGCTTACACGCCATCCGCACGAGTTCTCCGGCGGGCAGCGGCAGCGCATCAACATTGCCCGCGCGCTGGCGCTCAGACCCAGGCTGCTGATTCTGGATGAGCCGGTTTCGGCGCTTGATGTGAGCGTGGGAGCGCAGATTGTGAACCTGCTGCGGCGGTTGCAGCGCGAGCTCGGGCTGACCTACCTCTTCATCTCCCACTCTATGCCACTGGTGCGCTATTTGAGTACGCGCATTGCAGTGATGGAGCGCGGAAGGCTGGTGGAGATGGGCGAGGCCATGGCACTGTGCTCGAACCCGCAACGGGAGTACACGCGGCAACTGATCGCGGCCACGCCGGTGTTGCCCGCCACGGCGGAAAGGCCCGCTGCCGCGGAAGGTTCAGTGGGCGCGGCTTGATCGGCAGCGGGAGTCTGCGAGAGGAGAAGTGGGAATCAAAAGCAACCTGCGTAGCCGCTGGGCCGCTCTGCTCACGGCTCATCGCTCCGCTCCAACCCTTCATCCGCTTTTCCAACCCCTCGTCCGGAAACGCGCGCGCACTCGGCTTCGTCCCGTCTATCTTGCAAAAAGAGAAAAACACCGCCAAGGAAAGGGAACGGCGAATGGAAGAAATCGTCAATGTCGAAGCAGTCAATCGCAGATTTCCTCTGGACACGAGTCCAAGTCACCACCCAGGCCACAGGTTTGTCACCGCTCTTTCTGACGCCAGCCTGCGCGTCAACGCCGGCGAATTCCTGGCCATTGCCGGCCCCAGCGGAAGCGGCAAGACTACCCTGCTAAACCTGATCGGCTGCATCGATCAGCCCACCAGCGGCCGAATCCTCGTAGACGGCGTGGATACCTCAAAGCTGAAGCCAGCCGCCATGGCCACGCTTCGCCGCCAGAAAATCGGCTTCGTCTTTCAGACCTTCAACCTCATCCCCGTCTTCACGGCCGCCGAGAACGTCGAGTATCCGCTGCTGATCCAGGGCATCGGCAGCCGCGAGCGCCGCCAGCGCGTGGCCGAGGCCCTGGATAGCGTCGGCCTCTCAGCCCGCGCCCAGCAGCGTCCCGACCTGCTCTCTGGCGGCGAGCGTCAGCGGGTGGCCGTGGCCCGCGCCATCGTGCATCGTCCCGCCCTGGTGCTGGCCGACGAGCCCACCGCTAACCTGGATACGCAAAACGCCACCCAGCTTATCGACCTCATGCACGGACTCAACCGCCGCCTCGGTCTTACCTTTATCTTCTCCACGCACGACGCGCGCCTGCTCGAACACACCGAGCGCATCGTCCGCCTCTGCGACGGACAGGTCGTCTCCGATAACTCGACCGAAGGAGTTAGCCGTGGCTAAGTTCCTGCTTCTTGCATTCAGAAATATATTCCGCAACAGCCGCCGCACCATGATGACCCTGTTCATGGTGGGCGGAGGCGTCGCCGGACTGCTGCTCGTCGGCGGCTTCTTTGCCCGCATGTTTTGGGGCCTGCGCGAGCACACCATCAATAGCGGCCTCGGCCACATCCAGATCTTCACCGCCGATCACTTCAACCGCGACGAAGTTCGCGCCCTCGACACCGGCATCGATAACTGGCGTCAGGTGGTAGCAAGCGTCAAGACCGGCGGCCACGTGCGCGGTGTCGCTCCACGCATCGAATTCTACGGCATGGTCTCCAATGGCGATAAGTCCTCGGTCTTCATGGGCACCGCCGTCGATCCCGTCGCCGAAAACGGACTTGGCTTTTTTCCAACCACCTTTACTTCTGGCCACGATCTAGACAGCAAATCCGGCGGCGAGGTCGAGGCGCTCATCGGAGCCGGCCTGGCCAAATCGATGAACGTGAAGGTTGGCGATGGGTTGACGCTGCTGGCGATGACCTCCGACGGCGCCCTCAACGGCGTCGATGTGGAAATCGTGGGCATTGTAGACTCCGGCGTCGCTGAAATGGATGCGCGCTCTCTCCGCATCACCTTGCCCGCCGCGCAGCGCCTGCTGCAAAGCGATCGCGTTACCAACCTCGTGGTCGGCTTGGACAAGACCGAGAACACCGACCAGGTCGCGGCCGAACTCGCCCCCCGACTGCGCGGCCTACCACAGCAATTAGTCCTGAAGAAATGGATCGAACTGGCCACTTATTACAAGCAGGTCCGCTCCCTCTTCAGCACCATCTTCGTCTTCCTGGGAGTTATCGTATTCTTCATGGTTCTCATGTCCAGCGTAAACACGCTGCTTATGACCATGTTCGAGCGCACCCGCGAGATAGGCACCATGCTGGCCATGGGCACGCCCCGCACATGGATCGTCGCATTGTTCATGGCCGAGGCCACGCTCATCGGCATTCTCGGCGCCCTGGTCGGCGTTCTGGCAGGCAATCTTCTCGGAGTTATCTTGAACCACGCCAACCTCCATCTCCCGCCGCCTCCGGGATTTACGGTCCCTATGTCCTTCCAGGTTCTCCACGTGCCCAGTCTGATGATCGGCTCCTCGCTGCTGGTCATCGTCTCGCTGGCGCTGGCATCCATTCTCCCGGCGATCCGCGCATCCCGGCTGCAAATTGCGGAGGCCCTAGCTCATGTCTAACATCGATCGCGCGCTGCGTATTTACCTGCTGATCTTTCTCGCCGGCTTTCTCCTGACTTGTGCACTGGTTTGCCGCGCCGCTTCCCCGTCAACCCCGGACGCCGAAGCTCTGCTCAAGCGCTCCGACGTTTACCGCAACGGCTGGCCCTCGTATGTGCTGCGCGTCAAGATCACCAACTACGAATCCGGCAAGGCGGACGAAGAAAAGCTCTACGAGGTCTCGCAGAAGGGAACGGAGAAGACTTATGTCGAGTTTATGAGTCCCCGCGAAAAGGGCCAGCACCTGCTCATGCTGGGCGACGATATGTGGGTCTATCTGCCCGACACCAGCCGCCCGGTGCGCATCACCCCGCTCGAAAGGCTCTCCGGCGACGCCTCCAACGGCGACGTGGCCCGCACCAACTACGCCGTCGATTACTCACCCGTCTACCTGCGCACCGAGAAGGTGGGTGCCGAGGATTGCTACGTTCTCGATCTTACGGCCAAGCGAAAAGGCGCAACTTACCAGCGAATACTCTATTGGCTGCGGGTTCAGGACGCGCGCCCGGTCAGGGCCGAGTTCTATCTCACGTCGGGTAAGCATATCAAGTCCGCCACCTTCGACGAGTACGCTTCGTTCGGAGGCAAACTCCAGCTTCGCCGCCTGACTCTGTACGACGAAATCCGGCATAACTCCCGCAGCGTGCTGGAATACTCCGGCATCGCGCCCCGCGAGTTGCCCGACAAACTTTTCTATCAGGGCCGGACGGACCGGTTTTGAATGGCCGCGGCCGCTGACATGGCATCAATCGTGGGAGACCACAAACCGCACGAAAGGAAACTGAGATGATAAAAACCTGCTTCAAATCCAAACGATCCGCCTCGTATTCCTTGCTTTGCTGCGCTTTGCTTGCGGCCTCCGCCGGATGGCTTGCGGCGCAGACGCCGCTAAACCGCACCCCTGCAACCGCACCCGCGCCGATGCCCACCACGGCGCCCGCGCCCGCTGTAGCTACGTCCACGCTCACCATCCGCATAACGGGAATTCGCAGTGCGAAAGGGAAGATCGGTGTTGTTCTTTTTCGGGACGGAAAAGGATTCCCGTCGGACATTACATACGCCGTTGCCGCCAGACAAGGTGAGATCGACCCTCAAACCCTGAGCGCCAAGGTGGTATTCGAGAAACTTCCGCAGGGAGTCTATGCCGCGTCCGTGCTGCACGATGAAAACCTGACTGGGAAGATGGAGTTCGATGCCCAGGGGATGCCGCAGAATGGCTACGGCATCTCAAACAATCCCGACACGACTCAGGGACCGCCTACTCCCGAGCTGGCTAACTTCCCAGTGAAGCAGCCAGAAACCTCGATCGAAATCAAAATGGTCTATTGGCAATGAGCGACCGAGATGACTCAGAAGGGACTGGCAATGCTTGATGAGCAAAGAGGCATGAATGGCTCGGCAAGGCCGTGCGCCCATCGTCATCATCGTCTGGACTCGGGCGGACGCGAATGGCTGCAAATGCGCCCTCCTGTTTCCGTGACGCGCATCCAAGCCACCAACTCTTTCGGAGGGTTGAATGGCTAACTCGAAAGTATTCGGCTATCTCATGAACTGCTTCTGGCTCCTGCTGCCGATTCTGGCCTTTAACCTGATCTTCACGCGCCAACTTCCACCCGCTTACCAAATGGACGTCTTCTGGAAGGATATTCCGAAGGCGATCAGTATTCCGGAAAACCTCCTTCGCACGCTTGTCATGATATTGCCGGTGTTCATGCGGCTGCGCGTTTCCACACCGGGCCAAAAGCTTGGCCTCGGGCTCTACGTGACGGGCCTGCTGGTCTACTTCGCATCCTGGGGAGCTTTGATCGCGGCACCAAAATCCGCGTGGAGCATAGGCGCGATCGGCTTTCTGGCTCCCGCCTTCACGCCAATTCTCTGGTTGGCCGGGATTGGCATGATCGGCGATGAGCTCCAGCTTCCGAGGATCCCATTCAAGCCATGGATGTACTGGACCGTCTCCGGGCTCTTCCTGTTGTTCCACAACCTGCACGCTTTCACGGTTTATTCCCGCGGCATTTGATGGCGGCTGTCGCGGTGACGAAATCTTCCGGTTCCCCAGGCCTCGGTTTTGATAACTGGGAAGCCTCAAACCTCAACCGAGTTTCTTCAGCCGTTTCCACAAGGTCAGTTACGCCCAATGAAACACCGGCTACTAATCCCGGCAATCCTCCTCGCGGCCTGCTTGCAATTGGCGGCCCAGGACAGTCCGGCCCCGGATAAATTGAGCCAAGATAACCCGGCCCAGGACGCTTCCCCGCCCGCGCCCCGTTATGACTTCCGTTACTCCTTCGCCGTTATCGACGACGCAACATTTTATGGCAACCTTACTCCGCCGCTGCCGCCACTGGAGACCCAGTTAGTGAACGCTCCTTCCGTCACGCTGTTTCAGAATCAATTGCTATTGGAGCCTTCTTTCACTCTACGCTACCGCTCTCGCTGGACGCTGGCTTCGAGCGTGGTGGGCCTGGCCGAAACATTTCGCGGCCTCTCCGCGGCGGACTTCGATATCCCGCCGGGCAACACCGCCGCGGCAGCTGCCCTGGGCGCCGCGCTCGAGCCGTATACGGGCACGCGCACACAGTTGCGGGTCAAGGAGACTTATGCCGGCCTCTCCGCCGGAGACTTCGATTTCATGCTGGGCCGGCGAATCGTGCGCTGGGGAACCGGTTACGCCTTCAGCCCGGCCGGCGTGCTCGACCCGCCCCGCGATCCCGCCAATCCCACCGACCGGCTCAACCTCTATGAAGGCCGCGACATGGTCAAGGCCGACTATGTTCACGGACCGCACGCCTTCACCCTTGCCTGGTCCAGCGCTGCGCTCGCTCCCGCCGCGGCAAATCTGCATGACACGACCGCCTTCCGGTATAACATTCTGGTGCATGGATTCGACACAGCCCTGATTGCCGGCGACGACCGCGGCGGAGATGCCTTTGGCGGTCTCACCTTCACCCGCGTCTTGGGCCAGGCGTGGGAAGTGCACGGCGAGGCCGCCTGGCGCGAGCATGAAGCCATCCTCCTCGGCGCTAAGTACACCACCCATTCCGGCATCACTTTCATCGGTGAGTTCTACACGCCGCCCAACATTCCCTACTATCGGGATATGACCATCTCCCCTCTCGCAGGGAGGCAGAGTTACGCGTTTTTCACGGCCTACAAAAATCGCCTTCGTGAGCTGCCCGGCTGGAAGCAATGGGACTTGTCCGCCGCGGTGGTCGCCAATCTCAACGACAGGAGTTTTACCGCTATCTTCGATGCTAATCGAAGATTCGGAAACCACTTTTCTTCCTATCTGCACCTAGAGATTCCGGCAGGCAGCGGCACATCGGATTACGGCGCCACGCCTTACACCACAGCCACTTCGGCAGGAGTCCGCTTTCAGCTATGACACCACTAACCAATTCGGCCACGACCAATCTCTGCGCAAAACCGGAACCGGACGAAGGCCTTACCTCGACGCTGTTCCGAATCATATTGACGGTTTGCGCGGTTACGCTAATCGTCGTCGCGATCTTGCTCTCCCTGGGAATCATACGGTTGTCGCAGACCGGGATCACTGTCCTGACCGCTTTTGTCTATTCCGTGACCATCGGCATGCCTTCGGCGTTTCTTCTTCACTGGCTTGGCCATCGCTTTACTGACAAATACCCCCGCCTGATCGTTCTCGTGTATGCGCTAACTCTGGTGTGTACGGCTACCGTCGGATGCCTTGCCGCCGGCTTCCTCTTCCAGATCTTCGGAATCGTTCCCCGCGACTTGTTTTGGTTCCGATTCCGTGCGAACCTGCCTTTCTGCTTGGTCATCACGCTGGTGATCGGGCTTGCCATGACGGCCTATCACACGCTTTTGTACAAGCTCCAGGCCACGACGATCGCGTTGCGCACAAAGCAGGTGGAACAGGAACGCGCTTACAAATTACTCGCCGAAGCTCGCCTCTCCGCGCTCGAATCCCGCATTCATCCCCACTTTCTTTTCAACACGCTCAACTCCATCGCAGCGCTGATTCCGAGCAACCCGCAGCTCGCCGAAGATACCGTTGGCAAACTCGCCTCATTGCTACGCTTCTCGCTGAACGCCAACCAGAGCGGCCTGGTTCCGCTCAGCCAGGAACTAAAGGTGGTGCGCGACTATCTTGAGATTGAGAAAACCCGTTTCGGCGCACGCCTGAGTTATGAGATTGCAGTTCCGGAACCTCTTCAGGATGTGAAAGTGCCTCCGCTGGCTCTGCAATCCCTGGTGGAGAATGCGGTCAAGCATGTGGTGGCGCAACGCGCGCAGGGAGTCGCAATCCAGGTTGCCGCATCGAAAGACTCGAACCGCATCCGGCTGGAAGTTCTCGACGACGGACCCGGCTTCTCGCTCGATGCCATCACGCCCGAGCACGGCCTCGGCAATCTCATCGCGCGCCTGGAACTTCTCTTCGGCGACGCCGGCCAACTGGAAGTAACTCGGGAGAACGGGAAGACGGCCGTTCGCCTGTCTTTTCCCGCATAATGGAAATGCCCATGGAAACCGCCGCGCTTCGCGCCTATCTCGTCGATGACGAACCACTCGCAATCGAGCGCCTTCAACGGCTGCTGGCCAATTTCGACGGCCTTCGCATTGCCGGCAGCGCCACCGATCCCGCCGCGGCGCTCGACTACCTGAACAATCTTAACAAGGAATCCATCGATGTTCTGTTCCTCGATATTCAGATGCCCGTTCTAAACGGCTTCGACCTGCTCGCCCGCCTCCGCGAGCAGCCCTTCATCATATTCACCACCGCCTACGACGAATATGCGTTGCGAGCCTTCGAGGTCAACTCCATCGACTATCTGGTCAAGCCCATCGAGCCCGAGCAGTTGGCGCGCGCGCTTAAGAAGCTCGACCGGCTTCGCCCGGCGGCCAGGGCGGATTGGCAGCGAAGCGCGGAGCTGCCCGCCCTGCTCAAGGAGTTGGCCGCATCGCTGCGCCCGCAGCGGGTCGATTATCCGCGCCGCATCGCCTCGCGCGTGGGCGAGCGCATTGCGTTTCTGGACCTCGATGCCGTAACTCACTTTGTAGCCCAGGATAAGCTCACCTACGCTCTGATGAACGGGCGAAGGCACTGTGTGGATCAGACGATCGCCGAACTCGAGCGGAGGCTCGATCCGGCGAAATTTCTGCGCGTCCACCGCTCCGCGCTGGTGAATGCGGACTGGATTCAGGAGGTAAACTCATGGTTTGCCGGCAAGGTCATCCTCTCCCTCAAGGATGCCCAGCGCACGCAGATTCCCGTCGCCCGCGATCGCGTCCACACGCTGAAGGCGCGCCTGGGAATCTAAGGCCTCCGGGCTGAACGGAAAATGGCGCGGGGATTGATCGAACGAGTTTGGCGAGTCGGCCCCCGCTGCGCGGGGTTAGCGGGTTGGCAAGTTAGCGGTTGGCTGAGGCCGGACACAGTTTCATCGCTCCGTGGGCCGGCGAAGCCGGTGGACGACTGACACAGGATGGAACGCCGCAGGGGTCCCTTAGGGGGTGGGATTCGCTGTCCCATTCCAATGGAGCCGGATCGATAGATTTGCCGTGCCGACGCACAATCCGTGACAGGCGGCCTCAAATCGCGATACCCTGTTAGGTATGCGCCCTGCGCAACCGAAGGAGTTTCTCAACCCTAATGCCCATCCAACCCACCACCAATATCTGGCACAACGGCACTCTCATTCCCTGGGAGAAGGCCACCATCCACGTCATGAGCCATGTAATCCATTACGGCTCCAGTGTTTTTGAGGGAATCCGCTGCTACGCGCAGCCCCACGGCTCGGCCGTTTTCAGACTGCCCGAGCACATGCAGCGCCTTCTCGACTCGGCCAAGATCTACCGCATGGAGCTGCCTTTCACGCTTGAAGAGCTCTGCGCCGGCGTGGTGGATGTGATTGAAGCCAATGGTGTTACGCCTTGCTATATCCGCCCCGTCGCGCTGCGCGGCTACGGCGAAATCGGCGTCAGCCCCAAGGGCACGCCGGTCGAGGTCTACATCGCCAACTTCCCCTGGGGCAAGTACATCGCCGGTCACGGCGGCGCGGACGTCTGCATCTCCAGCTGGCAGCGCCTGGCCCCCAACACGCTGCCTTCCCTGGCCAAGGCCGGCGCCAACTATATGAATTCGCAGCTGATTCAAATGGAGGCTGTGATCAACGGCTACCAGGAGGGCATCGCCCTGGACGTGAACGGCCTGGTCAGCGAGGGATCCGGCGAAAACATCTTTGTGGTCCGCAACGGCGTCCTCTTTACCCCGCCGCTGGCCAACTCCACGCTCTCCGGCATCACCCGCGACAGCGTGCTCACCATCGCCCGCCACCTGGGCCTCTCGGTGACGGAGCAAGCGCTGCCCCGCGAGTTGCTCTACATCGCCGACGAAGTCTTCTTCTCCGGCACGGCTGCCGAGGTCTCGCCCATCCGCTCCATCGACCGCATCGTCATCGCCGACGGCAAGCCCGGCGAGATCACAAGGAAAATCGCCGACGAATTCTTCGGTATCGCCAACGGCTTGAAGCCCGACCGCTTCGGCTGGCTAACTCCGGTCAAGGTCAACGCCAGCGAGCCGGTAACCGTGTAGCGTAGCTCCATGGCCGCCAGCTTCCCGCCTGTCTTCGCAGTCCTGAAGCGGGCAGCGACAGGCAGGATAACGGTTGGGTCCAGTTCTGCGGCTTGGGATACAATGACACGCAGGCCCCCCCGGCTGCCGGTGTGGCATCAGCGGGATGGCATTCGCAACAGGCTACCGGTCAGGTCGGATGGAATGATGAAGCCCGCCCCAACTCGCGGTAAGCGCCCTGCCGAAGAGGGCTACATCCTGGTTGTAGTCATCTTCATGCTCGCCATATTGGTCATCGCGATGGCCGTTGCGGCGCCCAAGGTCGCTAGAGCCATCCAGCGCGACCGCGAGGTTGAGACGATGCACCGCGGCAAGCAGTACATCCGCGCCATCCGGCTTTATTACCACGCGTTCGGCGCCTATCCAACCAACATCGATGCCTTGGTCAAGACCAATCAGATCAGGTTCTTGCGCAAGCGGTACACTGACCCGATCACCGGCAAGGATGACTGGAAGCCGATCTTTTTCGGGCAGAACAAGGCGCCGCTCGCCATGGGTTTCTTTGGGCAGCCGCTGGGTCAGGTAGGTTCAACTGTAGCGGGCGCAACGCCGGCCGCGAGCGCATTCGGACCTGCCAGCTCGCTCTCCGGATCGGACAGCGCCGCTACGCCGGCTGACACGAGTTCCACCGCCGGCGCGGCGGGCGGCACAGGCTCGCCTGGCGACTCTTCCTCGTCATCGGGAACAAACCTAACGGGCCAGACCTTTGGCGGAGGAGCCATCATTGGGTTTTCTCCCGCGAGCCCCAAGCAGTCCATCCTTGTGTACAAGACGAAGAAACATTACAACGAGTGGGAGTTTGTGTACAGCCCGCTCACTGAGCAGATGACCGCAGCCGGAATTCCAGGTGGCCAGCCTCCATTGCAGGGCGGCGCGCCGGGCGCGCCGCAAGGGACCTCTTCGACGAATTCCACTTCTGGCTCCAACCCCACGCAATAGAGATGCTCCGGGGCGTTTTCAAAGGGCGCGACGTCCCGGGCGCCGCGTCTGACGTTGCTCGGTCGGGCGCCCATGGTTCTCTATCGGAGTTGTGGCAGCGCCGGCAAAGCTTGCTACGCAATCATCTTTGACCTCTCGTCTATGGCAGTCTGGCGGAAACGCCGCCAGCATATTTCACGATTCGCGTGTGTGTTTCCTGTCCCACCCGCCGCGGGCGCGCAACTGCGCAATCTCCTGGCGAGCCATCTCCAGGGCGCGCACGTAGTCCGGCTTGACTACGCGGTTCAGCGGCATCTGGCCGGGTTCGAGAACGATCCAATGGCGCGGCCGCATATAGGTTGGCAAGGAACGCACGTGGCGATCCAGTTCCCCGCGGCTCAGTTCAACCCCGGGTTTCTTCTCCACCACTGCCACCGGCGCTTCGGAGACGACTTCATGCTCCACGCCCACGACGACGCAGTTAGCCACCTTCTCCGCCAGGCCGCAGATATGCCTTTCCACATCGCCGGGGAAGATCTGGTAGCCAAGCGACTTGATCACCCACTTGTCCCGGCCGGTCAGATGCAAGCCCGCCGCGTCCTTATATCCAAGATCGCCGG
>JBEKPA010000021.1:0-21442 GCA_049521195.1 Occallatibacter sp.
GCCTTCAGAATGCCGACATCGGCAAGACGGTGGCCAACATGACCCAGTACAACGTCCTTCAGTCCACCGGTATGGCGGCCCTGCAACAATCCAACCAGGCCCAGCAGGCAGTTTTGAAGCTGGTCCAGTAACTTAACGCACAGTTCAAGGTGAGGCATGAGGTGGCGCCGCAACAAGGTTCCACCTCTGCCTCATGCGCAAAATGAGTCGATCCTTCCGTTGACTTGCGATTCATCGCCGCCGACACGTAGCTCCCAGAATTGACGATCCGGATGCAAGGGCTGGCGGGCGCCTGAGGTTGCGTTCGCAGAAGCAGGTAGAAGCTATGAGCTCCGTTTCCGCAGTCAATACGCTTTTGTCCTCTACTGCCCCTACGACTCCAGCGATCGATTTAAGTTCCATCCTGGCCGCAAGCTCAGGCGCAAGCACGCCCGGCATCGATGTTACTGCCGCGGTAGCCGCGGGCATCTATGCGGACCGCGCACCCGAGCGAGCGTGGCAGGCCGACCAGACGACACTCACCAGCCAGACGACCGCGCTGACCGCGATTCAGACGGCGACCGAAGCTGTCGCCACCGATATGCAATCGCTGAATACCTTGGCTGGTCCCCTCGCGTCAAGGACGGTAACCTCCTCGGATAGCAATGACCTCACGGCAACGGCAGCCACCGGAACAGTTTCCGGCACGCACACCGTTGTTGTGAATAGCCTGGCCACAATGGGATCGTGGTATTCCGACTTGGAATCCAGTGCGACGGCAATACTGCCGACTTCATCTCTCACGATTGCCACCACGGCCGGCGCTACAGCGACGATCGCTACGGGAAGCGGGAATGCGGGCGATACGCTGAACGATCTCGCAACTGCGATCAACGGACAGAATCTAGGTATTACAGCGACAGTGGTAAGCGACTCGACTGGCTCCAGGTTGGCGATTATCTCCAATACCTCCGGAACCGCCGCCGATTTCTCTATCACCTCGGCAAACTACACGGGCACGTCGTGGACCTCTCCCGATATGCCCACCGGCTCCACGCTTGGCGTCAACACGGTAACCCTTACTAGTGCTGCCGGCACCGTAAACATTGCTACAACTTCCGGCGAAACCTATGCTCAGCTTGCAACCGCCATCAACAACGCGACAATTCCGCAAGTACCAACAAGCTACACCTCGACACAAGGATTGTTGACCGCCGACACGCTGCTGACTGCAGGCTCAGTTACCTCTATCACGGACAATAGTACGGGCGAGACGTTTTCCTTTATTGCCGCATCGGGAGACACGGTCGACGATTTGAACAATGCGATTGCCGCCGCGGTATCTGCCGGCTCGCTCCCCGCCAACATCGCTGGCGCAATTACAAGCGGCAATGAAGTGATCTCAGGAGGGTCGGCGGGCAAAGGCATCGCTGTCTCAACCAATGATTCCGTGCTGGGCGCGATGAATGCGCCCGCCAGTATAGCTCTTGGTCTGACCGCGACTGCCGGCAGCGATGCGAACGGCACGAACTTGACCATCGCAAGCAGCAACGGCGTCACGCCCTTCACCATCAACGAGCCGGCCTTTGGCTTCACGCAGGCCGTTGCGGGAGCCAACGCCTCACTAACCGTGGATGGCGTTCCTATTCAAAGTGCGAGCAACACAGTCACCGGAGCTATCAGTGGAGTTACGTTGAGCCTCTTGGGCGCCGCTCCCGGATCCCCGATCAGCCTGACTGTCGCCTCCGACGCTTCGCAGGTGTCAACAGCGATTAACCAGTTTGTCTCGGATTACAACACTGCCATCGGCCTTGTGACCGCGCAGTTTAGCGTCAATACAACCACAAATTCGCAGGGGGTACTCGGCACTGATCCCACTGTCGTCTCTTTGCAAAGCGCCCTGGAACAGGCGCTCAACTATGTGAATACGCCGGCGACCGGAACCACTACGGTTTCAACTCTGAGCGACTTGGGCATCACAATGGGCGATGACGGAACTCTCGCCGTCGATACAACCACTTTGGATAACGCGCTTACCAATGATCCATCCGACGTCCAGAGTTTCTTTGAAGGCACGGCCCTGAACGGATTTGCCAACTCTCTTTACAACACGCTGAATGCTTTCACAAGTCCCTCAAACGGCGCCTTCGAGGTGGACTTGAGCAGCATCGCCTCGACAAACGCCTCTCTAACTTCGCAGATTAACGATTTTGAGACAGGCTATATCGCAAGCCAGCAAACGATTCTTACCGCCGACTATAGCGAGGCTGAGACCGCGCTGCAGCAGCTACCTGCGGAGATGGCGCAACTCAATGCGCTGTTGGGTCTGACTCCAACTGGAAACAACAACGGGTGATGACGATGACCACAGAACTGTCTTATCGAAGATCCGCCATTGCCGGGGCCAGTTCCATCGGGTTGGTGATCGCCCTTTTTGACACTTTAGCCGGCGACCTTCGCCGGGCGAGCGCCGCTCTTCGCAAGAGCGACATTGAAACGCGATGCAAAGAGTTGAATCACGCTGCGCTCGTCCTCGGCCAACTGGAGAGCTGGATCGATCTGAAGAACGGAGGCGAGTCAGCTGAAACTCTAACCAGATTCTATGCTTATCTGCGAGCAAAAATGATGGAGGCGGGTGCAACCAAGTCGGCGAGCCTGCTCGAGACGCAGATAGAGATGATTCTGCATGTGCGGAGCGCCTGGCAACAGCTTGACGCCTTACCTCCGCAGGCAACGGAAGAAACGGGAGTAGTCCTGACGAAGCAGGCGAGTTCGGTTTATACTGCGACGCCCGGAGCAGAGTCCGACAGAATTTCCTTTTCGCAACTCGTCTGATGCGGAAATGAGCAAGCACTCTCTCAAAGCGGCCAAGGCGCCGTTTCGACTTGTTATAGCAAGGTAAGTTCTTCCCGGGCTCCTCGCACCTCGCGTTGACAGATGCAGATCCTGCAAGTCGTTTGACCGACTGCTCTAAGTGTGGCATCTGGTCAATGGGTAGTTCAGCAATGGCGTGCTCTAGCCGGGTTGGTTTCCATTGCGTGTAAGCGAGGGTGTGATGAAGGCGTTGGTGGTGGAGAGTTCGAGCACGATGAGGTCAATCTTTCGCCGCTTACTTTGCATGCGAGGGTTTGAGGTGTCGGAGGCCGACAATGGGACACAGGCTTTGGAGGTCCTTTGCGGCATGGGCGCTGCAGATATTGTTCTTCTAGATTGGAGCCTGTACGAGAAAAGCAGCTTGGAGTTTATAGCTCAGTTGCGGCAACAGACCGCTCACAGTACGACGGTGATCCTGTTGTCGGCGGTCGAACCGGGGATGCCGACACTCCATAGAGCGCTCCTAGCTGGAGCCGACGACTACTTAACCAAGCCCTTTACCTCCCGGCAGATCGATGAAAAGCTGGCAAAGGAAGGGTTTACATGGCAATAGCGAAGCTGCTGTGATGGGCCCTGTCTTTCATGCCGATAGTATACCGATAGGACTGTTGCACACTTTGTTAGCATGGAGCGCTCAAGTTGAAGCCCGAACAGGGCGATCCGCAAGCTAACCCAAGAGGAGCGAACGAATGAACGCCCGCGAGGTTCTCCTACCTTCCAAAGTGAGTGCCGGCCGCATTGCTCCGAGGACGCAGTTGCGGAATGCCGTGGTGAAGATTCACTTCGAGACAAATCGAGCACGCATCGTAGGGAAGTTCATGCTGTTGAAGCCTGCGAATGGAGCTCAAGGTGAATAAAGGAATCATAGGTGGAATTGGGATTGCCCTCTCCGGGATAGCCGTTGGCCTGCTCCTGGAGAACGGCAAGGTTGGCCAGATGTTGCAGCCCACCGCTGCCATGATTGTTTTTGGAGGCACCCTTGGCGCGGTAATGGTACAGTTCCCATTCTCAGTCGTGATGCAGGCGGCCCGGCAGTTGAAAGAAGTCCTTATGAGTGTGGATGACCCTGCATCCCAACTGATTGAAGACCTGAAGAATTACACCGCGAGAGCACGCCGGAACGGCGTTGTTTCACTTGACGCGGAACTCGAAACGATCGAGGATCCATTTCTGAGAAACTGCCTGACACTTGCAATCGATGGAACTCATCCTCGAGAGTTGCGCCAGACGATGGAACTCGAAATGGACATGGAAGCTGATAGCGAGGATCTGATACCCAAGGTCTTTGAAGCCGCCGGCGGGTTCGCCCCGACAATCGGAATTCTCGGGGCTGTCATTGGCCTCATCCAGGTTATGCAGCGGCTGGATAACATAAACGAAGTCGGTAAGGGAATCGCGGTCGCGTTTGTCGCGACTATTTACGGCGTTGGATCGGCGAACATTCTCTTTCTTCCATGCGCCGGAAGGATCAAGATACTGATGCGGCGAAGGCAGGTACTGCGAGAATTGATTCTCGATGGAGTGATTGGCATCGTAAATGGAACAAGTCCGAGGGCTCTTGAAGAAAAACTCGCTGTCTACCTGACCCGGCCGGCGCCAATAGCGCGAGAGAAATTTACACTAGCTGAAGAGATACAGGTGGCGCGATGAGAAGGCGCGCAAGAAGGGAAGAGGATAGCCATCATGAGCGCTGGCTGGTGTCGTATGCGGATTTCATGACGCTGATGTTCGCCCTTTTTGTCGTGCTTTTTGCCTCTGCTTATCATGACAAGAAAGCGATTCAGAGGGTATCTGCGGCGGTCAAGAACGGTTTTCAGGATATGGGGCTTTCTTCGGCCGGCAATAGCCCGCAAGAAGGACCGCCTTCGAGCATTTCGGAGGGCGGCGCCACGCTGAGTTCGACTGAAAGCGATCCAAGCAAGCCTGACCCGGTACCCGGAGACGCTCGCATCGACCTGAACGAGTTACATAGAAAACTCGAACTGGCGCTGGGCAAGGAGATTGAGCGTCAAGAGGTGGGGCTGCGAATGACTCCCGAGGGTTTTGTAATCAGCCTTCATGAGCTTGGATTCTTTGACAGTGGAGAAGCCAGGCTAAGGCCTGGAGCGGGAGACAAGATGAAGCGTATTGCGGCCGTGCTGACGCAATACGGCCTCGATATGCGGGTGGAAGGCCATTCCGACAATGTGCCGATCCACAACGCTACATTCGGTTCAAATTGGGATCTATCCACTGCCCGTGCCATGGCCGTGGCGACGATGCTTATCGATGAGTCCGGCGTCGATCCCAAGCGAATGTCAATCGCAGGCTACGCGCAGTATCATCCGGTTGCGAGCAACGACACTCCGGAGGGCCGCAGAGCTAACCGGCGAGTGGATATTGTCGTTGTGTCTGTTTTCAAGCCCCCAGCGGAGAATACGCCTTAGGTCACAGTAGACGCGGATAAACGGGGATCCGCGGTTCGGGCCGGAAACGCCGCTTGGGGACGGTGACAAGAGTGTCCGCATGACCGAAGTCCAGCGGTCCGGTTACGACGGTCCGGGGGTGCAGGTGCTTTCCCTGTTATGGGAATTATGCGACACATAGCACTCAAAGGGATACAGTCTTAACTGGAACAAACTGGGAAAGTATAGCAAAACGGCCTCCCTGGTAACCATCGACGGAGACCTTGAAATAGCTCCTGTGGTCTGGCTTCTTCAAAACCTTGCCGGCGGCGCCATCGATGTAGGCTGGGTTGGCCACCAACTTCGTGAAGACCGCACGGCCTTCCGTGGTAATCGCGGCACAGGCAATGTTAAGTACCTCACAAATCGCGTCGCGCAGAAGTTCTTCGACCGGGGTCGCCCGGAGGTGCTCCTTTACCGCCGCATCCGGAAGTCCCACCAGCGCTCCCGCAAACGACCCCAGAAGCGGGAGATCGGCTTTGACGACGATCGCTGTCTCATGGGGAAGAAGGTTGTAGATGCCGTACATCTGCCGGATGTTCATATCCACCGCAAAGGTCGTCTGAACAAAAGTTACTTTGCGGCCGAGTAGCTGCGTGAAGCATCGCGAAAGACCATATGGAGTCGGTTCCGACATGCGTTAGCACCTGCCTAGAATTGGAGTCAGGGCCGCCTGCACGTCTTCTGGGCTGAACGGCTTACTAATCAGGAACGTAGCTCCCGAGTTAACGGCGAGTTCTTTGATGGCGGGAGACGTCTCCGAAGTGATGAAACCGAATGGGACGTCGTTCTGAGCCGCCCTTACCTGCATGAGAAAATCGATCCCCGACATCTCCGGCATGTTCCAGTCGGAGAGAATGAGCAACGGTTTCTCTCCCCTGAGCTTTTCCAAGGCCTGTGCCCCGTTTTCCGCTTCGCCCACCGTAAGGGCGCGATAGCCAGCCTGGCGGATCGCTCGCTGGACTATCATGCGCATCGTCCTGCTGTCATCCACTAGAAGAATATCCATGTGATCGCCTCGTAAACCTGTCTTCTTGCGACAATCCGCGCAATGAGTGGGAGAGCCCACGCCGTTCTGATCTCTATCGGCATATTGCGCCAAAGCGGTCAGAGGAAGGATACAAAATCGCTCTTCCAGCCTCAAAAGCAATGCAGGCACATTGCGAATGTCTCTGAAATCAGGCCACTTGCCAAAGGCCGACCGGCTTCGCGGGAATAGTTTCCGAAGGCGTGCCAGCTTGGTCCGTCGATTTCATGCCCGGTCACGCGCTCAAGCTGCTCGATTTGAAATCTCAATGTTGCAAGCAATCCTGACAAGACACCGGGCTCTGTCCGAATTGAATTGCGCCAACCCGGTTCGCCGGCTTTTCCGCTAAGTGCCCAAGAGTGTTCATCTTATAGCTGCCTGTCACGCTGCCTAATGCGTTGGCCTGTTCGGCTTTGCCCTCATTTGCCCTGCCACCGAGCTCATCTGGTAGCTCAGAGAAGTAAAGCGCTTCGGGGGGCCTACCCTCTCATCGTTGTCAATCTAACCGGATCGATCAGCGCGGCGTTGCACTCGCCGAAATGAACTTATTCGGGGATGTGCCGATAGAACAGATCAGACGGACACCGCAGCAATAGTCCCAGGAATCCGGGTTGAGAACACCCCGGAGCCGGGAGTAGGAAAGGGACCATGGAGAATATCTGCACCGAAGACCAAGAGACGATTCGGGAGTTTCTGGTAGAAAGTCATGAAAACCTCTCGCGTCTGGATCAGGATCTGGTCAAGCTGGAGAAGAACCCTGGAGATGCAGATCTGTTAGGGAGTATTTTCCGCACCATTCACACCATCAAGGGAGCATGCGGATTCCTAGCATTTTCAACTCTGGAAAGCATCACACACCAGGCCGAGAACCTCCTGAGTCAGTTGCGCGACGGCAAGCGAAGCCTTACTCCTGCGCTCGTGTCCCTCATTTTGGAGACGGTTGACGCAACCCGCAAAGTCCTGGGCACAATTGAAGCGAGCGGGGCGGAAGGCTCGGTTACTTTTGCTGACTTGACCGAACGGCTGCGCGTAGCGGCGGAGTTGAAGATCGATCTTGAGAGCAAGACCCCACCTTGCGTGAGCGCGGCTCCTGAATGCACGCCGGAACCCGCAGGCGACAAGAACTCTCCCGCGCCTGAAGAATGCGCGCAAGAGTTGAAGGCGAAGCACGTCGGAGACGCGAAGAACCCGGAAGAGAATTGGGACGGAGCAGAAAGAAGGAAGCAGAGCGCGCCGAGGGATGAAGACGCGGAACGGTCTTCGGCCGCGGCGGATGCGAACATTCGGGTCGGAGTCGGGTTGCTCGACAAACTCATGGATCTTGTGGGAGAACTGGTGCTTACCCGCAACCAGATCCTGCAATTCAACACCGAGCGGGAGGACGCCGCTCTCAACGCGACATCGCAGCGACTGAACCTGATTACTACCGAGTTGCAAGAAGGCGTGATGAAGACGCGCATGCAGCCCATCGGAGTGGTGTGGAACAAGTTGCCGCGCGTGGTTCGCGATATGGCTATTGCCCTTGGCAAAGGGGTCCAACTGGAGATGGACGGAGCTGAGACAGAACTCGACCGGACCATCATCGAAGCCATCAAGGATCCACTGATGCACCTGGTTCGCAATTCATGCGACCACGGCATCGAATTGCCGGAAGCCCGCTTGCGCGCGGGCAAGCCGCCCCAAGGGATACTAACCCTTCGTGCCTATCACGAGGGAGGCCAGGTGAATATCGAAGTCGGTGACGATGGTGCTGGAATCGACGTCGCGCGGGTGAAACAGAAGGCCGTAGAGAGCGGTCTATTGAGGGCTGAACAGGCGGAAAAGCTGGGTGACCGAGAGGCGCTGAGTCTTATCTTCGAGCCGGGATTCTCAATGGCGAAGACGGTGACCAATATTTCCGGGCGCGGAGTTGGCATGGATGTGGTGAAATCCCACATCGAGAAGATCGGCGGTGTCGTCGATGTTTTCAGCCGGCCCGGTGAAGGCGCCACAGTCAAAATCAGGATCCCACTCACGCTAGCTATCATTCCGGGTTTGGTCATTACAAGCGGCGGCGAACGGTTCGTGATTCCCCAGGTGAGCCTGCTCGAACTGATTCGCCTCGAGGGAGATTCCGCAGGCAAGCACATTGAATATGTACATGGAACGCCGGTATATCGCCGGCGCGGGAGTTTGCTTCCCATCACTTACTTGAATCAGGTGCTGGGGCTGAAATCGGCCGACAGGGCCGAGGCGGTCAGCATGGTAGTCCTTCAGGCGGAGGACCGGCAATTCGGGTTGGTAGTGGATGGCATCAACGATACCCAGGAGATTGTGGTCAAGCCTCTTGGCAAGCAATTGAAGGGGCTTACCTTGTACGCCGGCGCAACGATTATGGGGGATGGCCGTGTGGCGCTGATCCTAGACGTGCTCGGCATCGGCCAGCGTTCCGGCGTGTTTGGCGAATCGCGTGAACAGACGCGCGTGGCAGACAAACAGAAGGCGCAATCGGAGATAGAGCAGCAGCGTCTGCTCCTGTTCCGGGCCGGATCGTTCGATCGTTTGGCTGTTCCACTTTCTCTCGTCGCCAGGCTGGAGGAGTTCCCGCGGTCGGCCATCGAACATGCGGGTGGTGGTCAGGTGGTGCAATATCGGAACCGCATTCTTCCTCTGGTGTCGCTCCGGGCCGTACTGGAACCGGGCGCTCCCAGCCAGAGTCAGTTGGCCGATCCGGTGCAAGTTGTTGTCTTCAACGATGGCGATCGCAGTGTGGGCATGGTGGTCGACCAGATCCTCGATGTCGCCGAGGAAGCGGTCACGGTGCGACAGAAGTCGAACCGCAAAGGCCTGCTCGGCTCAGCGGTAGTTGGCAAGCGCGTCACGGATTTTCTTGACCTCAACGAAGTCATTCGCGCGTCCGAAGGGAACTGGGACAAGAACGCGGACGGGCAGGAGAACAGCAAGAGGGTCCTCATCGCGGACGCCTCGTCGTTCTCGCGGGGCATGATCCGGAGCGGCCTGGACATGGCGGGTTACACAGTTCTTGAGGCCGCGAGTCTGGACGAGGCGATTCGCGTGTTGGAGAAGCAACCGCTGGATGCGGTCGTGGCGGCCCTGGACCTTCCGCCCAATGGCAGTTCCGCTCTGCTTGCGGCTATCCGCCGCCGGCCTGAATGGGAGAAGATTCCGGTCCTCGCGGTTGCGGACGCAAGCGATCATGTTCTTGCATCAGCCGTTCGGTCGGCGGGTTTTCAGGACTGCCAATCGAAGATTGACTCCGCGGCCATCCTCGAATCGCTGGCACATCTTGTTTCGGCTGTAACCGCAGCCGGCATGGCGCCAGAATGTGTGGGAGAAAAGGGATAACCAATGGCGATCGATATGACAACAGCGAAAGCGGAAGTGTCGCAGACAAGTGGACAATTCTCAACGTTCTTCGTGGCGGACCTTTTCTTCGGCGTGGATGTTCTTCACGTCCAGGAAGTGTTGCGCTCCCAGCAAATGACTTCGGTGCCGCAAGCCCCAGGAGTCATTGAAGGCCTTATCAACCTGCGCGGCCAGATTGTCACCGCCATCGATATGCGGCGGCGGCTTGGACTGCCACAACGCGCCGGAGGCCAGGCGCCGATGAACATCGTGGTCCGCACCGTGGACGGAGCAGTCAGCCTGCTGGTCGACGAAATCGGAGACGTGCTGGACATGGATTCAGCCACCTACGAACGCCCCCCGCAGAACCTCGATCCCGCGGCAAAAGAGCTTATCCGCGGCGTTTACAAGCTGAAGGACCGGCTGCTGCTGGTTCTCGATGAAGAGAGAACGGTGGATCTAGCCGTCGGGAAGGCCGCGTAGTGCCGCTGACTCGGCATCGTGGGCCATGAACTAAACGCATCGCGTTGGATAATCCGCGAGAGCTATTGGCTCTCGCAAAGCAAGATCAGCACGGGACTCAGGCGCCGGGAACGGCATAGCAAGGCAGCAGGAAACTGCGAGGAGCAATCAGGATGGCAAGGCAGACAAGCAGCATTCGGCAGGAACCGTCCGGCCGGAATTCGTCCAACGGCGCCGCCGTTTTGGACCGCCCAGAATTTGATGAGTCAACGCGCCAGGATGACGATCGGCTTCAAGAAGAGATAGCTCGACTGGTTCAGGCTTCGAATGACGGCCGCCTGACCGAGCGCGGGAGGCCGGAGCAGTTCGATGGGAATAATCGCAAAGTGGTCGAGGGCGTGAACCGGATATTGGATGCGATCCTGCTGCCAATTGGCGAGGGTAACCGCATTCTGGCACAGATCGGCGCCGGCAAGATCGACGAAGTGATCGCGCAGACCTACCGCGGCGACCACGAGAAGATGAAGCTGGCGGTCAATAGCGTGGCTGGCGCTTTGCAAGGGTTGCAGAAGGAGTTGGGAAAACTCACCGTGGCATCCCGTGAAGGGCTGCTTTCGGAACGCGGAAAGCCCGAACAGTTCCAGGGCGCTTACGCGGGCATCGTAACGGGCGTCAACGAAATGCTCGACGCCATCCTGCTTCCCATCGGCGAAGGCAACCGCATTCTGGCACAGGTCAGCAACGGCAAGATCGACGAACTGATCGCGCAGACCTACAAGGGCGACCACGAAAAGATGAAGCAGGCGATCAACAACGTCGCCGCTGTGTTACAGGGGTTACAGAAGGAATTGGGCAGACTGACCGTGGCATCCCGTGAAGGGCAGCTCTCGGAACGCGGAAAGCCCGAACAGTTCCAGGGCGCTTTTGCGGGCATCGTGGCAGGCGTCAACGAAATGCTGGATGCGATCCTGCTGCCCATCGGCGAAGGCAACCGAATCCTCGGGCTGATCCGCGGTGGCAATCTGCGCGAAAGTGTTGAGATTGCTTGCAAAGGCGATCACGAAAAGATGAAGAATGCCATCAACGGCGTACATACTTGGCTGACCGATCTGGTCGCCTACGTGACGAAGATCGCCAATGGCGACCTTACCGCAACGCTTGCCAAAGCTTCAGACCAGGACCAGATTCACGAGTGGCTGCTCTTGATGAAGAACAACATCCACAGCCTGGTCCAGGACACCAACATGCTCGCCAAGGAGGCTCTGGACGGCCGTGTGGGAACGCGCGCCGACGCCAGCCTGCACCAAGGTGAGTATCGCAAGATCATCGAGGGCGTCAACCAGATGCTGGCGGCGGTTGCCGCGCCGCTCAAAGCTACAGCCGAAAACGCAAGCACGCTGGCCTCTTCCTCTGAAGAACTCACGGCTGTCAGCCAGGTAATGGCGAGCACCGCGGAGGAGACTGCAGTGCAAGCCAACGTTGTGTCCGCGGCGAGCGAACAGGTTTCAAGGAATGTCGCCTCGGTGGCTACGGCCTCTGAAGAGATGCAAGCTTCGATCCGCGAAATCTCGAAGAATGCCAACGACTCTGCGCGAGTAGCCAAGAATGCGGTTACCGTGGCGCAGTCGACCAACGAAACCATGAAGAGACTTGGCCAATCCAGCCAGGAGATCGGCAACGTGATCAAGGTGATTACCTCGATCGCGCAGCAGACCAACCTGCTGGCCCTGAATGCAACCATCGAGGCCGCGCGCGCCGGTGAGGCGGGCAAAGGCTTTGCGGTTGTGGCCAACGAGGTAAAGGAACTGGCCAAGCAGACTGCCAAGGCGACCGAGGAGATCAGCCAAAAGATCGAGGCTATCCAGGGAGTCACCAAGGGAGCCGTCACGGCGATCGAGGAGATTGGCACCATCATCAACCAGATCAACGACATCTCCAACAGCATCGCTTCAGCGGTGGAAGAGCAAACGGTGACCACGAACGAAATCGGCCGCAGCGTGACCGAAGCAGCCCAGGGGGTCAACGACATCTCCAAGAACATTGCCGGCGTCGCCACATCGGCGAAAAACACCACCCAGGGAGCGAACGATACCAAGACTGCATCGTTGGAGTTGAGCAAGATGGCGGCGCGGCTCCAGGCGTCCGTTGCGAAGTTCACCTTCTAACCCGTATCGACGGTTTGGATCACTGCCCTGCGGATGGGTTACCGTCCGCAGGGCAACCTCTCAATTTGTAAAGGAAGATAAATAATGAGCAAAGCGCTGGTTGTGGACGACTCCAGGACAATTCGCATCATCATCCGCAGGATCCTGATAGAACTCGGCTACGAGGTTTGCGAGGCGGCCAACGGCATAGAAGCGCTGAAGATGCTCGAAACGGAAAAGACAGCGGTGAAGTTGGTTCTGGCGGACTGGAACATGCCGGAGATGAATGGTATGGAGCTACTCAAGAGCTTGCGCCAGAATCCCGAGTTCGATTCGTTGAAGGTGATTATGGTTACCACCGAAACGGAGATGGACCAGATGGCATCGGCCCTGGAGGCTGGAGCAAACGAATACGTCATGAAGCCCTTTACCAAAGACATCCTCGTGGAGAAGCTCGAGCTTGTTGGGATGCCTGCGTTGGTAAGGGTGTAGTCATGGCCGCAGTGAACCAGCGCTTTTTGCAGCCCGGTGAGCGAATCCGCGTAATGGTGGTGGACGACTCGGTGGTCATCCGACGGCTGGTCACTCAAGTTCTAGAGCAGGATCCAATCCTTCAGGTGGTGGGAACCGCTTCGAACGGCGCCATTGGACTGCAACGGATTCCGCAGTTCAATCCCGATGTCATCACATTGGATATCGAGATGCCGGATATGGACGGCATGGAAATGTTGCGCCGCATTCGACGCGAATATCCGCTGCTGCGAGTCATCATGTTCAGCACGCTCACCGAGCGCGGCGCGGCGAAAACACTGGAGGCCTTGACTCTTGGGGCCGACGACTACGTAGCGAAGGTTTCCAACGAGGGATCTCTCGACCGCTCATTGGCTCGGTTGCGGGAAGAGATGATCCCGAAGATCAAGCAGTTCTTCCATCTGCCGGAACAGAGCCGGGTTGCAGCCCGGCCAATTCTTGCGCACGCCCCGGCGGAGCAGCCCGCAAGGCCGGGCTCGCCAGTCTTGCAGAGTATGAGGAGGCGGCCCCAAGTGGTCGCAATAGGAGTCTCAACGGGAGGGCCGACCGCGCTCGGAACAATCATGCCGATGTTCCCTGCCGGCTTTCCACTGCCGATTGTCATTGTGCAACACATGCCGCCTCTTTTCACCCGGCTGCTCGCCGAGCGCCTCAACGCCACATGCCAGTTGCCGGTCAGGGAAGCAAGCCAGGACGACTTGGTTGAGCCGGGAAGGATTTTGATTGCGCCCGGAGATTTTCACATGAAGTTAGCCTCCAACGGAGGCGGTGTACGCGTTTTTCTGGATCAGTCACCCCGGCAGAACTCCTGCCGCCCCGCCGTCGACGCGCTCTTTGCTTCCGCCGGGGAGGTGTATGGCGGCGCGGCCCTGGCAGTCATTCTGACCGGCATGGGGCAGGATGGCTTGCACGGGGTTGAGATTCTAAAGGCGCAAGGGGCAAGCGTCCTTGCTCAGGATGAGGCCTCCAGCGTCGTTTGGGGAATGCCCGGCGCCGTTGTGAATGCGGGTCTTGCCGACCGCGTATTGCCGCTCAATGAAGTAGTGCCCGAGATTCTTCGTTTGACGGGCAGAAGGCAAGAGGGAACTTGATGGGAAGCCAGACGCTAGTCGCGGAGATCCTCCCGGAGAACTACCGCTTCCTTCAGGCGCATATCTATTCCCAGGTAGGAATCGTGCTTGAAAACAACAAGAATTATCTCTTCGAAAGCCGCCTCGCGCCCATCGTCAAGCAATTCAGCCTCGGCTCCATCAACGCTTTGTGCGAACTCCTCCTTGCCAAGCGCAATCCAGAGATCGGCCAACAAGTCGTAGAGGCCATGACAACGAATGAGACCTATTTCTTTCGCGATCCCACCCAATATGACGCCATACGAACGGTCCTGTTGCCGAAACTGAAGGAAGAGCGGCAGGTTACGAGAAAACTGCGCTTCTGGTCAGCTGCGTCATCCACTGGGCAGGAAGCCTACAGCCTGGCCATGCTGCTTCTGGAGGAAGGGTTGAGGGACTGGGACATTCAAATCCTCGGCACTGACTTCTCTTCGAAGGTCGTGGAACGCGCCCAGGCCGCCAGTTACCAACAGCTTGAGGTGAACCGGGGACTGCCTACGACGCTGTTGATCAAGCATTTCCACCGCTCCGGCCTGCACTGGCAGTTGAGTGAGCCGGTGCGCCGGATGGCCCGTTTTGAGACGATCGATCTGCGCAATAGCATGCGTACCTTGGGACCGTTCGATCTGGTCTTCTGCCGCAATGTCATGATCTACTTCGACAATGCAACCAAGCGAAACATTATGAAGGAACTCCACACCACCCTGTTTCGAGGTGGTTGGCTGCTACTTGGCGGCGCCGAGTCGGCCTTCGGCCTCGATGAGTGGTTTGAGCGAAAGACACTGGGAAACATAACCGTCTATGTTGCCCGATAGAAGGGAGCTTATGCAAACCGAAGCAAGTGTAGAAATGCTTGTGCAAATCGTGGAGTCCGTATTCATGACGATGATGAGCCTTGATGTATCTTCCAGCGATGCATCCTGGAGTCCCGCTGGGGACCGATTGACCTCCTTCGTTCATTTGACTGGCGATTGGAATGGCGCGGTTCTGTTCGATTGCAATCCCCGGCAGGCCTGCCAATTCGCCGGCCGAATTCTCTCCATGGACCCACCCGACATTGTGGACGACGACGTTCGCGACGTGCTCGGCGAATTGGCCAACATGATCGGCGGAAACATGAAGTGTTGCATGCCGGCAGGGGTTCAGCTTTCCATGCCCACGGTGATGGAAGGCCGCGACTATGACATGCGGATTTGCGGATCCCAGATTCTGGAAAGGGTTGCCTTTCAATGCGCCGAGGGCCACTTCTGGGTCACGGTGCTTGCCACAAAGGGGTGAAAAAGTCCCGGGAGAGCTTCCTTTTTTGGGAGATACTCTGTGCAGCCGCCGGAAAAATCGAAGAAGATGTGCATTATCGATCTAAAAGCGGATCTGTATACCCCCGGCTTTGCAGCTTCAGCAACAACATGGAAGTTCACGCCAATTGTGGCGAGAAAGAGCATTATGTTTGGAGTACAAGTGAATTGGACCGGCCCACTCGACGCTGCCGGCCAGCAGGCGGCGCGGAACAATTTCGCCATCGGCGAAGACAGCGAAGCCGCCTTCGCACTCATTTATGAAACGATCCTTGGACTTTCCGACGAGCAATGTTCTCAGACCGAAGTGTCCGACAATTGGCTCGGCGCCGATTCCGACGGCAGCCTGCTTGACCCGTACGATTCAAGCAGACGACGCACCGGAGTCGCCATGGAGGCAGACGCACTTCAATTCACCGGCAAAGGCCGCGATTCCGAAACCGATCTGGGCTACCTCGGAGCGCGTTACCCCGGCAGCAGTATGGGCCAGTTCGTCTCCCAAGGCAGTCAGGTTCAAGCCGGTACGATGCCATCGCATCGCGTGAGAATCCAGTCGGCAGCCGCAGAAACAAGTGTGATACAAAATGGAAATCCGATACGGCCAACAGAGCCGGATGTCAACATTGCACCATCGGCGAACTCCACCGGAGTATTGAACAAGAGCCAACTCTCCGATTGGATGGATGCTCACGCGCTTTCTCGTTCCAGTCACCATTGTGCGATGTATTGCCGACTGGGGATGGAGGCCGCCGGCCTTGACACAGGGGATCGTCCTCGGTCGGGTGACGCCGGAGACTACGGTCCCTTCTTATTGAGGCACGGCGCGCAAACCGTGCCGCAAGATTCCTACGTTCCGCAAGTTGGCGATGTAGTCGTATTCGATAAGACGGGACAGCACCCATATGGCCACATTGAAATGTACGACGGCCAACACTGGGTATCGGATTTCAAGCAACATAGCTTTTCTCCCTACCGTGATGCTGCCAGTACGCCCTTATTCACGATTTACCGGCTTAGCTAAGGTCGAGAGATGGGCCTGGCCTGCCGAATAAGCACAATTCGGCCAGGCAGCCCACATGCCGTGAACGCGCCGTGTGCCGCGCGGACGATGTGCCGGATTCATGCAGGACGGGGCCAGAGACGTGGCATCCTGTCGCACTTGCGCGGAATGAATTGACCCGCTGTCACTGGATATTCTTCGCGGCAAGGTCCAAAATCCTCGTGCCAATGCATCTTGACACGACGCCGGTCAGCGGCGCGGTGGCCGACATTTCCGAGTTCGCGACGGAAAGAACACACTGAAGCCGGCTACCGGGGCGATGAGCAACGAAGAAATGGGGGGAATTACCCCCCCCCGAACGTGCTAGGAAATGCCGCCAAGGCCAGAGCTCGCAGGCTCTGAGCCAATATGCAACCTCCGCGCCATCTAAATCCATTGAACTCCTTTGCCCTCGCGACCGATATTCTTAATACCGGCTGGTTCCGGTAGGAGAATTCAAATGGCCCTTATAACGTGGACCGACGATCTTTCAGTCGGGGTAAAATCCATCGACGATCAGCACAGCGTACTATTCAATACCATTAACGATCTGCACGCCGCCATGATGAAGGGCCAAGCTCGATCCATAGTGGGCGAATTGCTGTGCACGTTGCTGGTCTACACGCGCAGCCACTTCTCAGCTGAAGAGGCAATCATGGAAGAAGCCAAGTATCTTGGGTTGGCCACTCACAGCATCGAGCATCGCAAATTGACCAAACAAGTCGAGGAGTATGTGCGCCGTTACCAGCAAGGCGACCTTTCTCTAAGCGTCGATCTGGCCGCCTTCCTTTCCAGCTGGCTCAAGAACCACATTCAAAACACGGACCAGTCATATAGACCCTGGTTGAATGAGCACGGCGTGCACTGAGCTGCCGGTGGGGGCTCTTTTCGATCCGAGAGACCGGACAACATCTCGGATTCGACTTGAATTCAGGTTCTTTCGATCTTTATTCGATATCGTGGTTGCCGGCTCACGCCGGCGGGGGAAATACGTCGCCCTCACGGCACAGAATGAAAGATTGTGTGTGCCGGACCGATAGTTCAGATTGAAAGGTTCACATGGCAGCAATTGCTAATGCCCTCGACAACGCAGAACTCGAGTCGACCAGTGGGCTGCGTTTTGTGGCGCGGCAGCCGATCCTCGACCTGCAAGGCAAGGTGCATGGCTACGAGCTGCTTTTCAGGGCCGGCCCAGAGGCGGCCTTTCGCGGAGATGGCGACTTTGCCACGCGAACCATGCTTGACAATACCGTGATATTTGGGCTCGACAAGCTCACCCTAGGCTTGCGGGCGTTTGTAAACTGCACGTTGGCGTCTCTGACCGAGCGGCTTGTGGATGTCTTACCCCCGAGTCTAACGGTGCTGGAGATACTGGAAACAGTGGAACCCGAACCCGAGCTGATTGCCTTATGTATCAAACTCAAGTCCTTGGGTTACCGGATCGCCCTTGACGATTTCTCCTGGCACCAGAAGTTCACTCCCATGTTGAAGCTGGCAGACTACATTAAGGTAGATTTTATCAAGACAGACGCGGCAGGACGGCAGGAGTTGTTCAGGCGGCTCCGTGGCACTCCCGCGGTCCTGGTCGCGGAGAAAGTGGAGACCCAGGAGGAATACAAGCAAGCCTGCAAGGAGGGTTTCACCCTGTTTCAAGGGTACTATTTTTGCCGCCCGCTGCTCATGCAATGCCGAAAGATCCCGGCCAACCGGGTTTCACATATCCACATGCTGAAGTTATTGCAACAGGATCCGCTGGATCTGCATCAGCTGAGCCAGCTTGTGAAGCGGGACACTTCTCTTGCCTATAGGTTCCTGCGGCTGGTCAACTCGCCGATGTTCGCAATGCGCCAGAAGATCAGCTCGATTATGTCGGCACTGTTAGTAGTTGGCGACGATGCGGTCCGCCGCATAGCCACCCTTGCCATCACCAGCGAATTCAACGCCCACCAGCCCCCTGAAATCCTTCGGATGGCCTTTGTACGGGGCAGGTTCTGCGAATTGGCCTCGGGTCTTTGCGGGTTGGGGCAAGGGGAGCAGTACCTGCTGGGGATGTTCAGCCTGCTGCCGGCAATGCTGCGCATTCCAATGACCAACCTGGCACCACGCCTGCCCTTACGGGAAGAGATTCGGGCAGCGTTGATGGGCACGGTGAGCCGCGAAAGCAGCTTATTGCGTTGGGCGGAATCTTACGAGCATGGAGATTGGGACGAGTGCGATGCTATCATCCATGCCTATGGATTGAACCTGGAAAAGATGACCTGGTATTATGCGGAGGCGGTGGTTTGGGCCGATGCGGCCCTGCATTGCTCAAATCGACAGACCTCGGATCAGTGACGCAGCGTGCTCCTTCTTTCCTGCTCCAGCCCCAGCCTTCTAAATGCCACGGTCCTAGTTATGGAAGTTCTCACGCCGTCGCTATTGCGATACAAGCGTCGAATATCACCAGGATATTAACTGCTTGCCTTTGGCTTGAACTGACTTATAAGATCGGACACTTCGTTCGGGGAAAGGATGACAAAGCTGTCGGCTTGTGCTCGACTTCTATTGGCTGCGATCCCGCGTAGAGTTTCGAGGAGGCGCACGTCAACTTCAATGGGCATCTGAGTTTCCAGCCCTGGCCTCACTTTCAAAATCGCCTTTAAGAGCCGCGAAGCATCATATCTGCTCTTGAAGAAAGCGACTGGTCTTCGGCCAGGAAAACGATTGTCCGGAATCACGAGATATCTTCCACTATTGGCCTGTATCACCCAAGCCCTATATTCCTCAGAGAATTCCCGAAGAACCACATCAAGCGACATTGGCTGGATCATTTGTACTTACCTCCCCCCTGCCGCTAATTATAGGATGTTGGTTCAGGAACCACCTGACACTTGAATTGGAATCTTCATGTTCGTTTGCAACCTGAACAGGAGTATCCATCTCCGCAAGGACGAGTTGCCTTCGGAGGTGGTTCCAGTAGATCGGTCAGTTTGAAGCCGGGTTCTTGCCACGTGATTTCCGGCCGCTCGCGGCAAGAATCGAGCCACGCCGTCAGGGAGGCAAACGCGCTGGCCGCCGAATGGGTTCGCACCGCCTCTTGGACCCTCTGTTCCAAGCTGGAGAAGATTGACCTGGCCGCGTGGGCGGCCTTGAGGAGCGGAGCCTTCCCGCGTCATCCTGTTTGGCCGGCGCCCGCAGGCGCAGATGCTCCCAACGGAAGCTCTGCGCCATGCGGACGGCGGCGGAGTGAAAATCAGAAATCCGTTCCCGGAATAAGATTGGGGTTGCTGACGTAGGAGTACTTGTTGGGATTGGATTGCACCAGGCCATCGGCGGCGTTGTTCCATAGGGTGGCGTGGGCGCCGGTGCTGTTGTTCTGGACGACCGACTGATCGAGCAGGTAGTTGCTGAAGCCCTGGCCGTTCTGCGCATTGGCAGTCTGGCCGGCGTTCCACGAGGCCTGTTCGGCGGAGTTGGAGGCCTCGGTCGAGTTCATGCGGGCGGTGGCCTGCGCGCCGATCTGCTTGATCTGGTTCACCCTCGTCTGCGCCGCCGCCAGCGTCTGCTGGTCAGACTGCTGCTTCTGCTGCAGCAGTTTCGCGTTCTCCGCGTTCACCACCTGCATGTTCGGTTGATAGGTCTTGATGATCGAGTTCACGATTGGCTTCTCCTTGTCGGCGATCGCAAGGGGCAGCAGCGCATGGCTGAGAGTCACGGAATATGTGCCGTAGTCGCGCGTCGGATCGGTCACCGTCATCAGGTCGCTGAAGAACTGCATTCCTTTGCCGTCAGGATCCATCTGCCCGCTGGCCATCACGCCGTGGACGCCCTGAGGCTCAGGCATCTCCTGGATCTTGTCCACCTGGATCTTCGCCGGGCCCTGGCCGCCTGCCATTCGCCATGCCTGGAAGACGGGAACGAACTCCTTGGTCAGATCGCCGCGGAAGGCATAGACCACGGTTCCGGGTCCTTCGAGTTGGCCGTGCGCATCATTCCTGGCCCGGAAGGGGTTGGTGGGATCGATACCGCCGCGGTTCATCTCAAGACCCACCTGCTCGCCGTTCGGACCGCGCACGATGATGGCGCCATGGCTGCTTTGGGGATCCACCGTCCACCCGTTGGGGACTGAGAGGCTTGCCGAGTTATCCGGCGCGGTGACGGGGTGAAGTGGAACGGACGACGCGGGCGTCGCGCCGGCCGCTGGGGTGGGGCTCGCAACCGGAGTGGAGCCGCCGGCGGCAGGCGCAACTCCCGCGCCGGAAGCCGCCGCCTGGCCCCCCTGCTGCCAAACCCCGGAGAGTTGCTGGAGCATGGGATTCACGGTCTGGCCGAAGCGCGACGCAACGTCGTAGATCATTGCCCCATCCACCTGGTTGGGCCCGGTCGATCTGGCAATTACCATGCCCGCCAGCGGGATGTTTCCCTCCGGGTGGTCCGTCACCGTGAAGAAGACCCCGACGGAGCTGGTTCCAGTGAACTGGAAGACTCGCCCAATCTGCGGCTTCTCGCCGCAGAGGTTATGCACCCTGGCCAGGAGGCTGGTGAGGACGGCCGACTGAGTGGTGGCTCCGGCCACGGCGCCATAGACGATCCTGCCCCCTTGCGGAGCTGTGATGGTCGTCAGCGGAGTTGGCGCCGGCGCTTGCGTGCTCGCTCTGCAGGCGCAAAGAGCAAGGATGGACAACGAGAAGAACACGGAATATTGCCTCAGTGTAATCATCTGGACAGGAACCTGACCTTTCCGGGAGCAGAACCGCTCTCACTGCAGATTGCGCAAAACGAGCGCAAAATGCGTCACTAAAACAATACTCCAAAAGTTGCCGGCGCAGGAGCCGGGAACGGCGGCCCGCAACAGCGGCCAAGTATGCGTATGGACAACCGCGCCTTATTCTCCCACACCCGAGCCCGGACATCGGACATCTTCTCGGAACGCCGGCCCTTCGTGTCGGCTGTGGCTGAGTGGAGATGGTCAATCCTGCCAGGGGCCCCCCGCGGGCCATGAGCTATTCCAATCCCCAGCGGTCGTCAACCCGGTCAGGAGCGGCATGAGGAACCGCTCGATGTCCACCACGACGCGCTTCAGAGGCACAGCCTCGATGTAGAGCCGGTTTTTTCTGTTGAACGCACCCCACTGGCGCTGCTTCGATTCATCTTCAACGAATTCAGCGGTGAACGCTCGCGGCGGCGCTGCGATGGTGGGAATCGCTGTTTTCC